>DASYLM010000401.1:0-27148 GCA_036009565.1 Pseudonocardia sp. | reverse complement strand
GCCCCTGCTCCCAGAACATCTTCACCACGTTCGGCTCGAACACCGCGAACACGGCGTTCACCGTGCTCGCGTCGGCGTCACCGAGCACCCCGCCGCGCCCGGCGAAGTAACCGGCGAACGGGTGCGGGTAGCCGTTCTCGGTGCTCCGGGCGAACGTCTCGGGGTGCAGCATGTAGAGGGCGCCGATCTCCTCGATCGGACCACCGGCCGCGCGCGCGGCGTCCAGCGTGCTCGTATCGCTCACGGGTCTGGGCTCCTCGTTCTCTCCGCCGGCGCCGTCGCCGACCGAACCGCCGCGAATCTAACGCAGTAGTCACCCGGTCACCCAACGCGAGCACCCAGATGATCCGTATGAGAGATGCGCTGAGCCCCTCGGGGGACGTGAACCCGGTACCCGATCGGTCCGGTGCGCTCAGGATTCGGCGGGTTCCGGGGCGGGCACGCTCTGCCGGACCCAGCCGACGATCTCCTGGGTGGTCGTGCCGGGGGCGAACACCTTGGCCACCCCGAGCTCCGTGAGCGCCGCGATGTCGGTCTCCGGGACGATCCCGCCGCCGAACACCAGCACGTCCTGCGCGTGGCGCTCCTTGAACAGCTCCAGCACCTTCGGGATCAGCGTCAGGTGCGCCCCGGCGGGGATGGAGAGGCCCACCGCGTCGGCATCCTCCTGCAGCGCGGTCTGCACGATCTGTTCCGGCGTCTGGTGCAGGCCGGTGTAGATGACCTCCATGCCGGCGTCGCGCAGCGCCCTGGCCACCACCTCGGCACGCCGGTCCGGCCCGTCCGGGCCGGGCTCGGCGATCACCACCCGGATCCGCCCGGTCACCTCGGCACCTCCTCGCGCTCAGGCAGCCCAACGGCCGCCGGAGCGGAGCTGGGAACGGCTCTCGGGCGGCCACGCAGTCCCCCGCGCAGTACCCCACGCAGTACGAAAGCCCCCGCGACCAGAACGAGTAACAGGCACAGCCCGCTCGCCCAGGCACCCTCGCCGACACTGTCGCCCACCGCCAGACCCGGCGTCACCGCGAGCCGCAGCACCCGGAAGAGCAGTACCGCGACCACGCCGGCGAACAGTGCGATGGCCCGCGCCGGCCGGCATCTCGGCCCGATCAGCACCGCGCCAGCGGTCACCGCGAACCCGGCCAGCAGCGCCCACGACGGCAGCCCGAACGGCGGCTGCAACACCCCCGTGGTGCCCCAGCCCACCCCGTCCAGCAGCGGCAGCCAGAACGCCGGTACCGCAAGCACCGCCGCCGCGGCCGCCGCGGCCGGCAGCGGCCCCTCGTACGGGGTCCTGGTCACCTCGACCTCGTCGCGCTCGAAACCGCCGGCGAGTACCACGGTGAGCCCGGCGGCCCCGGCCAGCACCACGCTGAGCAGCATCAGCCCGAGCCCCACGCCGGCGTTCACCCCGGGCAGCCCGAGCACGGCGAGCAGCGCGGCCAACGGATCGCCGGCCGCCAGCGGCACCACCACCAGCACCACGGCCAGCGCCGGTCGGACCGTCGGCCCGAGTCGCCGGGTCGCGGTGAGCACCCCCAGCGGCACCAGCAGGACACCGGCGGCGAGCAGCATCCAGCGGGCCACCAGCTGCGGGTGCGGCAGGTCGGCGGCCAGCCGCAGCGGCTCGGTCAGTGCGGCGGCGACCGCACAGCCGCCGGCCAGCACGGTCAGCCCGGCGCCGGCCAGCCGGCAGCGCACCGCCAGCGCGGTTGCCGGTGCCCCGGCCAGCCGATCCGCCGCGCCGCCCAACCTGGCCAGTGCGCCCGACCCGCCGATGCGGCCCGCCGGGGCGTATCCGCCGGTGAGCGCGGTCCCGGCGGCCGCCCGCCGACCCCGGTACCCCACCCAGCAGGCCAACAGCGCGAGCCCGAGCACGCCGACGACGCCCAACACCGGCCCCAGCGCGACCCGCAGCCCGCCGGACCCGGCCAACGCGGCGACCGTGACCCGGGGCGCTACCACGCCGAGCACCCCGAGCGCCGCCCCCACCAGGCCGCCCGCCGATACCCGGGGATCCGGCGTCGAGCAGGCCAGCACGACCGCCAGTGCGACCCCGGTGGCCAGCGCAAAGCCGCCGGCGGCCGCCCATACCGGGGCGTCCAGTACCGAGCGCGGCACCAGCCACGGGTCGGTCGAGACGTACGGCGCGGCCAGCACGCCGAGGTCGGCCAGCACCGCGCAGCCGACCCCGAGCAGAAGTGCGCCCGGCGGTGTGCGCGGCCCGATCGCCGGCTCGTCCATGCTCCGCTCGCCGCGCAGCGCGCTGGCCTCCCGGGCCGCCGCCAGCCCGCCGAGCACGGTGAGCAGCTGACCGGCCAGCAACAGCCAAGCGCCCGGTCCGGGGCGTAGCTCGCCGACACCGGCCGGGGCGACCAGCTCGGCCCGGGCCGCCCGCACCGGGTCGAGCAGCAGCTGGACGGTCAGCGGCAGCTGGCCGACCGACACCGCGCCGACCGAGGCGATCAGCGCCAGCCCGGGTGCCCGCTGCCGCACCAGCAGCAGCATCACCGAGACCACGGCCGGCACCACCGCGAGGACCGCGAGCAGCGGCCAGACCCCGTACGCGGGACCCACCGCGGCGCCGTCGGCGGCGACGGCAACCGGGTATCTCGGGCCGGCGGCGACCAGCAGCGCGCCGAGCGCGATCCCACCGATCGCGACCGGGCTCAACGCACCGACCGGTAACCTCGATCGCATCGCCGGAAGCTAGTCCAATCTCGCCGAACGTGCAGTTCAGCGTCGCCAACGGGGCGTGTCCGCCACTCGAATTTGCGCACCGGATGTTTTTAATCCGTGTTTGACGTACCGTCAGAACATGTCAGTCCCCGATGACGAGGGCGGCGTGGTCGACAGCATTGTGGGCCACCCGGTCGGCCCAGTCGACCGATCGAGACACGGCGCGCCAGGTGGGTCTTCCGTCACCCCCGGTCCCGGGGCCCCTCGGCGGCCCGAATCACCCGACGCGGGTACCGACACCGCGTCCCGCTCCGTGTTCCAGACGGTGGCCGGCGCCGCCGAGTACGCCGCGCGCACCTTCCTGAGCCCGTACGGCCTGCGCGGGCTGGCGGTGGAGGCGGCCTGGTGCACCGCCCACCTGGCCAGCTACCCGTGGGGCCTGGTCCGCGAGAGCGTCACCCCGGACGTCGGCTACGCGCACTACCGCACCGACTCGCTCAGCCCGGGACAGCGCAGCCTGGTCATCTCCGACATGGGCGCGGCCGGGACGCCGATCCTGCTGGTGCACGGGTTCATGGACAACCGCTCGGTGTTCGCGGTGTTCCGCCGGGCGCTGCGCCGGCGCGGGTTCGGCGTGGTGCACGCGGTGAACTACAGCGTGCTCACCGCGCTCACCGGTGACGTGAGGATCGCCGCGCACGAGCTGCGCCGCCACGTCGACCGGCTGCGCGAGCGCACCGGCTCGGACCGGGTCCACGTGGTCGGGCACTCGCTCGGCGGGCTGATCGCCCGGTACTACGTGCAGCGCCTCGGCGGCGACGAGGCGGTCCACACCCTGGTCACCCTGGGCAGCCCGCACGGCGGCTCGGCGACCGCCTACCTGATGCCCACCCCGCTGACCCGCCAGCTGATGCCCGGCTCCGACCTGCTGACCGAGCTGGCGGAGCCGGCCCCGCGCTGCCGGACCCGGTTCCTGGTGGTGTGGAGCCGGATGGACCAGCTGATCGTGCCGCAGCGCAACGCCCGGCTGGTCCACCCCGACCTGACGGTGGACACCCTCGAGCTGCGCGACGTGGGCCATATGTCGCTGTCCATCCACCCGCGCGCGGTGCACTGGGTGGCCTCGTCGCTGGCCCGGCTGGACGACGTGCCGGCGCGCCCCGTGGGGCTGGCCCGACACAACTCGCCCGCTCACAACTCACCCGCTCGCAGCACCCGAACCGCCGGCTGGCGCTCCTCCAGCCGGGGTGACGGCGGCCTGGCCAGGTGGGCCGCCGCGCCGCATTCCGCCGGGCTGGACACCGGGCCGGACACCGGGCCCGACCCGGGGCCACCGGCCAACTCCGTCAGCGGGCCGGACCCGGCTTCCTGACCAGGTGCGCCGGGCCGGGGCCGGCTCGGGCCGAGCACCGTCCGAGCCCGCCGAGGACACCCGCACCGAGCCCGTCGGGGACACGCCGCCAGCGAGTTTGCACTCGCCGACCGGGGCCGCTAGGTTCCTGAAGTTCCGTATTACAGACCGGTCACGACGGCGTCCTTCCCGGCCTCGAGCCGCCCCCGAATTGGCTCGAGTGGTTTCCCCAGACCACGCCGCCCGCCGGTCATGACTACTAGGCAAGGCAGGTCTTGGCGCTCGACCGCTCCCCACGCGGCGCTGAACCGGCCCCCGATGAGAGCGTGCGGTACAGCCCGCCGTCCCGTCGGGGTCACCATCGGCGACCCGCGCCCGCATCGCCCTGGCAGAGTCGTGTCGCACTCGCGGCAGTGGCCACCGGGGCGACAGTGGCGGCCGTCCCCAGCCTGCTCAACCTGCAGCAGCCCGAGACCGGGTACCAGAACATCAGCCGCGCGGCCAACGCCGCAGCCCTGATCCAGAGCACCTCGGCCCCTGAGCTGCCCGGCCACTCGGCGGTGGTGGGCCGCTACTCCCGCGAGACGCCGGAACTGTCCGCGATGGACGACGACACCGACGTCGCGGACGTGGAGAGCCTGACCAAGGCGGTCAAGGTGGGCGAGCAGCTCGCCAAGAACGCGCTGCGCATCCGGTCCGCGCTGGCCGGCGGCGCCCCGCAGGCCTCGATCTTCAACGGGCAGGAGTTCGTCAAGCCGACCACCGGGGTGTTCACCTCCGGCTTCGGTGGCCGCTGGGGTGTCACGCACTACGGCATCGACCTGGCCAACAAGATCGGCACCCCGATCTACGCGGTCACCGACGGCACGATCATCTCCTCCGGCCCGGCGTCCGGCTTCGGCCTGTGGGTCCGCATCCTGCACCCGGGCGGCTGGATCAGCGTGTACGGCCACATCAACCGGTCGCTGGTGCACATCGGGCAGAAGGTCAAGGCCGGGCAGCAGATCGCCGAGATGGGCAACCGGGGCCAGTCGACCGGCCCGCACCTGCACTTCGAGATCTGGGACCCCAGTGGCAAGAAGCTCAACCCGCTGCCCTGGCTCGCCGCCCGGGGCATCCGGGTGACCGGCAACCCCGGCGTGGCCGCCGACTGACCCCTGTCACGGTCAGGTAGCGGCGGCGCGCACCCGTTCCGGGGACTGCCCCGTCCAGGAGTGGAACGCCGGTCGCCGAGCTACGTGACACGGCGAGCATCGGCTTCGCGTACTTGCCCGCCGCGTACCTCGGCCTCGGCCGCCGCGCCCGGATCGACTTGGCGATCAACCCGGCGATCAGCGACGCCGGCGACCCACACCCTGACGAAATCCGCGACTCACCCTGACGAAATCCCCGACTCGCGGGCACGGGCGGGGCGCGGGACGGCGGTCGGCGGGGTGTGCGGCTAGAGCTTCTGGAGGGGGACGCCGCCGATCAGCATCAGTCGCACGGTGCCGGCACTGCCGAAGTCGATGGTGGCGTTGGCGCGCGGGCCGACGCCCTCGGTGGCCACCACCGTGCCCAGCCCGTACTTGTCGTGGCTCACCCGGTCGCCCACCGCCAGCGACAGCGTGGGGGCCATGGACGGGGCCGCGCCGGGCCGCCAGGCACCCCGGTCCGAGCCGCCACGCAGGCCCGGGCCGCCGGTGCCGCCGCCGAACCGGCCCCGCTGGCCGAAGCCGACCATGCCGACCGGGGCCGAGCGCTCCGAGATGGACGCAGCGGACCGCCGCCAGTCCAGCAGCTCGGTCGGGATCTCGTCGAGGAACCGGGACGGCGGGTTGGTGGACGGCGCACCGAACACCGAGCGCACGATGGCCCGGGACAGGTACAGCCGTTCCCGGGCGCGGGTGATGCCCACGTAGGCCAGCCGCCGTTCCTCGGCCAGCTCCTTCGGGTCGCCCAGCGCCCGCATGTGCGGGAACACGCCGTCCTCCCAGCCGGTGCTGAACACGACGGGGAACTCCAGGCCCTTCGCGGTGTGCAGCGTCATCAGGGTGACCACCCCTGAATCGACGCCGTCACCGGCGTCCGGGATGGAGTCCGCGTCGGCGACCAGCGCGACCCGCTCCAGGAACGCGGCGAGCGAACCCGGCACCGGCAGCCCCTGCTCCCGGGCCGCCTCGATGGCCTCCGGGTCGGCGGCGGCGTCGCCGGCGAACTCCCGCGCCACGGTGACCAGCTCGGCCAGGTTCTCCACCCGGGACTCGTCCTGCGGGTCGTCGCTCTCCTCCAGCTCGGCGGTGTACCCGGTCCGCGCCAGCACCGACTCCAGCAGCTCGGCCACCGGCTCGCCGGCCACCACCCGCTGCGCCAGCTCGTCCATCATCTCGACGAAGGTGGCGATGGCCCGCTGCGAGCGGGTGGCCAGCGTCGGCACCTCGCCGGCGGCGGCCCGGCGCAGCGCGGCGGCGAAGGAGATCCGGTGCTTCTCGGCGGCCAGCGAGACGGCCTCCTCGGCGCGGTCGCCGATGCCCCGCCGCGGCACGTTCAGGATCCGCCGCAGACTGACCGTGTCCTCCGGGTTGGACAGCACCCGCAGGTAGGCCAGCGCGTCGCGCACCTCGCGCCGCTCGTAGAACCGGACGCCGCCGACCACCTTGTACGGCAGCCCGACCCGCAGGAACACGTCCTCGAAGACCCGGGACTGCGAGTTGGTCCGGTAGAACACCGCGATGTCGCTGTTCTTCGCGTGCTTGGCGTCGGACAGGCGGTCGATCTCGGCGGCCACGAAGGCGGCCTCGTCGTGTTCGTTGTCCGCCACGTAGCCGACGATCTTCTCGCCGTCGCCGGCCTCCGACCACAGCCGCTTGTCCCGGCGGTCGGTGTTGCGCGCGATCACCGCGTTGGCGGCGGACAGGATGGTCTGGGTGGAGCGGTAGTTCTGCTCGAGCAGGATGGTCCGCGCATTCGGGTAGTCCCGCTCGAACTCCACGATGTTGCGGATGCTGGCGCCGCGGAACGCATAGATGGACTGGTCCGCGTCGCCGACCACGCAGAGCTCGGCCGGCTCGAGCGCGTGCTTCGCACCCGCGTCGGTACCGCCCTTGTCCAGCTCGGTGTGCCCGGCGAGCTCGCGGATCAGCGTGTACTGGGCGTGGTTGGTGTCCTGGTACTCGTCGACCAGGATGTGGCGGAACCGCCGCCGGTAGTACTCGGCCACCGCGGGGAACGCCTGCAACATGCTGACCGTGGTCATGATCAGGTCGTCGAAGTCCAGCGCATTGGCCAGCTTCAGCCGGTTCTGGTAGACCGCGAACACCTCGGCCACCCGGCGCTCGTAGTCGTTGCCGGCGCGGGCAGCGGCAGCGTCTGAATCCAGCAGCTCGTTCTTCAGGTTGGAGATCTGCGCGGCCAGCCCGCGGGCCGGGTACCGCTTGGCGTCCAGGTCGAGGTCCCGGGCCACCTGGGTGATCAGCCGGCGGGTGTCGTCGGCGTCGTAGATGGAGAAGCTGGAGCCCATGTCGAGCGTCTTCGCCTCGCGGCGCAGGATCCGCACGCACACCGAGTGGAAGGTGGACACCCACATCGCGACGGAGCGGCGGCCGACCAGCGAGGACACCCGCCCGGCCATCTCCTTCGCCGCCTTGTTGGTGAAGGTGATCGCCATGACCTGGCCTGGCTGCACGTCGCGCGCGGCCAGCAGGTAGGCCACCCGGTGGGTCAGCACCCTGGTCTTGCCCGAGCCGGCGCCGGCCACGATGAGCAGCGGCGAACCGCTGTGCACCACCGCCTCGCGCTGCTGCGGGTTCAGCCCGCGCAGCAGCTCCTCCGGGTCCCGGCGGTGAAACGATCCGGCGGCGCCCGGCGTGGCAACGGACTGTGTTGCTGCATGTGGCAGTTCGAACAGCGCACTCATCGTGGCCGCCACGGTACCGGCCGCTGTGGCATGATGAACGACGTGCCAGCGCGTGTGTGCAACTTTAGCTACGGGTACCGGTCCTCGGTGCCCGTGGCCGCCTGAGCAACCAGCAACGACCACGTCGCCCCGGAGTCCACGGACCCGGGGCCGCGTCATGTCCGCATTGCCAGCCGGAACATGGCACGTCACGAGTCCGCGCCCACCGGGCCGTCAAATCGCCCCACAGGAGGAACCGTGACCAGCCCCACCAGTACCGGTACACCCGCCGGCAGCAACTCGGCCGTCGCGGCGGAGTCGGCCGAGTCGGCGGAGTCACTGCCGCCGTCGGACAAGTCGGCCGAGTCACTCCCGCCGTCGGCCAAGTCGGCGGAGTCACTGCCGCCGTCGGACGACATCACCGAGCTGCGCGAGGAGATCGACCGGCTGGACGCCGAGATCCTCCGGATGATCCTGCGGCGCAGTGAGGTCTCCCAGCAGATCGGCGCCATCCGCCGGGCCGAGGGCGGCCCGCGCATCGTGCTCAGCCGGGAGCAGGCCGTGCTGGCCCGGTTCCGCGACCTCGGCCCGGAGGGCCGCGAGCTGGGCATGCTGCTGCTGCGGCTCGGCCGGGGCCGGCTCGGGCGCGCCTGACCCGCCGGCCCGTCGCGCCGCCACCGACCGGATCTGTGGCACTGTGAATCCCATGGGTGCAGTGTTCGGATTCGTCGCTTTCCTGGTGGCACTGCTCGGGTTGGTGGTCACCGCCGGCAACGCGGGTTACCTGGCCATGCTGTCCTCGGCCGCGACCAAGCGCGGGGTGTCCGGCGGGGCCGCGCTGGAGTACGTGCGCGGCCAACGGACCACGGCCGCCGTGCTCGCCGTCATCGCCCTGATCGGCCTGCTGTGCACCTCCGGCGGGATGTTCCCGGACCTGATCGGGCTGGTGCTCGGCGGTGGCAGCGGCGTGGCCGGCTACCGCGCGCTGGAGAGCACCCGGCACCACTTCCGGGGTGATGTCTGACCGGTCCGGAGCTACGTCCGCGCCCTCGCCCGCGCCCTCGCTGAGCGGGGCACCGGCCGGGCATCGACGTAATGTCGGTCCGGTGAACGCCAAGAGTGCCAAGAGTGGCATGAGTGCCGGTGCGGTCCGCCCCCGATCGGACGTCCAGCGCGCCCTGGTGGTGACCGCGCACCCGGACGACGTGGACTTCGGCGCCGGTGGCACCGTCGCGTCCTGGACCAAGGCCGGTATCGAGGTCGCCTACTGCGTGTGCACCTCCGGTGACGCCGGTGGGTTCGACGACACCCCCAGGGACCAGATGGCCGCGCTTCGGGAGCGCGAGCAGCGCGCCGCCGCCGAGGAGCTCGGGGTCCGGGACGTGACCTTCCTCGGCTACCCGGACGGCCGGCTCACCGCCAGCATCGAGCTGCGCAGGGACATCTCCCGGCAGATCCGCCGGTTCCGCCCGCAGCGGGTGCTCACCTCCTCACCGGAGATCTGGTGGCGTCGGATCGGCGCCTCGCACCCGGACCACCGGGCGGTCGGCGAAGCCGCGCTGGCCGCCGTCTACCCGGACGCGCGCAACCCGTTCGCCCACCCCGAGCTGCTCGCCGAGGAAGGGCTGGACGCCTGGACGGTGCCCGAGCTGTGGCTGATCGCCGCGCCCGACGAACGGCAGAACCACATCGTGGACATCACCGACACCATCGACAGCAAACTCGCCGCGTTGCGGTCGCACAGATCCCAGACCGCCCACCTGGATGATCTTGATGACCGGATCAGGGGATGGGGTCGACAGCTCGCCGAGCGTCACGACCTGCCCCTGGGCCGAGTGGCGGAAGTCTTCCAGGTTGTCGCCCTCGGTTGAACATCAAGATGAGCGGTTGGTAATCATCTGCAAGCGGTGTCTAGGCCACTCAGGTGAGTGACGGTGAGCGGTTGAGTAGCACTTGGCCGCCCCCGTCACTGTCCGGTAAACATCAGGGGTCGCTTCATCCCCCAGGAGGACTCACCAACGTGGCAGACTTCGCTCCCCAGCGCGGTGGTCAGCCCATCCGGTCCGTCGTTACCGTCGCTGATCTTCTCGGCCGACGACCCGGATCGGCTGGCGCCAAGGACGGGCGCGCCCCCGGCGCCCGCACGGCGGTCTCGGTCGGCGCACTGATCCGCCGCGAGGTCTCCGGGCCCGAAGGCCGGCAACGCCCGCTCGACCCCCGCCTCGAGCGGGCGTTCATCGGCCTGCCCTCCTCCCCCCGCCGCAAGCTGGCCACCTCCGCCGGCGCCATGCTCGCGGTGGGGTCGCTGGCCGGCGCCGCCGCGCTGCTCGGGCACACGGTGCCCGGCCCGGCCGGCTCGAGCGCGCTGGACGGCGGCTACCCCGAGAACGGCATCTTCGGCGGCCCCGGCTCGCCGTTCGGCGGTGGCATCACGGGAGTGGACGGCGGCCTCGCGGGCGGGTCGATCCCCAACATCACCCCGTTGGCGTTCCCCACGCCGGCCGGCCCGGTGAACCCCGCCGCGCTGCTCCCGTCGCTCAGCCCGGGCACGGTGGTCCCGGCGGCGCCGACCACGATCGCGCCCGGTGTCGTCCCGGTGACACCCGCGCCCGCCACGGCGGCCCCCGCGACCGGCAGCGGCAGTGCTCCTGCCGGCGGGGCCGTGGGTGGCGTCGTCGACAACGTGGTGAGCGGCGTCGGCGGTGGGCTCGGTTCCACCGTCTCCGGTGTGGCCGACGCGCTGGACGTCCCGGTCGTCAGCCCGCTGCTGAGCGGTGTCGGGGGCGTTGCCACAGACACCACCCGGGTGCTCGGCGGGGCGGTCGACAACACGGTCGGTGCGGTCGGCACGGTCGGCCGGGCAACCACCGAGGCGCTCGGCGGCACGGTGAGTGGCGTCGGTGGCGGCCTCGGCGACACCGTCCGCTCGGTGGGCGCGGCACTTCCGGTCCCGGTCGTCGGGCCGCTCGTGCAGGGTCTCGGGTCCACCGTGTCGGGCACCACGAAGGCGCTGGGCAGCACCGTCGACCAAGGCGTCGGCGGTCTGGTCGGCGGCCTGCTCGGCGGCGTGAGTGGCACCACCGACGGCCTGACCGGCGTGCACAGCGGCGGCAGCCACCGATCGAGCGAGAACTCCGTGAGCGAGAATTCCGTGAGCGCCAGGTCCACCGGCGCGAGGTCCACCGGCGGCAAGGACAGCAACTCCTCCGCCGGCGACGCGCTGAGCAGCCTGACCAAGCCGATCGAACCGGGCGACTCGCTCGGCAATGCGGTGAGCTCGGTGACCGGGGTGGTCGGCTCGCTGCTCGGCGGCGGGTCCAGTGCGGCCAGCGGGCCCGCCGGGTCGGGCAAACACGCCGCAAGCGCGGACCGGACCTCGAGCGGCTCGCCGTCCAGCCGGTCGGAGTCCGGCAGGTCGGAATATGACAGGTCGCAGTCCGGCAGGTCGGGCAAGCATGCCTCGGACGAGGACAGCGGCAGGTCCGCCGGCAAGTCCGCCGGCCGGTCCAGCAAGAACGACGATGACGACGGCTCGGGAAGCTCGTCGCACTCCAGCGACAAGAAGTCGTCCTCACACGACTCCGATTCCGACTCCGACAGCTCGAGCCGCAGCTCGGATCACGGCTCGAGCCACGGCGGTGGGCTGCTCGGCGGCCTGCTCGGCGGGCACTGACGGCGGCCGCCGCCATCCGAGGGGACCACAGAAGTGGCAGACGTTGACTGGCCCAGCTGGCCGGCGGCGACCGTTCCGCTAGCTCATCCGGGGCTGCTGGTCGCCGAGCGGTACCGATTGCTCACCCAGGTCGGGGTCGGCGCCATGGGCGCGGTCTGGCTGGCCACCGATCTGCGGCTGAGCCGGCAGGTCGCGCTCAAACAGGTCGTCCTGGAGCCCGGCCTCGACCTGCGGCAGGCGTCCGAGGCCCGGCAGCGGATCCTGCGCGAGGGTCGCATCGCGGCCCGGCTGCAGCACCCGCACGCGGTGGCCATCTACGACGTGACCATGCAGGACGGCGAGCCCTGGCTGGTCATGGAGTACCTGCGGGCGCGCAGCCTGGCCACCGTGCTCAGCATGGACGGTCTGCTGACCGACCGAGCGGCCGCTCGGATCGGCGCGCAGCTGGCCGACGCGCTGCACGCGGCGCACCGGGTCGGCATCGTGCACCGCGACGTGAAGCCGGGCAACGTGCTGCTCGCCGCGGACGGCACCGTGAAGCTCGCCGACTTCGGCATCGCCAGGGCGTCCGGCGACATCACCGTCACCCAGACCGGCGTCCTCACCGGCACGCCGGACTACTTCGCGCCCGAGGTCGCCCGGGGGGCACCGCCCACGCCGGAGGCCGACGTGTTCTCCCTGGGCGCCACTCTCTACATCAGCGTTGAGGGCCTACCGCCGTTCGGCGTCGGCGACAACCCGCTCACCCAACTGCACGTGGTGGCCTCCGGTCAGATCAGGCCGCCGGAGCAGGCCGGGCGGCTCACCTCGGCGCTGGTCCAGCTGCTGGATCCGGACCCGGCCAGCCGCCCGGACGCCAGCCAGGCACGGGCCCTGCTCCTGGACGCGGCGAACAACACCGGCAAGCCGGGCCAGGTGCCACCACCGCGCAGCGGCGACCGGTCCGGCACCTCGACATCGTCGTCCTCGCCGGGCCCCACCCGGGTCGAGAGCGACCCGGTCGGTGGGGCGCTCGCCGGTCTCGCCAACCCCGGACTCCCCGGCACCGGGCTGCCGGGTGCGGGGCCGCCGGGTGCCGGGCCGCCGGGTGCCGGGCCGCCGGGTGCCGGGCCGCCGGATGGCGGGCCCCCGAGTGTCGCGGCCACCGGCGCCGGGGTCGCCGGCACCGGGCGCGCCGCCCACCGGGCGGGGACCGGCCGCGTCGGACTGCACAGCACCGCCGGTACGCCGGGCGCGCGAGTCTCCGGTGTGCTGCCGCGGCTGCCCGGCCCGGGCCCGCACCGACGCACGGCGCAGCCCGCCGCGCACCGCCGGCTCGTCATCGCCGGGCTGGCGATCGCGGCCGTCCTCACCGCGACCCTGTCCGCGAGCATCGCCCTGGGCAACCGGCCGGAGGTCGGCATCGACCCGACCGGCAGCTCCGCCAGCTCGCCGGCCGAACCCGCCTCCGACGGCGAGCTGCAGGACGCCGCGCGGAGCTACTACGCGCTGCTGCCGGGCGACCCGAAGGCCGCGTGGAACCGGCTCAGCCAGCGGGCTCACGACCAGCTCGGCGGCCAGGCCGCCTTCACCAGCTACTGGCAGGGGTTCAGCGGGGTGCAGCTGATCAGCGCTGCCGTGTCGCCACCGACCCGGACGGTCCGCGCCCAGGTGCGGCTGCAGGCCACCGACGGCGAGTCCCGGACGGTGGCCCAGCGCATCGCGCTCGTCCCCGGTCCGGACGGCGGCTGGCTGATCGACAACTTCGGCGGCTGAGCCAGGCCGGCGGCTGGCCACGGACCGCCCCTCTGTGCAGCTCGGTAACTGGGCCGCCCAGCTGGTCAGACGAGTCGGCGGTCGGAGGCCCAGCGGGACAGCTCGTGCCGGTTGGACAGCTGGGTCTTGCGCAGCACCGAGGACACGTGCGTCTCCACCGTCTTGATCGAGATGAACAGCTCGGCAGCGATCTCCTTGTAGGCGTATCCCCTGGCCAGCAGCCGCAGCACGTCCCGCTCCCGGGGGGTCAGCAGGTCCAGTTCGGGGTCCACCGGCGGCGCGGCACCGGGCCGGTCGGAGAACGCGTCGAGGACGAACCCGGCCAGCCGTGGCGAGAACACCGCGTCCCCGTCGCGCACCCGGCGCACCGCGTCCGCCAGCTCCCGACCGGAGATCGTCTTGGTCACGTAACCCCGGGCACCGGCCCGGATCACCGCGATCACGTCGTCCGCGGCATCCGAGACGCTCAGCGCCAGGAACACCATCTCCGGCAGCTCCTTGCGGACCTGGCGCAGTACCTCGGCCCCGCCGCCGTCCGGCATGTGCACGTCCAGCAGGACCACGTCCGGGCGGTAGTGCCGGGCGCCGGCCACCGCCTCGGCTACCGAGCCGGCCTCCCCGACCACCTCGACGTCGTCGGCAACCGTGTCCAGCTCGGCGCGCACCCCGCTGCGGAACAGCGCGTGGTCGTCGACCAGGAACACCCGGATCCGGGCCGGGCCGTCGGCGGCGGCGGCGGCACTGTCGGTCTGGGTCTGCTCAGTCATGACGCTCCCTGTCGTTTGCTCGGCTCCGCGCCGCCCTCGGTGCCCCGGGCCGGCTCCAGCGCCCGACCCCTCGGCATCTCCAGGTGCACCTCGGTGCCCTCCCCCGGTGAGCTGCGCAGCGACGCCGCCCCGCCGTGCCGGCCCATTCTGCCGTGTACGGAGTCGACCAGGCCGTGCCGATCGTCCGGTACCGCCGCCGGGTCGAACCCGACACCCCGGTCCCGCACGAACACGTGCACGGTGTCCGGTTCCACCTCCGCGTACAGGCTGACCTCGCCCACCTCGGCGTGCTTGGCGGCGTTCACCATCGCCTCCCGGCTGGCCTGCACCAGGGCTGCCAGCTGGTCGTCCAGCGCGCAGTCGCCGACCACCACCGGGTGCACCGCGATCGCGTACGTGTCCTCCACCTCGGCGGCGGCGGAGGTGATCGCCTCGGCGACCGTGCTGGCCGCCGGGGTGCCGGCCGCACCGGGCGGCGAGCCCACCTGCCCGTAGCCGGTCGGGCCGTACAGCCAGGTGCGCAGCTCACGTTCCTGGCCCCGGGCCAGCCGGCGCACCTCACGGGGCTGCTCGGCCTGCCGCTGGATCAGCGCGAGTGTCTGCAGCACCGAGTCGTGCAGGTGGGCGGCGATCTCGGCACGCTCGGCGCCGCGGATCCGCTCCCGCCGCTCCTCGCCGAGCTCCTGCGACAGCCGTACCCAGAACGGCACCGTGAGCACCGCGACGCCGACCAGCGTGGCCAGCACCGCGAGCACCCCGAACTGCAGCTGCCCCAGGTCCAGGCGGCCGAGCAGGAACACGGTGAGACCACCGGCCACGAACAGTGCGCCGGCCAGCACCCGGACCGCGGCGGCCTTGCCCCCACCGCCGACCACGCCACTGCGCCCGGCCGCCGCCCACCGTCGCCGGCGGGTCTCGTCGGCCTCCCGCCACACCAGGGCGACGCCGACCGCGGCTACCCCGAGCGGACCGGCCAACCAACCGACCAGGGTGTCCCCGGCCGCCGACGCCGCGATCGCCACCCCGAGCCCGATCGCGGCCAGTCCGAGTGCCTGCCGGCGTTCGCGCGCCGACACCACGCGTACCCGGCGGCTGTCCTCCTGGGCGATGAACATCCAGCACAGCCCGTAGGCCAGCACGCCGGCGCCGGACAGCGCGGCCAGCACGGTGAACCCGGCGCGCACCCAGAGCACCGGGACGCCGAGGTGCTCGGCGATGCCGCCGGCGACCCCGGCCACCAGCCGGCCGGAGCGGTGCCGGCGCAGCGGTACCCGCTCGACCGGCGCCGCGGCGGGGGCACCACCCGGTCCCGGTGCGGGGGCCACCGGAGTGGGCGCGCCGGCCGGTAGCTGGACAGCGGCGCCCGCCAGCCCAGGCGCGGGCGGGCCGGGCGGCCCCGCGCCGGGTGTCTGGGTGGGTGGGTTGTCACTGCTCATGCAGCGTCCGCCCCACGCGCTTGTCGGGTGCTCACGACGACCATGTTCACACGGACCGGCCCGGTATTCATCGGGGTAGACCCGGAGCTGCGTCGGGGCCGGTCCCCTGACGGGCGGTGGCAGACTCAGGGGCGCCTCCGGGTTCCGCCCCGATGTGACCATGCCGCGCCCGACCGGAAGGTGGACCACATGAGTCCGACCACCGAGCCCCGCGCCACGTTGCATGCCATCTGGCAGACCCGCCCGGGCCGCCGCCAGGGCGACCGCAAGATCGCTGGGGTAGCCGCCGCCATTGCCCGCCGCTACGACATCGACCCGGTACTGGTCCGGATCGCCTTTGTGGTCGCCGCCTTCTACGGGGTCGGCATCCTGCTCTACCTCGGTGCCTGGGTGGCGCTGCCGCCCGATCCGAGCGACCCACCGAGGGGCCCGTTCGTCCGCCGCGGCGGCGCCGTGCACCCACTGGTGCTGATCGCCGCCATCGTGGCCGCGCTGGCCGGCGCCGGGTCGCTGCTCAGCGGTGACCCGGGGGTGCTCGTCGGGCTCGCGGTGCTCGGCGGGCTGCTCTATGTGCTGCACCAGAGCAGGAGCGAGCGCGGGCTCACCGCCGGCGCGACGACGTCGGGTCAGGTCGGCGAGGCGGCGGTGGCCGCCGACCCGGCCGGTCTGGTCCCCCGCGCGGTGGCGGGTGGGCCGACCTCGACAGCCGCGAACCCGGCTGCGATGTCGTCGAGCGGATCGCGGGCCGGCGTGCCACCCGGCGCCGAGCAGCCGAAACCACCGGCCTGGGATCCGCTCGGCGCCGCCCCGTTCGCCTGGGACCTGCCCGAGCCGGGCGCGGCCCCCGCACAGGTCCCGGCCCGCCGGCGCTCGGTGCTGACGGCGGCCACCATCGGACTGGCGTTGCTCGCCGGCGGGGTCACCGGCGCGATCGTGCTGGCGGACAGCGGGTTCGGCGGTGTCCGGCTGATCATCGGCGTGATGCTCGCGGTGCTCGGGCTCGGCCTGGTGCTCGGCGCGTTCCGGCACACCGGCCGGGGCCTGATCGCGGTGGCCATCCCGTTGGTGCTGGTCAGCTACGCGGCGACCGCCGTCCCGGTGCACCGCTGGCAGGGCGCCGGCGAGCTGCACGCCGCCCCGACCACGCCGGCCGAACTCGCGCCCAGCTACCGGCGCACGCTCGGCGAGGTCACCCTGGACCTACGCGGACTCAACCTCACGCCACTCGCGGCGCAGCCGCCGGCAGCACCGGGCGCACCCGTTGCCGGCACGCCCTCGGTACCGGGTGTCCCGGTCGCGGGCACCCCCGCGTTACCCGGTGCCCCGGTTCCGGGCGCCCCGGTACCCGGTGCCCCGGTGCCGAGCGCCCCCGTTCCGGGCGCCCCGGTGCCGGGCGCCCGGGCGGCGGCGCCACCGGTGCCCGGCGCTCCGGTACCTGGTACTCGGGTACCGCCGGGCGCCGCCGCGGCGGTGCGCACCGTGGTCGGTCTGGAGGCCGGCGAGGCCACCGTGCTCCTGCCGCCGAACCTGGCCGTGCGGGTGCACTGCCACGCCGACGTCGGTGACGTGGACTGCCTTGGCCAGCGCGGCCGGGGCCAGGGCCCGGCGGCGGATGTGACGGTCACCGATCCGGCCGGCGCCCTCCGCCCGCAGCTGGAGCTCGACGTCACTGTCCGGGCCGGTCAGGTGGAGGTGCATCGTGGCTGAACCGATCTACCGAACCGGGGACCAGCCGGTACCGCGGCCGGGCTCACCCGCCGCAGGGCGACAACGCCGGGGCCCGGACGTACTCACCCTGCTGATGGGGTTGATCAGTCTCATCGCGGCGTGCACGGCGCTGTTCCAGTGGACACCGCCGCTGCCACTGCTCGACCCGCGCTGGCTGCTCGCCGGGGTGGCGGTGCTGGTCGGACTGTTGCTGTTGGCCGCCAGCGTGCGCCCACCCCGGAACCGCTGACCACCCAGCCCCGCACCGGGCTCACCCCGAACCCAGCTCGCACAGACCGGGTACATGCCGCACAGACCTTGCATGGTCTGTGCGAGTGGCACCCGGTCTGTGCGAGCCACGTCAGTACGCGGCGCGAGCCACCAGTACGCGGCGCGAGCCACACACGGCGGGAGCCACCGCTCGCGTTCGGTCAGTCGGTGAGGCCCCGCTCGCGCAGCAGCAGGACGCCCAGTTCCCGGGCCCGCATGGCCGCCTCGGTGTCGCCCTCGCCGGCGGCGATGATGGAGCCCTTCATGAGGATGTGCCACTGCCGGGCGAAGCTGTCCGGATCCGCCGCGCCGGCATCGGTGGCCAGTTCCCGCAGGAAGCCGCGGATCTCGGCCAGATGAGCGACGCTCGCCTGGCGCACCGGGGCATCCCGGTCGGCGAACTCCAACATGGTCGTGATGAACGCACAGCCCTCGAAGTCGGGCTCGTGGAACCACTCGTCGAAGATCTCGAAGATGGCCAGCAACCGCTCCGTGGGGGTGTTGCCCCGGCGGGTGGCCTCGGCCCGGACCCAGCCGTTCGTCCACAGCAGCTCGCGACGCCGCAGGAAGGCCAGGATCAGCTCGTCCTTGGAGTCGAAGTTGCGGTACAGCGTCATCTTGGCGACGTTGGCCTCACTGATGACCGTGTCGACCCCGACGGCGCGGACCCCGCGCCGGCTGAACAGCTCATAGGCCGCGCGTTCTACCCGTTCCCGGCCACTCGGCGCGCCGCCGGGAACCGGCACCACCTGATGCGCGGACATGTCCACCAACTTCTTCCCCGAAGTTCCGGGGGATATTAACAGTCGTCCTTCTGAAATCAGTTTACCGACGACTCAAGAGCCTCTGGCGGATCATCCAGCCCGGCTGCTCGCTCGGTATAGATCCACCAGATACTCCCTAGTCCGTACTCGAACTTCCGGTCGAGGGTTCCACTCATATAGTCAACTTTGCACGTTGAGAGTCCTGCTCGGGGAGGATCGCCCTGACAGTTACCATTGTGATCACGCGGCAGTTGCGGGGGGCCGGCCACTTCGACGTTCCCGAGATGTCGCCCGGAGTTCACGGAGGTTCGGCGTGATAGTCGGTGCGTTCGTCGGCAAGGCAGCGGGAATCGTGGTCACCGGCCTGGCCGGTGCCGCCGCGCTGGAGGGCGTCAAGAAGGTCGCCCAGAGCCAGGTGCTGCACAGCACGGCCGTCGCGGTCACGTCGTGGGGGCTACGCGGGGCGCGGGCCGCCGAGGTGGGCGCGGAGAAGGCCCGACTGGCCGCTTCCGACATCGTCAGCGAGGCCCGTGGCCGGATCGGCGAGCAGACGCCGCCGCCGAGCTCGGGCACGTCGGCTGACCGCAACGATGGTCATGGCCACGAGCACTGACCTACCCGGGGGCGTCCTGGAGCGGCTCGGCGGCAGTCCGCCGCGGCTCGTGTCCGACGCCGCCGGCCGGGTCCGCTTCGCCACCCCTGATCTGCTCGGCAGCCCGGCTCTGGCCGTCGCCGTGGAGGACACCGTGGACGCCGTCGCGGGCGTCCGCCAGGTGCACGCCTACCCGCGCACCGGCAACGTCGTCGTCTGGTACGACCCGGAGCGCTGCGACCGCACCGAGCTGACCGAAGCCATCGCCAAAGGACTCGGCGCTGACCCGGAGGCCACCGCCGCCCGGACGCCGCGCTCGGCGGACGTGCACTCCAGCGACCTGGTCCGCCTCGTCGTCGGTGGCGCCGCCCTGGCCGCTCTCGGGTTCCGCCGCTACGGGCTGCGCCGCCCGCCCATTCTCGGCGCCACCAGCCGCACCGTGGCCACCGGCGTCACGATCTTCACCGGCTACCCGTTCCTGCGTGGCGCGCTGCGGTCACTGGCCGGGCGGCGGGGCGCTGGCACCGACGCGCTCGTGTCTGCCGCCACCGTGGCCAGCCTGGTGCTGCGGGAGAACGTGGTCGCCCTGACCGTGCTCTGGCTGCTCAACATCGGCGAGTACCTGCAGGACCTCACCCTGCGCCGCTCCCGCCGGGCGATCTCGGAACTGCTCACCGGTACCCAGACCCGCACCTGGGTCCGCACCACCTGCGTCGACGCCGACAGTGCCGATCACAGTGCCGATCACAGTGCCGATCACAGTGCCGATCACAGTGCCTTCATCGAGGTCGAGGTGGACATCGAAGCGCTGGTCATCGGCGACGAGGTCGTCGTGCACGAGCACGTGGTACTCCCGGTGGACGGCGTGGTGGTGGACGGCGAGGGAGTCGTCGACCAGGCCGCGATCACCGGCGAGCAGCTGCCGATCACGGTGGCGCCCGGCGCGAAGCTGCATGCCGGCTCGGTGCTGCTGCGCGGGCGACTGGTGGTCCGCGCCTCGGCGGTCGGCCGGGACACCGCGATCGGGCGGATCATCGCCAGGGTCGAGCAGGCCCAGGAGGACCGGGCGCCGATCCAGACCGTCGGGGAGAACTTCTCCCGCCGCTTCGTGCCCACCTCGTTCGCGCTCGCCGGGCTCACCCTGCTGGTCACCCGCGACGTCCGGCGGGCGATGACCATGCTGCTGGTGGCCTGCCCGTGCGCGGTGGGGCTGTCCACCCCCACCGCGATCAGCGCGGCCATCGGCAACGGCGCCCGGCGCGGCATCCTGATCAAGGGCGGCGCACACCTGGAGGCGGCCGGGCGGGTCGACGCGATCGTGTTCGACAAGACCGGCACGCTCACCCTGGGCCGCCCGGTGGTCACCAACGTGGTGTCCTTCGACGACGGCTGGACCCCGGAGCAGGTGCTCGCCTACGCGGCCAGCTCGGAGATCCACTCCCGGCACCCACTGGCCCAGGCGGTCATCCGGTCCACCGAGGAACGCCACATCGAGATTCCGCCGCACGAGGAGTGCGAGGTGCTGCTCGGGCAGGGCATGCGGGTGCTCAAGGACGGCCGCACCATGCTGATCGGCTCCCGGGAGCTGCTGCGCCAGCAGGGCGTACCGGTCAGCCGGCGCGCGGCCGACTGGGTACGCCGGCTGCAGCGGGCCACCGAGACACCGCTGCTGCTCGCCGTGGGCGGCACCCTCGTCGGCCTGCTCTCGCTGCGTGACACCGTCCGTCCGGGGTCGCGCGCGGTACTCGACGCGCTGCGCGCCGACGGGGTCAAGCGGATCGTGCTGCTCACCGGTGACCACCCGGAGACCGCCGCCGCGGTGGCCGCCGAGCTGGGCATCGACGAGTTCCGCGCCCAGGTTCTGCCCGAGGAGAAGCAGGACGTGGTGCGCGCGCTCCGGGCCGAGGGCTACACGGTGGCCATGGTCGGCGACGGC
This sequence comes from Pseudonocardia sp., assembly GCA_036009565.1. Lineage (GTDB taxonomy): Bacteria > Actinomycetota > Actinomycetes > Mycobacteriales > Pseudonocardiaceae > Pseudonocardia. The sequence goes on along the minus strand of DASYLM010000401.1, from coordinate 6,344 downwards.
ACCAACGACGCGCCCGCGCTTGCGTTGGCCGACATCGGCATCGCGATGGGTGTCGGCGGCACCGACGTGGCGGTGGAGACCGCCGACGTCGCGCTGGCCGGCGACGACCTGCGGACCCTGCTCGAGCTGCGCGACCTCGGCCGGCGCAGCATCAGGCTGATCGGTGAGAACTACGGGCTGTCCATCGCGGTCAACGCCGCCGGGCTGGTGGTGTCCGCGGTGGGCGCGATGTCGCCGGTGGTCGCCGCGATCCTGCACAACGCGTCCTCGGTCGCCGTCGTCGGCAACAGCTCACGCCTGATCCGCTACCGGGTGGACAACACCCGCTGAATTCCGCTCGCACAGACCCGCTGCGCCCCGCGCACACGTTCCACCCTCTGTGCGGACCGCGGCAGGTCTGTGCGAGCCGAACTACAGGCCGAGGCGGCGGTGGATCTCGAGTAGCGCGTCGGCCCGGTTCAGCGAGTAGAAGTGGAAACCGGGGACACCGAAGCGCAGCAGCTGCTCGCACTGCTCGGTGGTGTAGTCGATGCCCAGCTGCACGGCCGCCGCGTCGTCGTCCTCGACGGTGGACAGCAGCGCATCCAACTTCGCCGGGATCCGCGCGCCGCACATGGCGGTGAACCGGCGGGCCTGGGCGGCGGAGCGGATCGGCAGCATGCCCGGCACGATCGGCACCTCGATACCGATCCGGCGGGCGTCGTCGACGAACCGGTAGAAGTCGTCGTTGTCGAAGAACAGCTGGGTGATCACCACCGCGGCGCCGGCGTCCACCTTGGCCTTCAGGTAGCGCAGGTCGGACTCGCGGCTGGTCGCCCGGGGGTGCACCTCCGGGAACCCGGCCACCGCGACGGAGAACTGGCCGCCGCCGTCCCAGCCCAGCGCCTCGGAGACCAGCTCGTGCGCGTACCGGAACCCGTCGGCGTGCGGGGCCCACTCGGTGCCCGGCGCCGGGTCGCCGCCGAGCGCGATGATGTTGTGCACGTCGTTCGCCCGGAGCTGGTCCAGTACCGCGCGCACCTCGGCGCGGGACTGTCCGACCACGGTGAGGTGGCACATCATGTCCAGCCCGAACTCCCGCTCGATGCGGGAGACCAGCTCAACCGTCTTGTCCCTGGTCGAACCGCCGGCGCCGTAGGTCATCGAGCAGAACGCCGGGTTCAGCTTGCGCAGCCGCTCGAGCTCGGCGAACAGGTTCCGCTCGCCGAGCTCGGTCTTGGGCGGCCAGAACTCGATGGACAGCACGCGACCCGGATCGGCGTAGTAGTCCTCCAGCCGGGTCACTCCCATTCGATCGTTCCCGGCGGCTTGCTGGTGACGTCGAGTACCACGCGGTTGACCTCCGCGACCTCGTTGGTGATCCGGGTGGAGATGCGCTCCAGCACGTCGTAGGGCAACCGGGTCCAGTCGGCGGTCATCGCGTCCTCGGAGCTGACCGGGCGCAGCACCACCGGGTGGCCGTAGGTGCGCCCGTCGCCCTGCACACCGACGCTGCGCACATCGGCCAGCAGCACCACCGGGCACTGCCAGATCGTCTTGTCCAGGCCGGCCGCGGTGAGCTCCTCACGGGCGATCGCGTCGGCGGCGCGCAGCGTGTCGAGGCGGTCCTCGGTGACCTCGCCGATGATCCGGATCCCCAGGCCGGGACCGGGGAACGGCTGCCGCCCGACGATCGCCTCGGGGAGCCCGAGCTCGGCGCCGACCCGGCGCACCTCGTCCTTGAACAACGCGCGCAGCGGCTCGACCAGGGCGAACTCGATGTCGTCGGGCAGGCCGCCAACGTTGTGGTGGCTCTTGATCGTCGCGGTTCCGGTGCCGCCGCCGGACTCCACCACGTCCGGGTAGAGCGTGCCCTGCACCAGGAAACCCACGTGTTCATCCTGGGCGACCTCGGCGGTGGCCGCTTCGAAAACTCTGATGAACTCGCGCCCGATGATTTTGCGCTTCTGCTCCGGGTCGGTCACGCCGGCCAGGGCGGCCAGGAACCGCTCCCGCGCGTCCACGGTGTGCAGCTTGGCACCGGTGGCCGCCACGAAGTCGCGCTCGACCTGCTCGCGCTCACCGGAGCGGAGCAGCCCGTGGTCGACGAAGACGCAGGTCAACTGGTCACCGATGGCGCGCTGCACGAGCGCGGCGGCCACCGCCGAGTCGACGCCGCCGGACAGCCCGCAGATCGCCCGCCCGTCGCCGACCTGCGCGCGGACGGCGTCGATGGTGTCGTTCACGATGGACGCGGTGGTCCAGGACGGGGCGATGCCGGCGACCTCCCGCAGGAACCGCTCCAGCACCTCCTGGCCGTGCGGCGAGTGGCCGACCTCGGGGTGGTACTGCACACCGGCCAGCCTGCGGTCGGTGTCCTCGAAGGCGGCCACCGCAGCCCGCTGCGACGACGCCGTCACGGTGAACCCCGCCGGGGCGCGCACCACCGAGTCGCCGTGGCTCATCCACACCGGGTGCTTCGCCGGCAGCCCGCCGTGCAGCACGCCGGCGGCATCGGAGGTGACGGTCAGCTCGGTGCGGCCGTACTCCCGGGTGCCGTCCGGGGCGACCTCGCCGCCCATCGCCATGGCCATCGCCTGGAAGCCGTAACACAGCCCGAGCACCGGGATCCCGACCCGGAACAGCTCGGGGTCGACGGCCGGTGCCCCGTCGGCGTACACGCTGGACGGTCCGCCGGACAGGATCACCGCCGCCGGCTTGCGGGCCACGATGTCGGCCACCGGGGTATCCGAGGGAACGATCTCGGAGTACACCTGGGCCTCACGGACCCGACGGGCGATGAGCTGGGCGTACTGCGCCCCGAAGTCGACCACGAGAACGGTTGGCGGCTGCACCTGCACACGGTACCTGGCCGCGCTCGGTCGGCCGCGCGGCTGGCGTCGCGGCCGCACAGCTCAGTGGCTCACGGCCGCAGGCCGACCAGCCCCAGCCCGACCAGCACCGTGCCGCTGACAGCCCCAGGCCGACCAGCACCGTGCCGAGCCGGCGGCGGATCGCCGGGCGGCGGAACCACCCGCCAGCACTGGCGACGCTCGCGGCCCGGCTCAGGTACTCCGCCGTCGCCAGACCAAGCACGACCGGCCCGGAGGCCAGGTGGACGTGGACATCGAGCTGGACACCGTTACCCGTGAGGTCACGGTGCCCGCCGAGCTAGCGGCCGCGCTGCAGCGGGAGCCGGGAGCCGGGCAGGCCTTCGACACCCTGTCGACCGGCCGCCGCCGAGCACGCCCCCCGATCGAGACCGCCAAGGCCGGGGCGACCGGGCTGCGGCGGATCGCCAAGGTGCTGGACGCGCTGCGCGGGCACGAGGCGCCGTGGCCGCTCGGCGATTCGGGTCGCCGAACCCTTGATGAGTCCAGGGTCGCCGATGGTCGCCGATGGTCAACTCAACATGGTTCTGGTCGGAACCATGATCAAACCAGAACCATGTTGAGTTGACCATGAAACCCGAGCCACCCGTCACGGACGCGTGTTGGACGAGCTGCGCGGGCACCGCGCGACCCGGTCATCCAGATTGCTCGCCAGCAGCTGAGCACTCCCCCGCGGCCGAGCACTCCCCGGCGGCCGAGCGCTCCCCGGCGGCCGAGCCGCGTCGAGTTGGGCGGCGACCGGTTCGAGTGCCCGCTCGATCCATTCGACGCGCCGATAACCCCTGCGGGGCACCGGCTCGGCGGCATGGTCCGGCGCGGGGTCCAAGGTCAGCCGCATGACGGTGCGCCCGAGCTGCTCGGTGTCGGCGGCCCCGCGCTGCATGCTGCGCACGAAGTTGTCCGGGCGTTGTTCCGGGGCGGCGGAGGCGGTCAGTGCCGGCCAACCCGGCATTCTCGGGCACCGACTGCACCGCTCGGTGAACCCGGATACCGGCTTCCGATTCATCAACGTGGTCTGGTGGGAGTCCACCGAGCGGTGGGCCCAGGCGCACGACGAGGGGTTCCGGAAGCTGGTCGGCCAGCCCGAGGGGGAGAGCTTCCCGTACACCCCGACGCTGTGCGAGGTCGTCCACCACAGCGGAGTGGTCGCCCCGGTCATCTGATGGCGATACGCAACACGAGCACTCGCCGAGTGGTACACCAGCGGGCTTCGATCATGGCGTTGGGCCCGCTGATGTACCACTCGGCGAAGTGACCGGCGGCTAGCTCAGGCCCCGGGCGGCTAGGGGCGCGCACCGGCGGACCGGAAGGCGCGCCGGGCGCCCGGGCTCAGTCGGTACGCCGGCGGAATCACCCGGAACACCGCCCGTACCGTGCCGCCGAACAGCCGCAGCGCCCTCCCTCCCGCGCCGATGAGGTCCAGGCCTGGAGCAGATGGGCACCGCCGGGGCCCGCGGGTGTCGATGCGCGGGGTCTGCCGGCAGGCCGGGCCCACCGAGCGGTACTTCCACGAGAGTTTCGGCCACGTCGACGAGCTGCTCGTCGAGGTGCTCGACCTGGTGGTGCTGCAGGCCGGGGACGCACTGCTCGCCGCCCTGGACACCCGGCCGACCCAGCTCGGCCCGTTGGTCAGGCACGGCGTGCGCGCGTTCACCGTCGCGCAGGTCATCGGACGGCTCGCCGGCGCGCGGTCGGCACCGCGCACGGGCCGGGGAGCGTCTGATGGATCATCCAACCGGCTGTGCGGCGCCCAGATGCCCTCGCGGCGTTGTCGTTGCCGCCGATACAACAGCCGATACAAACAGCGGTATCGGCAGCTCCTCCGCCTTGCGCGGCGACATCCGGATCGCTGCGCGCTCGGCATAGATCCATCAGACACTCCCCCATCCGCTAGCGGGTCGAAGGCCGGCCCTTTCGGGGCTTGCAGTCACCCAGCGTGACCGGGACCGCGCAATCTGTGATCGGCCCGGTATGAGACAGTCATCCGGCGCGCGGCCCACTCCGCTCCCCCGAAGTCGTGACGGTGCGCATCGCTGTTGCTCTGTGCGCGTCTATTCAGTTAGAGGCAGTCGGATTCGTGCGGCGGGGTTTGCCCGCTCAGGCTGGAAAAAGGTACGAATGAGCAGGCACTTCAAGGTAGCGAACCGTCGCGTCGCCTTTCTCTCGGCGGCGGTCCTCGGCATGTCCTGCCTGGCCGGCGCGGCGTTCGCCGGTACCGCGCTCGCCGACGACAACGACGACTCCGCCCCGGACGGGGTCGCCGGCACCCCGTGCTCGGCGTCGGCTCGCGCCTGCGTGGACCTCGACGGCCAGAAGGCCTGGCTGATGCAGGACGGCAAGATCATTCGCGGCCCGGTCGCCATCGCCTCTGGTGGCGACGGCGAAGAGACTCCGCCAGGGACCTTCCACGTCATCTCGAAGGACAAGGACCACAAGAGCAACGAGTTCAAGATGCCGAACGGCCAGGAAGCCCCGATGCCCTGGTCCGTGTTCTTCGAGTGGGGCGGAATCGCGTTCCACTCCGGCAGTCCCGATAGGGCCTCCGCCGGTTGCGTTCACCTGAACCCCGCCGACGCGCAAGCATTCTTCAATACGCTGCAGGTCGGCAACGAGGTCCAGGTTCACAAGGGCGACGATTCGGGCGACGACAACTCCGGTGACGACAACTCCGGTGACGACGACGGCAGCGACGATGACGGCGGCGGCGACTCAGGCAACTGAACGACACCCTGCGCCTCAGACGGTGGTGAATCCGCCGTCCACCGGGAGCGGGCCGCCATGGCCGGCGCCAATGCCCTGGTGAGCACTAACGGCGCTGTCACGCTGACCGCGAGCGCGGCGTCCACGGTGGCGACCTCGGTGTCCGCCGTGGTACTCCCCCCGACCAGGAACGCGGCAGTGTTCACCAGGATGTCCGGCGTCCCGCCGACGAGCTCGGTGGTCCGCGGGGCCAGCTCGGTGACCGCCTCGGCACCGGCGCCGAGGTCGGCGGCGACGAAGTCGGCCCGCCCGCCGACCGCCTCGATCTCGGCGACCGCCTTCGCGCCCCGGTCCACGCCGCGCCCGGTGAGGACGACGTGCGCACCCTCGGCCGCCAGCGCCCGCGCGATAGCGACGCCGATACCGCTGGTCGACCCGGTTGCCAGTGCGGTGCGGCCCGGTAGACGTCCGGTCACGATGACTTCCTCCCCATCTATGGACTGTGCGGTCCTCCTCACGAGATCTAATATCGATTAAAAATATGACACCGCTGGCCACCCGAACGGACCACATCACGGGGATCGCGGACACGGTCGGTGTCGCCGGCCCCGTCGGCAAGGTCGGCGCACCGGCCGTCCGCGAGCGTTCGACCCGGGCTCGGGGCCACCCGGATCGACGCGGGAACTGACCTGGGCGGCGGGCCCGGATGCGTGCCATGCTCGGCACATGACGACGGTGCGCACCGTGGCGGACGGTTTCAGCTTCCTCGAGTGC
>DASYLM010000400.1:0-1933 GCA_036009565.1 Pseudonocardia sp. | reverse complement strand
TGGTCGCCGCCCCGGGGTGAGGTGGGCAGCGGCCCGGGATCCGGGGCGAGCGGGGCGGCGCCGGACCACTGGCCGGACGGGGCGGCGGTCGGGCTGGGCCTCGGCCGGGGCGGCGCGCTCGACGCGGAGCCCCGCGCGGCTGCGCCCGAGGCGCTCGGCGCCCGGGTGGGCGAGCCGCGCCGGTTCGACGAGCCGCCCCGGTTCGGCGAGCCGGCCCGGTTCGACGAGTTGCCCCGGTTCGACGAGTCGCCGACCTCCGCCGGTTCGCCGATCCGGTCCGCGGTGGGGCCGGGCGGCGGCGAGTAGGCGTCCACCGAGCCGGGAAAGAGCGGGTCGTCCGGGTCGGCGAGCAGCGGCCGGAGTCTGCGCCGCGCCTCGACCAGCGACATCCGCCGCTCCGGGTCCTTGACCATCAGCGCGGAGATCACCTCGCCGAGCGGGCCGCCCATCTGCACCCTGGGTACCTCCGCGTGGACCACCGCGGTCACCGTCTTGACCGGGTCGCCGTCCACGTCGTACGGCGGCCGGGCCTCCACGGCGGCGAACAGCGTGGCGCCGAGGCCCCACAGGTCCGCCGCCGGGGTGACCGGCAGGCCGGAGGCCACCTCCGGCGCGATGTAGGCCGGCGAGCCGAGTACCAGCCCGGTCTGGGTCATGGTGACGTCGTTCGTCTTGCGGGCGATACCGAAGTCGGTGAGCTTGATCCGCCCGTCGTGCGCGACCAGCACGTTGCCGGGCTTGACGTCCCGGTGGGTGATGCCGGCCCGGTGTGCCGCCTGCAGCGCGGCGGTCATCGCCAGCCCCACCGAGGCGGCCTGGCCGACACCGAGGCGGCCCTGCTCGCCGATCACCTCGGACAGGTTGCGGCTGGGCAGCAGCTCCATGACGACGAACGGGTCACCGGACACGTCCACCACGTCGTACAGGGTGATCACGTTGGGGTGCGACAGCCCGCCGAGGGTGCGTGCCTCGCGCATCATGCGCTCGCGCATCGAGGCGACCTCGCCGGTGGGCACTCCGGGCGGCACCTTCAGCTCCTTGATGGCCACCGAGCGGTGCAGCACCTCGTCGTACCCGGCCCAGACCGTCCCCATCGCGCCGCTGCCCAGCGGCGCGGTGAGCCGATACCGGCCGGCGATCCGGCGCGGCTCGGTCTCCTCTGGGGTAGACCCGGATTCGGACATGTGCGCCATTCTCCCGATGCTGTTGCGCCGCGCGTGCCTCGGTCACCGTTTTTCTCGCCGGCGGCGCCGAACCCGGCCGAATCGCCCGTGCGGGACCGGGTGACGCCGGGCGTCCGGCATCGGCCCGGCGTGCGGTGAGCGGCCGGCCGGGGCCTCGCTTCGGTTAGCCTCGGGACTTGGCGGCGGCCCGTGGACCGGCCTCACCGGAGCTGACCGGTGAGCGATATCACTGTCCGCTCGTCGGCTCCGATGCTACCGGTTGTCTGACCTTCCTAGCCGTCCGCAGCAGATCAGGAACACTTGAGCGCGAGGAATCCGACAACGGGCTGATTCTAGTGATTCCGGCCATCCGGGTGATGCACCATTGCACGGATAGCGACGATGGTCGGGGTGGCGGTCACGCCCACAAGGCGATGAATCGGCCAGCTGGGTCAACGTTGACATCGAACGGATTGAATCGGTGGTGGTACCGGTGTCTGTGCTTGATGCGCGCACCGAAGTACTGGCTGCGCAGGCGATCGGCCCGATTGAGCCGGTGACCGACATGGGCCAGGGCAAGGGGCCAGGCTGGCTCGACAGTTGGCTCGCGACGCACAACCGCGATCTGGTGTCCTGGCGGCGCGCTATACACGCGCGCCCCGAGCTCGCCCGGCAGGAACGGCTGACCACGGCACTCGTGGCGGCCCGACTGACCGAGGCCGGACTGAGTCCGAAGGTAGGTGCCGCCGGCACCGGTCTGATCTGCGACG
>DASYLM010000399.1:0-9451 GCA_036009565.1 Pseudonocardia sp. | reverse complement strand
GGCCGACTTCCCGGAGTACCTCGCCGACGGTCTGCTGGAGCGCGTCCTCGCCCGCGGCCCGGTCTACCGCCCCGCCGACTGAGCACCCGCCGACCTGCTGCGGTGCCGGGTGCCTTCGGCGAACCTCGGCCGGCGGCGGCCCCAGGCCGACACGGTGGCGTGCGCGGCGTCGACGAATCCCGGGTCGTCGAACAGGGCGAGCGCGGCGGCGAGCTCGGTCTCGGTGAGCAGCCCCGCTTCGAGCAGCCCCGGCCCGAACTGGGTCAGCAGCATCCGCCAGAACTCGTTGCCGCCCGCGCCGTTGCCGGCATGCTGGATCTTCACCGAGAGGCCGAGGTCGACGAGCCCGGCGGCGCGCAGGTACTCGGGCAGGCCACGGGCCCAGCGGGTCGCCACGCCGCGCGACTGGGCCACCAGCTGCTCGCCGGCCTGCACGGCCCGGCGGAACGCCGGGTACGGCGAGGAGTCGATCGGGAACGCGTCCGGCTCCTCGACCACCAGCCAGCCACCCGGGGCCAGCCAGTCCGCCGCCCTGGTCAGCACCGCGTCCCTGGCCGGCAGGTTGAACAGCAGCATCCGGGTGTGGATCAGGTCGAACGAGCCGGTCGGGAAGCCTTCGGTGGTGACGTCGTGGCGCAGCACCTCGACCCGGGGGCCGACCGCGATCCTGAGCGGGCCCACGTCGACGTCGGTGGCCACCACCCGCCCGTCCGGGCACTGCTCGCCCAGCCAGCGCGCGATCGACCCGATGCCGGCGCCGAGCTCGAGGCAACGCCAGTGCGGCCGGATGCGCAGCCCGGTCAGGATCCGCTTGCTCTCCGGGTCGAGCAGCCGCTGCAGCAGGAAGTGCCGGCGTGCCCCGGTCGGCACGGTGTGCGCGAGCACGCCCTCGCCGTACCGGTCGGCCGGCGGCTGGCCGCCACTGACCGCCGCCTCGGCGTTCACGCTCAACCCTCCCGCAGGGCGCGGCGCATGATCTTCCCGGTCGTGGTTCTCGGCAGCTCGGCCAGGAAGACGACCTCCCGGGGCACCTCGTGCGGCGCCAGCCGGGACCGCACGTGCTCGCGCAGCTCGTCGGCCAGCGCCGAGCCGCGCTCCCCGGTGACGTCGACCCCGTCGCGCGCCACCACGAACGCCTTCGGCACCTGCCCGCGCCGCTCGTCCGGCACCCCGATCACCGCGGCCATGACCACCGAGGGGTGCGCGCCGAGGCTGGACTCGATCTCGCCGGGCCCGATCCGGTAGCCGGCAGAGTTGATCACGTCGTCCTTGCGGGACTGGAACCAGATGTAGCCGTCCTGGTCCTGCACCGCGAGGTCACCGGTGAGCAGCCAGTCACCGAGGAACTTCTCCTCGGTGGCCGCCGGGTTGCGCCAGTACTCCAGCATGGTGTTCGGGTGGTGGCGGTCCACGGCGAGCTCGCCGACCGTGTCCAGCACCGGGTTGCCGTCGTCGTCCAACACCGCGGCCACCGTCCCGGGCGCGGGCCGCCCCAGCGAGCCGGGCTTGATCGGGTACACCGAGGCGCAGTTGCCGATGCACGCGTTGAGCTCGGTCTGGCCGTAGCCCTCGTTCACGGTGGCGCCGAAGAACTCCTCGCTCCAGGCCAGCAGGTCCGCGCCGAGCGCCTCGCCACCGGAGCAGATCGCCCGGTAGGCGAAGCCGCCGCCGGGCAGCCCGGACGCCCGGATCATCCGCAGCGCGGTGGCCGGCAGCAACGTGAGCGTCACCCGGAACTCGCGCATCAGCCAGACCGCCCGCTGGGCTTCGAAGGCGCCGTCCAGGTCGACCACCACGGGCAGCCCGTAGAACCACGCCGGCACCAGGATGTCCATGATCCCGGCGATCCACGCCCAGTCCGCCGGGGACCAGAGCACGTCCTCCGGTTTCGGGTAGAACTCGTAGACCATCTCGAACGTGACGAGGTGCCCGAACACCACACGGTGTGCGTGCAGCGCGCCCTTGGGATCGCCGGTGGTACCCGAGGTGTAGATCAGGAACGCCGGGTCCTCGGCGTCGGTGCCCACCGGACTGAACTCGGGCGACGCGCCGGCGAGCGCCTCGGCGAAGGACCGTTCCAGCTCGCCGGCCGGCTCCCCGTCGATGACCAGCAGCGGCACGGCCTCGGTGTCCGCCAGCGCCTCGCGCACCTTCGGCGCGTTGGCCGCTGAGACGATCACCGCCTTGGCCCCCGCGTCGAGCAGCCGGAACCGCAGCGCGTCCGGGCCGAACAGGGCGGACAGCGGCAGCGCCACCGCGCCCATCCGGAACAGCGCGAGGTAGCTCACCCCGGTCTCGAGCGACTGCGGGTTCACCACCGCGACGATGTCGCCGCGCCCGATGCCCAGCCCACGCAGGGCGTTCGCCAGCCGGTTGGACTGCTCGGTGACCTCGCCGAAGGTGTAATCGGTGCTGGAGCGGTCCCGGCCCACCACGGTCAGCGCGCGGGCGGCGGGGTCGTGCCGGTCCGCGCAGGCCACCCCGAGGTTGAACTGCTTCGGGATGTCCAGGGTGGCGTAGTCGACCTGTCGCCACAGCTCGTCGTAGCTGGACGACGGACGGAGCATCGGGCTGACCATTGGCGACTCCGACCCACGACGACGAGGACCAGCAGCCACGGTAGGCGCTCGAACCGGCCCCCGGAAGGCTCTCCGCGCCCGTTGGGCCACCTGCCGGTAGTTACCGAACTGCACAGGAGGCAGGTTGCCTGCGCCGAGAACCTGCCTCCCGTGCAGTTCGGTAACCAGAGCCCGGCCAGCCCGGCCGGCCGCCGCGGCGGCCCCGGGGGTCAGTGCCCCAGGTAGCGGTCCCGTCCGGCGACCAGGGCGGCGATCTTGCCGTCGGCCACCGCGCGGGGCAGCACCCAGAAGCCGCAGTCCGGGTGCACGTAGGCGACGCGCGCCGGGTCGCCCAGGTCGGCGCGCAGCGCGGCTAAGAACGGGTACAGCTCGTACATCCGGCCGCGCTGCACCCGCTGCCCGCTGTAGTTGCCGAAGCACAGGTGAACGGCCGGCGCGCCGGGTGCCGCCGCCAGCACCGTGTTGATCACTTCGGCGGCCAGCTCGGCGTCCTGCGGCCGGCCGGGCACGTTGGCCTCGTCGACCTGCAGCATGTCGGCGTCGATCTCTCGGACCTGCCCGGCGAGCACCTCGGCGATGGCCAGGGCCAGCGCGCGCAGGTCGCCGTAGTGCTCGTCGAGCAGGGTGCGGGCCAGCATGTACGGGCTGGTCACGGTGAACTTGAGCGGCCCGGGCGCCAGCTCGCGGGCGGTCCGGTAGGCGTTGACCAGGTCCAGGGTGCCCTCGGTCAGCTCGCCGGTGACCACTCCGGCCGGCCTGGCCCGGAACCCCATGTGCGGCTGCGCGGCGAACCGGGCCACATCCGTGCGGGTCACCGCCGAGCGCACCCCGCCCAGCGGCCGGACGAAGTACTCGATCATGCCGTTGGTCTCGGGGTGGTTGACGTCGAACCGGGACAGCTCGCCGTCGGTGAGCAGCTCGATGCCCAACCGCTGTTGCAGGGCGAGCACGACGCTGGCCGCGTCGCGCACGCCCTCCCGGGACGGCGCCGCCCGCAGCCACGCCGGCAGCGGGTAGCTGCCGACCAGCGTCGTGCGCATGGTCGTGCCGATGCTCGAGGTCATTGGGCCAGCTCCTCCAGTACCCGTTGCTTCGTCTCGATGCCGAGCCACGCCATCACGAGCATCCCGACCAGGGCGACCAGGCCGAAGACCGCGAACACGCTGGGCAGCCCGAGTCCGGCGCCGAGCAGCGCGCCGACCAGGATCGGCCCGATGGCACTGGCCACCCGGTTCAGGCTGCTGCCGGTCGCGGTGGCCCAGGCGCGCATCCGGGTCGGGTAGAGCTCCGGGGTGTACAGGTAGAGCCCGGCGGTCACCGGGGTGATGCCGAGGCCCATCAGCAGCCCGGCCACGAACAGCACCGGCCAGGCGGTCGCGCCGAGCAGGATGGCCACCGCCCCGAACGCCGCGCCGACCACGGCGAGTGCGAAGCCGGCGACGAACCACGGCTTGCGGCCGACCCGGTCCACAGTCAGCGCGAACACGTAGATCTCGACCAGGTAGAACGCGCTGACCAGCACTGTCAGCCAGAGCGCGCTGCCGGTGGGCAGCCCGCCGAGCCGCACGTACAGCGTCGGCAGCCAGGTGGAGAACCCGTACAGGATGAAGTACCCGCAGAACCAGGTCACCCAGGACAGCGCGGTGCGCCGCCGGTAGTACGGGCTGAACAGCTCGCCGAACCGGGTCGGTTTGACCGTTGCCGCCGCCCTGACCTCGGGTTGTTCCAGCACAATTCCCCGGGAGGTCGCGTCGGCCTCCATCTCGTCCAGTAACCGGGCGGCCTCGGCACCCCGGCCCCGCTCGGCCAGCCAGCGCGGCGATTCGGGCAGCTTGAAGTAGGCGAGCACGGACACCGCGATCGGCAACGCGCCGAACACGAACAGCAGCCGCCAGCCCAGCGCCTGGCCGAACAGGCTGAAGAACAGCAGTCCGATCAGCGGTGCCAGCAGGATGCCCCAGCTGAAGATGCTCTCGTAGATCATCACCGCCCGGCCGCGGCTGCGACCCCGGACGAACTCGTTGAACAGCGCGCCGGCGATCGGCACCTCGGCGCCCAGCCCGATGCCCTGCAGCAGCCGCAGCACCAGCAGCGACTCGAAGTTCCAGGCCAGCGCGGCGACCAGGCTGAGCACGCCGAACGTGGCGAGCGAGAGGATGAACGCCATCCGCCGGCCGTGCCGCTCGGCCACCACGCCCAGGGTCAGCGCGCCGATGAACTGGCCGACGTACGCGGCACTGATCAGCAGTCCGGCGCTGCCGAAGCCGACGTGGAACGTCGAGATCACCACGGTCAGCACGGTTGCGATGACCAGCGAGTCGAACGCGTCGAAGAAGGTGCCGACGCCCAGCAGTCCCGCGACCCGCAGGTGGACCCGGCCGAACGGCAGCCGTTCCAGCCGGGCCACCGTGTCGTCGGTTGCCCTATTGTCCCCAGCCCTATTGTCCCCAGCCCTGATCGTCTCGTCCCCGGTCGTGCTCATCTCGATCCTCCCGCGTTGGAGTCGGGGTCACAGCCCGGTCTTACGGCTTCGTACTACCGCTGGGTTCTCACAGCCCGGCGACCGCGAGCAGCGCGCGCATCCGGGCGGCCGCCAGGTCGGGGTCGGGCAGCAGCCCGGCCTGGTCCGCAAGCACGAACAGTTGGCCGAGGTGCGGCAGCGACCGGGCGCTCTGCATGCCGGAGACCATGCTGAAGTGCCTCTGGTGCCCGGCCAGCCAGGCCAGGAACACGATCCCGGTCTTGTAGTGGAAGGTCGGCTCGGCGAACACCAGCCGGGCCAGCGGCACGGTCGGCGCGAAGATCCGCCGATAGCCGTCCTCGTCGCCGGCGTCCAGCGCGGCCAGCGCCGCCGAGGCGGCCGCCGCGATCGGGTCGAACACCCCGAGCAGGGCGTCGCTGTGCCCGTGCCGGTCGCCCAGGATCAGCTCCGGGTAGTGGAAGTCGTCGCCGGTGTAGCAGCGCACGCCCTCGGGCAGCCGGCGGCGCAGCGCCACCTCCCGGTCGGCGTCCAGCAGCGACACCTTGACGCCGTCCACCTTGTCCGGGTGTGCGGCGATGATCTGCAGGAACGCGTCGGTGGCCAGGTCCAGGTCGGTGCTGCCCCAGTAGCCGGTGAGGGCGGGGTCGAACATCGGCCCCAGCCAGTGCAGCAGCACCGGCCGGCGGACCTGCTCCAGCAGCGAGCCGTAGACCTTCGCGTAGTCGGCCGGGCCGGCGGCGCCGGCGGCCAGCGCCCGGCTGGCCATCAGCACCACCCCGGCGCCGCCGTCCTCCAGTACCGCGAGCTGCTCCTCGTAGGCCTGCAGCACGGCGGCCAGGTCGTGCTCGCCGGGTGGCAGCTGGTCGGTGCCGGCACCGCAGACCAGCCGGCCGCCGACCGCGTTCGCCTCGGCGGCCGAGCGGCGGATCAGCTCGGCGGTGGTCGCCCAGTCCAGGCCCATGCCGCGCTGGGCGGTGTCCATGGCGTCGGCCACCCCGAGCCCGTGCCGCCACAGGTGGTGCCGGAACTCCAGCGTGGCGTCCCAGTCCAGCCGCGCGGGCCGGCCGGGGGTGTTGTCCGCGAGCGGGTCGGCGACAACGTGCGCGGCCGCGTAGGCGATCCGGGAGTTCGCCGGCGGGCCGGTCGTGGGCTCCAGCGGATGGCCGACCATCCGGTACGGCGCGAGCGTGCCGTCCGACCCGGGTAGCAGCAGCTCGGGTCCAGCCGCGGCCCCGCCCTCGGTGCCGGTCACGGTGCCGGTCACGGCAGCGTCAGCTCGGGCACGGTGAGCCGGCTGCCCTCGGCCGAGGAGCGCAGGCCGAGCTCGGCGAGCTGCACACCCCGCGCGGCGGAGGCGAAGTCGTAGCTCCACGGCTCGTCGAGCACCACGTGCCGCAGGAACTGCTCCCACTGCACCTTGAACCCGTTGTCGAAATCCTCGTTGTCCGGCACCTCCGCCCACTGGGCGCGGAAGTCCTCCGGGTTCGCCACGTCCGGGTTCCACACCGGCTTCGGGGTCATCGACCGGTGCTGCACCCGGCAGCGGCGCAGCCCGGCGACCGCGCTGCCCTCGGTGCCGTCCACCTGGAACTCGACCAGCTCGTCGCGGAACACCCGGACGGCCCAGGACGAGTTGATCTGCGCGATGACCGGGCCGCCGGGGCCGTCCAGCTCGAAGATGCCGTAGGCGGCGTCGTCCGCCGTCGCCGGGTACCGGGTTCCGGACTCGTCCACCCGCTCCGGGAGATGGACCGCGTTGAGCGCCTGCACGCTGCGGACCCGGCCGAACAGGTTGTGGAGCACGTAGTCCCAGTGGCAGAACATGTCCAGGGTGACCCCGCCGCCGTCCTCCTTGCGGTAGTTCCAGGACGGTCGCTGCGCCTGTTGCCAGTCACCCTCGAAGACCCAGTAGCCGAACTCGCCGCGCACCGAGAGCACCCGGCCGAAGAAACCGCCGTCCAACAGCCGCTTGAGCTTGCGCAGCCCGGGCAGGAACAGCTTGTCGGCGACGATGCCGGTGCGTACCCCGGCCGCGCGGGCGGCGGCGGCCAGGTGCAGCGCGACGTCCAGCTGCTCGGCGAGCGGTTTCTCCGCGTAGACGTGCTTGCCGGCCTCGATCGCCTTGGTGATCGACTTGTCGTGCAGCTGGGTGGACTGCGCGTCGAAGTAGATCTCCACGTCGGGTTCGGCGAGTGCGGCGTCCAGGCTGGTGGTGTACCGGCTCAGGCCGTGCCGCTCGGCGATGGCGCGCAGCTTGTCCTCGTTGCGCCCGACCAGCACCGGCTCCGGCCAGATGACCTCGCCGGCCGAGGTGGCCAGCCCGCCCTGCTCCCGGATCGCCAGGATCGATCGGACCAGGTGCTGGTTGTAGCCCATCCGCCCGGTCACGCCGTTCATCGCGATGCCGATCCGCCGTCGCTCCATGAGCTCCTCACCCGTTGGCCGATAGTCGTGCGCTAGTGCTAGTGCTAGTGCTGGGAAGCGCTTTCCAGCACCGTAGGTGTCAGGCTGGAGGAGGTCAAGGAACCCCTCCACCGCCTGGGATGACGCTGCGGAGAACGCGTTCCCGAGGTGTCGAAGCTGAGATCGCCGACCGGGACTCGCGGCATGGCCACTATCCTCCGCTCGTGGCCTCGGACAATGAGCTGGCGCAGACTCCCGTCGCGGCTCCGCCTGCCCTGACTCCGCCCGCCGTAACTCCACCCGGGGTGCCGCCGCCCGGCGTTGTGCACCCGACCAGCTGGCGGCCGAAGTTCCACTACGAGCTGATCGGCTGTGGACTGCGCGGCCACGAGCTGCTCGGTACCGACGTCGCGCGGGTGCGCCCGGAGGACGACCTGATCCTGCGGGAACCGGGCGACGGACTGCGCTGGCACCGCTGCCTGCGGTGCGACTCGTGGATCCCGCTGGCGCCGCCGGCCCAACCGGGCCGCGAGTACCTGGCGGACCGGTCCGAGATCGAGCTCCCGCTGCGTGGCCGGCCGTTGCGCGACCGGTACGTGCTGCGGCTGATCGCACTGGACCGGGTGGTGCACTTCCTCGCGCTCGGCGCGCTGGCCGTGGTGGTGTTCCTGTTCATCGCCAAGCGGGCGGCGTACAGCGACACGTTCTACAAGGTGCTGGAGGCGATCCAGGGCGCGCTCGGCGGGCCGGACGGGTTCCGCGGCGGCGGCATCATCCGCGAGCTCAACCGGGCCTTCGCCGCGAAGTCGTCCACCCTGTACCTGGTCGGGCTGGCGCTCGCCGGCTACGCGGTGCTGGAGGGCGTCGAGGCGGTCGGGCTGTGGCTGGGCAAGCGGTGGGCCGAGTACCTCACCTTCGTGGCCACCGCGCTGCTGCTCATCCCGGAGCTCTACGAGCTGACCGGCAAGATCACCGTCACCAAGGTGCTCGCACTGATCATCAACCTGGCGGTGTTGGCCTACCTGCTGTTCGCCAAGCGGCTGTTCGGGCTGCGCGGCGGCGGCCGGGTCGAGGCCGAGGCGCACGAGCGCGACACCGGCTGGCCGGCCCTCGAGCGCACCCGCCCGCCGGCCCGCCCGGACGAGTCCTGACCGCTGCGCACCGGCTCAGCGTTCGTGCTCGCTCGGCGCGTTTGTGCGCGTTCGGCGTGTTTCTGCTCGCTCGGCATTCGTGACTCGCCCAGCGTTCGTGCTCGCCCAGCGTTCGTGCTCGCTCGGCGTTCCTCATGATCAACGGGACATCAGGGCTGTTTCGTCGGCCGAAAACAGCACTCATGTCCCGTTGATCAAGGAACTGCGGCGCGCCGCGCCGACCACGCTGACCGGCGGCGCCAGTGGTGACCGTGGTGCGACACGCCGACCACGCTGACCGGCGGTGCCGGTGGTGCCGGGGTGCCGGTGGTCCCGTTGATCACGGAAGTGCGACCGCGCCGACCGCGCCGACCGCGCCGACCGGCGGTGCCGGCAGTGCCGGTGGTGCCGGTGGTGCGCCGCGGGGACCGGTCAGCCGCCCCTCGGGGCGCCCGGACGGAAACCACCGCATCCCGGCTCCGGGCGGCGGCCCGCCGAACACCGGCTCGGCCGGGCGCCGTGCCACCCGGGTTGTCCGCGGCACACCCACTGCGGCGGGTGTGCCGTACAGACAGTGCGGCGGTGTCCTGATCACGCTGCCGAAGTGGTGCCGCCGGTGCGGGGCGGCGGGCGGGTATCCGGTGCGCGGGGCGGCGGGCGGGTAGTAGGCGCGGTGTCCGTCACCCGGCGCGCGGGCCGCCGGCCTGGCTGACGGATCTGCCGCGCAGCAGGCCGACCAGTTCGGCGGTCTGGCGGGACAGCGGGCGGATCACCGGCAGGCGGGACAGCCGGACGAGTCGGCTGATCATCGGGACGGTGTGCTCGATGAGCAACCGGGTGCGGGTGGTGCCGGGGGA
>DASYLM010000398.1:0-3004 GCA_036009565.1 Pseudonocardia sp. | reverse complement strand
CCGCTTTGTCTTCATCGCGCAGCAGGACAAGGCTGCGGCCTCAGCTTCGTCGAACTGTCCGCCGAGCCGCATCGTCCGGACGATCTCACCTCGGCAGCGCATTGTCTCCACGTGGAACTCGGCCAGCACATTGCACAGCATCACGAGCAGCCCCTCACACATCGCACGTGCCTGGTCATGTATCGCGCGCGGAGTGAATCAGGGTGACTGTGAGCCGGCCTGTGCCTGGCGACGCTATCTGCCGGCGCTCGCCGGTTCCCGAGCTTGGATCTGCCTGCGCGGCGGCGGCTCGTGCCAGGTACGGCGATGGCCTTGACGATGACGGACGGGCACCCGGTGGGATCGTCAGGCCGACATCGGTAGGCGCACAAGGAGCGCGCGAGCAGGGCGGAGGAGTACTCGACCCTCCATACTGCGGCGAGCTTGACGCGGCCGCGACGTCCGCGCAGCGGCCGCAGGGCCACCCCGTCCCGGTGCAGCGCGGCGACCGGCTACGGCACCACGGCCAGGCCGATCCCGGCGGCGATCAACCCTCGCACGGTCTGCATGAGCCACGCACCTACCCGCTCACGGTGCTGCGCCCGGTCGACGGCGTGGTCACCGAGGCGGCCACCTTTGCCGTCCGCGACGTGCCGGCGCGCAGCGCACACCCTGTCCGCGGGCTGGGGCCGGAGTCGGTCGACGATGTGGCGCTTGGGCACTCCTACCCAACGACGGAGGCACCCACGATCGTCCGGTAGCTCAGGCGTTCGCGCTGTCCACCCACCTGTCGATGCGCTCCCACCACTGGTAGAGCCACTCCACCCGGGCGTCGTCGCCGGCCGGAACCTCGGCGGCCGGCACCCGCCACCACCGCATGCGGACCGTGGTGTCCAGCGGCAGCGCGTGCCAGATGTCGGCCACCGTGAACAGGTGGTCCAGCCCGGTGTGCGCAACCCACACCACGTCGGCCTCGGGCGCGGTGGCCAGCGCGGCGCAGACCCCGCCGGGCCGGGGCGGCAGCACGTGACGCATGTGCTCGGACCTCCGGGCCATCTCGGGCAGTCCCCGGGCCCGCAGCCGCTTAATGCCGGCCAGCCGACGCCGCTGGGTGAAGTTGCCGCCCTCCGGAAAGATCACGAACGCGTCGTTGTGGTCCAACGCCGTGGCGAGCTCGCCGATCCGCTGCTCCAGGTGCTTGCCGCCGCCCTCGGACACGAACCGGTTCGGCAGCCGGTTGAGCACCACGTCCAGCGCCGGATCCCACTGCAGCGCGGCCGACAGAACGATTCGCGGTTCTCGGGCATACCAGTTGACCAGCGCGTGCACCAGCAGGAAGGAGTCGCCGGGGCCGGCGTGGCGGCAGAACACCAGCAACGGCCGGTCCAGGTACTCGTCCGGCCCGGGGCCCTCCACCTCGACCCTCAGCCGCAGCACGCGGGTCGTCTCCCGGAAGAGCACCCGCAGGTACCAGCCCACCAACTGGTAGTGCAGGTACTGGAAGGGCGGCGTGCGCACAAATATCCCGCAGCCAGCGGTGAACCACAGCCCGAACAGCGCGATCAGCACCACGCTCTCCAGCACCATGCCGACCATCGCCACCCAGAGCACCCGCAGCGGGCGCTGACGGCCCGGCAGCAGCGGGGCGAGCGCGGCGGCCAGCAACAGCCACACCGGAAGGGTGGTCAGCAGGAACACGGTGAGCAGCACCATTGCCGGGGCGAGCACCACCCGTCGCACCCAGCGCGGCGGCAGACCCACCTCAGTGCTCCGGCCCGAGGTGCTCCCGCAGGTACTCCCGGGACGCTCGGTGGGCGGCGGTGATCCGGTGGCCGGCGCTGCCCATGTCCCGGTAGCGCAGAGCGGACACGCTGTTCCACGGCGGCGCGCCTGCCTCACCCGCGGGCAGCACGTGCACCTCGACCTCGTCGGGAACCGTCGCCAGATCGCGGGCGAACCGGTGCCTGCGCGCTATCTCGAACGCCACCGGCGCCACCTCCCAGAGCCGTCGCGGTGGCCGGAGCGGATGGTCGATCCGGCCCACCTGGAGGACGAATACCCGCTGTGCACCCAACTCCACCGCGCGCCCGAGTGGGATGCTGTTGACCAGGCCCCCGTCCATGTAGTGGCGCCCCGCCACGGCCACCGGCGGGAGCAGGCCGGGCACCGCGGCCGACGCCAGCACGGCATCGACCAGCGGTCCGCTGTCGAACCAGTGCTCTGCCGCGTCCTCGATGCTCGAGGCGCAGCACATGTACCGGATCGGCAGGTCCTCGATGCACCGGTTGGCCAGCACCTCAGTGAGCGCGGCGCGCAGGGGTGCGACCGAGTGCACCGCAACCCCGCCCTTGGCGAGCTCCCGCAGCCGGCTGACGTGGCCGGCGCCGAACACCCGCCTTGCCTCGGACCGCCACATGACGTCGAGCTCGTCGGGCACCTTCTCGGCCGGCAGCGCCGCCAGCACGGCGCCGTTGATTGCCCCCACCGAGGTGCCCAGCACCAGGTCGGGCCGCACCCCGAACTCGAGCAGCGCACGCACCATGCCGACCTGCACGGCGCCCAGCACGCCCCCACCACCCAGCACGACAGCCGTGCCGCAGCTCGTCACCGATACCATGATGCCCGCGGCAAGCCCAGCAGCTGCGGTGGGTGGCCGCGGGACACGCGCCGCGTCGAACGCGCTGGGCGTGCCCGCAGTGTCTCGATCCCTGGTGATCGGTGCGACGTTCCATCGTGTAGCCCACGCCCGGGAGCACTGCCACCGTGGCGGGACGCCACGGTCGTGCGGGCAGCTCTGTTGGCAAACGACGAATGCGCCGAATCGGCCGTGATCAGGAACTGGATGCCCTCATCACTGTCACTGATCCGGGCGGCGTACACCGAACCGGCCCGACGCGGGCGGGCGATCGCGGCGTGGACGATGGCCGGATCGGTGGCCGCCGCCGGCCCCGTCGCCGGTGGCGCTCTCAACCCGGGTCGGTCCGAGAACCGTAGGCAGCGCACCGGAGGCAGCGCCGGCGGTGCC
>DASYLM010000397.1:0-13436 GCA_036009565.1 Pseudonocardia sp. | reverse complement strand
CTCGAAGTGGTTGAGGTTCATCTTCCAGTTGCCGGCGAACAGCGGCGTACGACCTGCCATGTCAGGCCTCCAACGCGGTGAGGCCGGGCAGCTGCTTGCCCTCGAGGTATTCGAGGGACGCACCGCCGCCGGTCGAGATGTGCGAGAAGCCGTCCTCGGGCAGGCCGAGCCTGCGCACGGCCGCGGCCGAGTCACCGCCGCCGACAACGCTGAACGCGTCACCGTCGACCAGCGCCTGGGCGACCGCCTTGGTCCCGCCGGCGAACGCGTCGAACTCGAACACGCCCATCGGACCGTTCCAGAACACGGTCTTCGCACCGGCGAGCACCTCGGCGAAGGCCGCCACCGACGCGGGGCCGATGTCGAGGCCCTTCCAGCCGTCCGGGATCGCCTCGGCGCCCACCGTGCGGGTGTTCGCCTCGGCCGAGAAGTCGTCCGCCACGACGACGTCGGACGGCAGCACGATCTTGCCCGACTCCAGCAGCTGGCGGCAGGTATCGACCTGTTCGCTCTCCAGCAGCGAGTCGCCGACCGAGTGTCCCTGGGCGGCCAGGAACGTGAAGCACATTCCGCCGCCGACCAGCAGCCGGTCCACGCTCGGCAGCAGCGCCTCGATCACCGCGAGCTTGTCGGACACCTTGGAGCCGCCGAGCACCACCACGTAGGGCCGGGCCGGGCTCTCGGTCAGCCGGCGCAGCACCTCGACCTCGGCACTGACCAGGCTCCCGGTGTACGCCGGCAGCCGCAGCGCCACGTCGTACACCGAGGCCTGCTTGCGGTGCACGACGCCGAAGCCGTCGGAGACGAACGCGCCGTCCGCGCCGGTCAGCGCGACCAGCTCGTCGGCCAGCGCGCCCCGCTGTGCGTCGTCCTTGCTGGTCTCACGCGGGTCGAACCGGATGTTCTCCAGCAGCACCACATCGCCGGCCGCCATACTCGGCACACCGTCCGCCAGCTGGATCAGCCGGACCGGTGCACCCAGCAGCTCCCCGAGGCGGGCGGCCACCGGGGCCAGCGAGTACTTCTCGTCCGGGCCGCCCTTGGGCCGGCCGAGGTGCGCGGTGACGATCACCTGGGCACCTTCGGCGGACAGCTCGGAGATGGTCGGCACCGAGGCGCGGATCCGGCCGTCATCTGTTATGCGAGCTGATGCGCCCGAGTAGTCCAGCGGCACGTTGAGGTCGGAGCGCACCAGCACGGTGCGTCCCGAGACCCCCTCGGCGATGAGGTCGTCGAGCGTCCTCACAGCTTGGACGCCACCAGGGAGGTGATGTCGACCAGCCGGTTCGAGTAGCCCCACTCGTTGTCGTACCAGCCGACGATCTTGACCTGGTTCCCGATCACCTTGGTCAGGCCGGCGTCGAAGATGCACGAGTGCGGGTCGGTGACGATGTCCGAGGAGACGATCGGGTCCTCGGTGTAGTACAGAATGCCGGCCAGCGGGCCCTCGGCGGCGGCCTTCATCGCCGCGTTGACCTCTTCGGCGGTGGTGTCCCGGCCGACGATCGCGGTCAGGTCGGTGGCCGAGCCGGTGGGGATCGGCACCCGCAGCGCGAAGCCGTCCAGCTTGCCCTTCAGGTGCGGCAGTACCAGCGAGATCGCCTTCGCCGCGCCGGTCGAGGTGGGCACGATGTTGATCGCGGCGGCCCGCGCCCTGCGCAGGTCCTTGTGCGGGCCGTCCTGCAGGTTCTGGTCCTGGGTGTAGGCGTGGATCGTGGTCATCAGGCCGGTCTGGATACCCGCCAGGTCGTCGAGCACCTTCGCCATGGGCGCGAGGCAGTTGGTGGTGCACGAGGCGTTCGAGATGATCGACTGACTGCCGTCGTACTCGTGGTCGTTCACGCCCTTGACGATGGTGAGGTCCTCACCGGTCGCCGGTGCCGAGATGACGACCTTCTTCGCCCCGGCGTCCAGGTGCTTCGCGGCCGCGTCACGCTTGGTGAACAGCCCCGTCGACTCGACGACGACATCGACGCCCAGGTCCTTCCAGGGCAGCTCGGCGGGGTCGCGCACCGCGAGGCCCTTGAAGCCCTTGCCGTCGACCACGATCTCCTCGTCGGTGGAGGTCACCGAGAACGGCAGCTTGCCCAGGATCGAGTCGTACTTCAGCAGGTGGGCGAGCGTGGCATTGTCGGTGATGTCGTTGACCGCGACGATCTCGATGTCGGTCGAACCGGCGGCGGCCTGCGCTGCCACCGCGCGCCAGAAGTTCCGCCCAATGCGGCCGAAGCCGTTCACGCCTACCCGGACCACGCAGCGCCTCCTCGATCGATTCCGTACCTGGCCGACACAGTACCGGCCGAGGTCCGGCTGGCAGCCCCCGCCGGGGGGATTTGCGCACGTGATCACTCCCCGGCGGGTGCAACTCAGGTGTCGGCGAGCATGTCGGCGGTGACCGCCGACTCGGTGTCCGGCAGGCCGAGGTCGGCCGCTCGCTTGTCGGCCATGTGCAGCAACCGGCGGATCCGGCCGGCCACCGCGTCCTTGGTCATCGGCGGGTCGGAGAGCTGCCCGAGCTCCTCCAGCGAGGCCTGGGTGTGCTCCAGGCGCAGCCGGCCGGCGGCCAGCAGGTGGTCCGGCACGTCGTCGGCGAGCAGCTCCAGCGCCCGGCGCACCCGGGCCGAGGCCGCGACCGCGGCCCGCGCCGAGCGGCGCAGGTTGGCGTCGTCGAAGTTCGCCAGCCGGTTCGCGGTGGCCCGCACCTCACGGCGCATCCGCCGCTCCTCCCAGGCCAGCACCGAGGAGTGCGCGCCGAGCCGGGTGAGCAGGGCGCCGATCGCATCGCCGTCCCGCACCACCACGCGGTCCGCGCCGCGCACCTCGCGGGCCTTGGCCGTCACGCCGAGGCGCCGCGCCGCGCCGACCAGGGCGAGCGCCGCCTCCGGCCCGGGGCAGGTCACCTCGAGCGCCGAGCTGCGGCCGGGCTCGGTCAGTGAGCCGTGCGCCAGGAACGCGCCCCGCCAGGCCGCCTCGGCGTCGCAGAGACCGCCGGACACCACCTGGGGCGGCAGCCCGCGCACCGGCCGGCCGCGCAGGTCCAGCAGGCCGGTCTGGCGAGCCAGCCCGGCGCCGTCCTTCACCACCCGGATCACGTACCGGGCACCTCGGCGCAGCCCACCGGAGCTGATCACCTGCACCTCGGAGGTGTGCCCGTACAGGTCGTGGATCTCCCGGCGCAGCCGCCGGGCCACCGACCCGGTGTCCACCTCGGCCTCGATCACCACCTTGCCGCCCACGATGTGCAGTCCACCCGCGAACCGCAACAGCGAGGAAAGCTCGGACCGGCGACAGCACGGCTTGGTCACCGACAACCGGCTGAGCTCGTCCTTGACCGACGAAGTCATCGCCACCTGTTGCTCTCCTCTCGGCGGGATCCCGCTGACACATCGCTATCTCGTTCCCGGTCCCACTGGCTCGCCTGAGCCAGCACGGACCGAACCGCATCCGCGAGCGCAGCGGAATTGTGCCTTGGCGACCCGTCCGGCTCTCCGATAGGGGCCAGTACGGCCCGCGCACCGAGTGCGGCCGCGGAGCGTTGCAGCCGCTCCGGTACCGGTACCGCGTCGGTATCGGCCAGTACCGCGTCGATCCGCAGCTCTGGAGCGTGCTGGCAGAGTACGTCCAGGTACTGTTCGGGTGAGAACCCGGCGGTCTCCCCGGGCTGCGGGGCCAGGTTCAGCACCACCACCCGCCGCGCCGGCGTGTCCAGCAGCGCCTGCCGCAGGTCCGGCACCATCAGGTGCGGCAGCACGCTGGTGAACCAGGAACCGGGCCCGAGCAACACCAGCTCCGCGTCCCGCACCGCCGCCACCGCCTCCTCGCACGCCTTGGGGTGGCTGGGCTGCACCCACACCCGACGCACCCGCCCCGGGGTGCTGGCCACCGCGACCTGCCCCCGGATCCGGCTCACCGCCTCCGGGTCGCGCCCGAGTCCGGCCACCTCGGCCTCGATGACCAGCGGCTCGGTACTCATCGGCAGCACCCGCCCGCGCACCCCCAGCAGCCGGCAGGCCTGATCCAGCGCCGCGACCGGGTCGCCGAGCACCTCGATCAGCCCGGCCAGCAGCAGGTTGCCCACCGCGTGCCCGGCCAGCGCGCCGCTGCCGCCGAACCGGTGCTGGAACAGCTCGCCCCACAGCGCCCCGGGCGGCCCGTGCTCGGCCAGCGCCGCCAACGCCATCCGCAGGTCGCCGGGGGGCAGCACGCCCAGCTCCCCGCGCAGCCGCCCGGAGGACCCGCCGTCGTCGGCAACGGTGACCACCGCGGTCACGTCCTCGGTGAGCAGCCGCAGCGCGCTGAGCGTGGCGTAGAGCCCGTGCCCGCCACCGAGCGCGACCGCCCGCAGCGTGCCCGGGGACGCCGGGTCAGAGGAACCCGGGTCAGCGGGCGCCTTTCCCGGGGATGCCGTTCCCGGGGATGCCGGGTCCGGGGGCGCCGGGTCCGGGGGGGCGCTCACTCGCGCCCCAGGTCGCGGTGCACCACACTCACCGCGACACCGTCCTCGCCGCGCATCCGGCGGGCCAGTTCCTCGGAGATGGCCACGCTGCGGTGCTTGCCGCCGGTGCAGCCCACCGCAACGGTCAGGTAGCGCTTGCCCTCGCGCCGGTAGCCGCCGTTGACCAGTTTCAGCAGATCGTGGTAGCGGTCCAGGAACTCCCCGGCGCCCTCCTGGGACAGCACGTAGTCCCGCACCGCGGTGTCCTTGCCGTTGAACTCACGCAGCTCCGGGATCCAGTACGGGTTCGGCAGGAACCGCATGTCCACGACCAGGTCCGCGTCCATCGGCAGGCCGTACTTGTAGCCGAAGGACAGCAGCGTCATCCGGGTCTGCAGCGAGCTCTCGGTGCCGAAGGTCTGCTCCAGGGCCGAGCGCAGCTGGTGCACCGACAGCGCGCTGGTGTCGAGCACCAGGTCCGCGACGTTGCGCAGCGGGCCGAGCAGTTCCCGTTCGGCGGCGATGCCGTCGGCGAGGCGGCCGACACCCTGCAGCGGGTGGCCGCGCCGGACGTGCTCGAACCGCCGGATCAGCACCTGGTCGCTGGCCTCCAGGAACAACAGCCTCGGCTTGTAGCCCCGGGCGTCCAGGTCCTTGATCACCGAGGACAGGTCGTCGGTGAACGCCCGGCTGCGCACGTCCATCACCACGGCGATCCGGGTGATGTCCCCCCTGGCCTTGGCGCCCAGCTCGACCATGGTCGAGATCAGCTCCGGCGGCAGGTTGTCCACCACGAACCAGCCGAGGTCCTCGAGCACCTTCGCGGCGGTGCTTCTCCCCGCTCCGGACAGGCCGCTGACCAGCGCGACCTCGATCCCCGGGGTAGTCGTTGCGGTGGCTTCCGGCCTCGAGCTCACGTGTGGTCCCCCTGAGTGGCGGTGGGCCGCTGTTCCCCGGCGGCCTGGCTGTCGACGTGCAGCGCGGCGACCACGGCGGCCGCTGTGCGGGGACCCATCCCGGGCACAGCGGCGATCTCGTCGGGGCCGGCCTGGCGCAACTTGCGCAACGAACCGAAGTGCTTGAGCAGGGCGGTCCGCCGGGACTGCCCCAACCCGGGCACCGCGTCCAGCTCGGACGCGGTCATCCGCTTGGACCGCTTCTGCCGGTGGTAGGTGATGGCGAACCGGTGCGCCTCGTCCCGGATCCGCTGCAGCAGGTAGAGCCCCTCGCTGGTGCGCGGCAGGATGACCGGGTCGGGGTCGGCGGGCAGCCAGACCTCCTCCAGCCGCTTGGCCAGCCCGCACACGGCCACGTCGGTGATCCCGAGCTCGGCGAGCACGGCCGAGGCCGCCTCCACCTGCGGCTGACCGCCGTCCACCACGAGCAGGTTCGGCGGGTAGGCGAACTTGCGCGGCCGACCGGTGACCGGGTCGATGCCACCCCGGACCGCCGGCTCGGCCTCGTCCTGTCCCAGGTCGGTCTCGTGCGCCGCGGTTTCGTTCAACCCGGTCCCGTTCAGCCCGGCGCCGTTCAACCCGGTGCCGTCCGGCCCGGTGCCGTCCGGGGTGTCGAGCCCGGTGCCGTCGGGCTGTTCGGTCTCCACGAGGTAGCGGCGGAACCGGCGGCGGACCACCTCGGCGATGGACGCAACGTCACCGCCGTCGGCGCCGTCCCGCACGGCGAACCGGCGGTACTCCGACTTGCGGGCCAGCCCGTCCTCGAACACCACCAGCGAGGCCACCACGTCGCTGCCCTGCACATGGCTGACGTCGATGCACTCGATGCGCAGCGGCGCGGTCTCCAGCCCGAGCGCGTCCTGGATCTCGGTCAGCGCGGCGGACCGGGCCGTCAGGTCGCCGGCGCGGCGAAGCTTGTGCTGGTTCAGCGACTCGGCGGCGTTGCGCGCCACGGTCTCGGCCAGCGCCCGCTTGTCGCCCCGCCGCGGCACCCTCAGCTGCACCCGGGAGCCCCGCAACCCGGTGAGCCAGTCGGCGAGGGCGTCCGCCTCCGGCGGCAGCTCGGGCACCAGGATCTCCCGGGGCACCGGCTGGGTGGCGTCGTCGGCGGCCTCGGCCAGTGCGGCCTGCTCGCCGTAGAACTGGGTGACGAACCGCTCCACCAGGACCGCCGTGGTCTCGCCGGCGCCCTCCTGCTTGTCGGTCACCCAGCCGCGCTGGCCCCGGACCCGGCCCCCGCGGACGTGGAACACCTGGACGGCGGCCTCCAGCTCGTCCTGCGCGAAGGCGACCACGTCAGCATCGGTGCCGTCGCCGAACACCACAGCCTGGCGTTCCATCGCCCGGCGCAGCGCCCCGATGTCGTCGCGCAGCCGGGCGGCCCGCTCGAACTCCAGCGCGTCCGAGGCATCGCTCATCTGCCGCTCGAACTCGCGGACCATCCGGTCGGTGCGCCCGGACAGGAACTCGGTGAAGTCCCCCACGATGGTCCGGTGCTCGTCGGCGGTGACCCGCCCGACGCACGGCGCGGAGCACTTGTCGATGTAGCCGAGCAGGCAGGGGCGACCCATCTGGCCGTGCCGGCGGAACACCCCGGACGAGCAGGTGCGCGCCGGGAACACCCGCAGCAGCAGGTCCAGCGTCTCGCGGATCGCCCAGGCGTGCGCGTAGGGGCCGAAGTAGCGCACGCCCTTCTTCCGGGGGCCCCGGTAGACGTGCAGCCTCGGGTACTCCTCGTGCAGCGTCACGGCCAGCACCGGGTAGGTCTTGTCGTCCCGGTAGCGCACGTTGAACCGGGGGTCGAACTCCTTGATCCAGTTTTACTCGAGCTGGAGTGCCTCCACCTCGGTGGTGACCACGGTCCACTCCACGTGCGCCGCCGTGGTCACCATCTGCCGGGTTCGCGGGTGCAGGTTGGACAGGTCGGCGAAGTAGGAGTTCAACCGGCTGCGCAGGTTCTTCGCCTTGCCGACGTAAATCACCCGACCGCGTTGGTCGGAAAAGCGGTACACCCCCGGCGCCTCCGGGATGGTGCCGGCGGCCGGGCGGTAAGTGGAGGGATCGGCCATGATGACTCCAGCGTAGATGGGTGGCCAAGCACCCTCTGGACCTGCCGGGCCGGCGCCTAGGCCGGCAGTGCCAGCAGACGCTCGATGACGACGTCCAACCCCTCGGCGACCACGTGCGGAGCGTCGAACACGTCGGACATGCCGCCCTCCACCCGGGTGGCGAAGCCGGCCAGCAGCCCGGCCCGCACGGCCCCGTGGATGTCCCAGGAGTGCGCCGCGACCAGGGCGGTCCGCGACGGCTCGGCACCGACCCGCTGACAGGCCCAGTGGTACACCGCCGGCGGCGGCTTGAACGAGCTGATCTCCTCCGACGAGATCACCCCGCGCAGGTAGCTGCGCAGCTGGGCGAGGTCGAGCGCCTCGCGGACCACGTCGGCCGACCCGTGGGTGAACGCGTACGCCGGCACCTTGGCCTTGGCCAGCATGATCAGCGCCGGCTCGACGTCCGGGTGCGGCGGCAGCTCGCTGAACCCGTCCAGCACGTGCTGGACCGCCGCCTCGCTGAGCCGGCGGCCGGTGGTGCTGATCAGCGCCGAGCGCGCCACCTCGGCGAACGGCGGCGCGCCACCGGCCAGGGTGAGCGCCATGCCGTCCCGCAGGGTGCGGGCGAAGAACAGCTCCAGCTCGTACTCAGGGCGACCGACGTCGACGAACCGGGAGCGCAGCGCGTCCAGCTGCAGCAACGTCTCGAAGACGTCGAGCAGCACGACCTTGGGGCGTCGGGCCCTGGTGCGCGCGGGCTCTCCGGTCGGCGGGGTCATTACCGCACCGCCTCATCGACTAGGGGATCTTGAGGGCGTGGCCGGAGAGGAGGGTAACGGTGGGCGTCCAGGCGGTTGCTCCCGGTAGCGCTCAACTGCACGGATCACCCGACGCACCCGGGCAGCGTACAGCGGGGAGAGGGCGTATCCAGGGTACGAAGCCAACCAGGTTGCACTGCCCAGGCTCACCGCGTCCGCGCCGGCCCAGAAGTACTCCCGGCAGTCGTCGGCGGTGCGGATGCCGCCGGTGGCGATGATCGGCAGCGTCACGCCGGCATCCCGCAGCTCCGCCACCACCCGCAGCCCGATCGGCTTGATCGCCCGCCCGGAGAGCCCGCCGTACCGGTTGGCGAGCAGCGGCTCGCCGGTGCGCGGGTCCAGCCGCAGCGCCTTGACGGTGTTGATCGCGGTGAGCGCACTGACCCCGGCCTTCGCCGCGCGCCGGGCATTGTCCAGGTAGTCCACGTCCGGGGAGAGCTTGAGGATGACCGGGTGGTTGCTGCGCGGCACCGCCTCGGTGAGCACCGCGTCCAGGATCTGGGAGAAGTCGAAGTTCACGTTGTGGCAGGAGACGTTGAACTCGACGGCGGCGATGTCGCCGGCCGGCACGGCGGCGTTCACCGTGTCCACCAGGCTGACGAACTCCGCCGCGGAGAACCCGCCGAGGGAGATGATCGTGCGCTGCTCACGGGTGCGCGGGTAGTAGTCCCGCAGGTAGGCCCCGATACCGACGTTGCACCAGCCGAAGGCGTTGATGAAGCCGCCGTCGACGCCGCGCAGCACCCGGCCGTAGCGCTTGAGCAGCCCGGGGAGCTCCCTCGGTGACCAGTCCTCGCGGGTGGTGAAGTGGCCCTCGCGGGGCTCGACGGTCAACGTCCGGGTGGTCACCGCGCCGAACTCGGCCAGTGGCAGGAACAGCGCCACCGGGCTCATCCCGTAGAACCCCGAGCTGGACACCCCGTAACCGAGCAGGCTGGACGAGGTCACCAGCCGGTTGCGCAGCACGATGTCACCGAGCCGGACGGGCTCGTCGGCTGGCTGCCTACCTCGGGTGAGCGGCACGTACACCTCCTGAAGCGTCCGCTCCATTGTCCACTACCGCCGGCCCACTACCGCCGGCCCACTACCGCCGTCCCGCCGCTGTGACGCCGGCGGGGGCGGGGTGCCGGCGCTCTAGTCCGGGGAGCTGCCCGCGACGTGGTGGGCGGTGTGCAGCGCCCGCAGCTCGCCGATCGCGGTCACCGCCCGCTGGCCGTCCACCAGCTGGATGGCCGACACCGGCAGGTACTCGTCGTCCGGCAGCTCCAGCCGGGCCCACCGGGCGCCGTCCGGGAAGCTCACCTCGAGTACCTCCGACCAGGGAAGATAGCGGGTGATCAGCAGGTTGCGGACCTCGACGCCGTCCGCATCGGCCCGCACCCTGGCCAGGGTCGGGCTCAGCACACCGAGCGAGATGAACAGCCCGAGCAGCACCATCGCCACCTGGTCGTCGGTGTGGAAGTAGACCCCGGTGGAGACGCTGCGCAGCGCCACCGCGACCGCGGTCATCACCACGAACAGCACGACCGCGGCGATCCAGGCCACCCAGCGCACCCGCCACGGCCGGATCACCAGCCGCGGCTCGGCCACCCCGGCCACCCCGGTGTCCCCGCCGCTCACCTCGATTCCGCCGCCCGAAGCGCGCGCAGCGCCAACGCGGTCTGCAGCGCGGCCGCGCAGGCGTCGGCGCCCTTGTCCTCGTCGGCGCCGGGCAGCCCGCTGCGGGCCACCGCCTGGTCCTCGGTGTTGCAGGTCAGAACGCCGTTGCCGACCGGCGTGGACTCGTCGAGCGCGATCCGGGTGAGCCCGGCGGTGACCGAGTCGCACACGTACTCGAAGTGCGGGGTACCGCCCTTGATCACCACGCCCAGCGCCACCACCGCGTCGTGACCCCTTGCCAGCTCCTGGCAGATCACCGGCAGCTCCAGCGAACCGGGCACCCGCACCACGGTCGGCGAGGTGATCCCGGCGTCGGCGGCCACCGCCAGTGCCCGTTCCAACAGCGACTCGGCGATCTTCGGATGCCACTGGGCCGCCACGATGCCCAGCCGCAGACCCGCCGCGTTCAGTTCACCGGAGTCGACCGGCCGGCCCTCGCCACTCATTCGCCCACCTGCCCGGATGCCGTCATACCGCTACCTTGCCGGATCCGGTCCGGGCCGCACCTGGCCGGGTCCCCCCGGGCCGCGCCTGACCGGTTCCCCCGGACCCGGATCCCAGCTG
Organism: Pseudonocardia sp.; assembly: GCA_036009565.1. GTDB lineage: Bacteria > Actinomycetota > Actinomycetes > Mycobacteriales > Pseudonocardiaceae > Pseudonocardia. Next base: position 2,953 of record DASYLM010000397.1, on the reverse strand, counting down.
TGCCGCCGGGGTGCTCAGGCGGTGACGCCGCCGGTGTCCCGGTCGTCCAGCCCCTCCACCGAGTCCAGGTTCGGCAGGTCGTGGCCCATCCGGTCGCGCTTGGTGCGCAGGTAGTGCAGGTTCTCCCGGGTCGGCCGGATGGGCAGCGAGACCCGCTCCACCACGCGCAGCCCATAGCCCTCCAGCCCGGCCCGCTTGTCCGGGTTGTTGGTGAGCAGCCGCATGGACCGGACCCCGAGGTCGACCAGGATCTGCGCCCCGGTGCCGTAGTCGCGGGCGTCGGCCGGCATGCCCAGCGCCAGGTTCGCGTCCACCGTGTCCACGCCGGACTCCTGCAGCTGGTAGGCCTGCAGCTTGTGCATCAGGCCGATGCCCCGGCCCTCGTGGCCGCGCACATACAGCACGACGCCCCGGCCTTCGGCCGCCACCGCGGCCAGCGCCGCGTCCAGCTGGGGGCCGCAGTCGCAGCGCAGCGAACCGAACACGTCGCCGGTCAGGCACTCCGAGTGCACCCGGACCAGCACGTTCTCACCGTCGCCGAGGTCGCCGTAGACCAGTGCGATGTGCTCGATGCCGTCCAGCACGTTGTCGTAGCCGTAGGCCACGAAGCCGCCGTGCGGGGTCGGGATCCGCGCCTCGGCCACCCGTTCGACCTGCTTCTCGAACCGGCGCCGGTAGGCGATCAGCTCGGCGATGGTGACCAGGGCCAGGTCGTGGTCCTCGGCGAACACCCGCAGCTCGTCGGCGCGGGCCATGTCGCCCTCGTTCTTCTGCGACACGATCTCGCTCAGCGCGCCGGCCGGCTGCAGCCCGGCGAGGCGGGACAGGTCGACCGCGGCCTCGGTGTGCCCGGGGCGGCGCAGGACGCCGCCGGCCTTGGCCCGCAGCGGGAGCACGTGACCGGGCCGGACGAAGTCGCTCGCGTGCGCCTCGGCGCTGGCCAGCAGCCGGATGGTGTGCGCACGGTCGGTGGCCGAGATGCCGGTGCTGACCCCCTCCTTGGCGTCCACCGTGACGGTGAACGCGGTGCGGAAGGCGTCGCCGTTGGAGTGGTACATCGGCGGCAGGTCGAGCCGGTCGCAGTCGTCCTCGGTGAGTGCCACGCAGATGTAGCCGGACGTGTACCGGACCATGAACGACACCAGCTCGGGCGTCGCCCGCTCCGCCGCGAAGATCAGGTCGCCCTCGTTCTCGCGGTCCTCGTCGTCCACCACCACGACGGCCTTGCCAGCGGCAAGATCGACTATCGCCCGCTCGACGCCAGCGAACCGGTCTTCGAGGGAGTGATATCCCGGGTTGCTCACCACGACCTCGCACCGCCTTCCTCGACGGGCTCCACCGATGCCGGCAGAGCCTGTCCCACCGGTCCGGGCAGGTAGCCCGAGACCAATCGCTCGACGTATTTGGCGAGGACGTCGACCTCGATATTGACCCGGTCGCCCGACTGCCGCACGCCGAGCGTGGTGTCGGCCAGGGTGGTCGGGATGAGCGCGACGGAGAAACTGTCCCGGTCCACCGAGGCCACCGTCAGCGACACCCCGTCCACCGCGATCGACCCTTTCTCCACCACGTACCGGGCGAGTCCGTCACCCAGCCTGAACCTGATCTCGGCGGTGCGCTCCCCCGCTGTGTGCGACATCACGGTCGCGGTGCCGTCCACATGGCCCTGCATGATGTGCCCGCCGAAGCGCTGACCGTTGGACATGGCCCGCTCCAGGTTCACCCGGGCACCGGTCGCCACCCCGGCCAGGCTGGACCGGCGCAGCGTCTCGGGTACCAGCTCCACGCTGAAGTCCGCGCCGTCCACCTCGACCGCCGTCAGACAGACCCCGTTCACCGCGATCGAGTCGCCGTGGCGGGTGTCCGAGGCGACCACCGGGCCGCTGATCACCAGCCGCACCACGTCGTCCTGCTCGCGGACCTCGCGGACCTCACCGACCTCTTCGACGATCCCGGTGAACATCAGTGCACCCCTCCCCGGTGTGCGGAAACCCGCCCGGCCTGGGCGCGCAGCGCCGCCACGGCCTTCGCCGGGTCGTCCGCCCCATAGACCGCGGAGCCGGCCACGAAACAATCCACGCCCGCCTCCGCCGCCGCCTCGATGGTGTCGCCGTTGATCCCGCCGTCGATCTCCAGCAGCAGGGTCAACTGCCCGGTGTCCACCAGCCGCCGTGCCGTGCGCACCTTGTCCAGCACCTCGCTGATGAAGCCCTGGCCGCCGAAGCCCGGCTCCACGCTCATCACCAACAGCGTGTCGTAGTGCCGAAGTATTTCCAGGTATGGCTCGAGCGGGGTGGCCGGCTTGATCGACAGGCCCGCCTTGGCGCCCGCCGCGCGCAGGTTGGCCGCCAACCCGATCGGGTCGGCGGCGGCTTCCGCGTGCACCGTCACGTTGTACGCGCCGGCCTCGGCGTACCCGATGGCCCACCGGTCCGGGTCGTCGATCATCAGGTGGCAGTCCATCGGGATGTCGGTGTGCCGCAGCAACGCCTCCACCACGGGCAGCCCGAGCGTGAGGTTCGGCACGAAGTGGGCGTCCATCACATCGACGTGCAACCAGTCCGCGCCGGACACCGCGGCGGCTTCGTCCGCGAGTCGGGCAAAGTCCGCCGAAAGAATGCTCGGCGCGATCATCGGGGGCACGTCCGCAGATTACGCCCGGACGACACGGCGCGACGCCCGGCCGCCGGGTCGGCTTGCCGTGACGACGGTTACCCCCGTTCGGGCGCGCCCGGTCGGGCGGGCGGTGGCGCTGGCCGCCCGAGTTCCCCGCCGCCCCGGCCGCGTTGGGATCCGCCCGCCGCGGTGGGATCCTGGCGCCGCGGTGGGATCCGTCCGCCGCGTTGGGATCCCGGCCGCCGCGCCGGATCCTGGCGCCGACTCAGCCGGTCCGGCGCAGCAGCGCGAGGAACATCGCGTCGGTGCCGTGCCGGTGCGGCCACAGCTGCACCGC
>DASYLM010000396.1:0-3323 GCA_036009565.1 Pseudonocardia sp. | reverse complement strand
CGGCCCGCCGAGCGGGTCCACCGGCCGCGGCGGCTGGTCCCGGCGAGGTGGTTCGAGGCCGGCCGAGGGCCCCGAGCGGTCCGGGCGGCCTCTCGGCGGACCAGCCGGTGGCGGACCGGCGAGCGGCGGTCCCCCGGGTTGCGCCCGGAGACCCCGATCGGATGCCGATGCCGCCGACGGCGATAACCGGGGCGGTGCTCCGGCCGGGCCACCGCCGGGCGCGCCCTGCCCCAGCACGGCGGCCGCGCCGGCGCGACTTGCCGGGCCGCCGGGCGGTACCGCCCTGAGCTGACCGAGGGCACCTCCGCCGACCGACCGTCCGTCGCTCCGCGGTGGCGCGGCCAGGGACCGGACGAGTGCACCGGAGCGGTTCGGGGCACCGGCCGGGACCAGCGGCGCCCCCGGCGGTGTCGAACGCCGGCGGTCGGACCGATCACGCGCCGGCTGGTCACGGACCGGGGCCATCGCGGCCACCTCGGTGGGCGCGTCCTCCTCGGTCGTGCCCTCGGCCGGCCCGGTGCGACGCAGGCCGGGCAGGACCACGACCTCGGTCGGGTTCTCGTCGCCGGCGGGCGTGTCGCCCCGGCGCGGCCCGGACGCTACCGAGTCGCCCTGCCCCGCGTCGGCGCCGGCGGAACCGGCTTCGGCGGCCTCGCCGGAGAGCGGTGGGCCGTCCCCGACGTCGTTCGCGTCGTCGGCCCGCTCGATGTCGTCGGCGCCGTCGAAGTCCAGCTCGTCGCCCGAGTCCTCGCCCAGGTCCTCGCCCAGGTCCTCGCCCTCGAGTAGCGCGCGGCGCTGCCGGGCGCTGCGTTCGACGGCGGCCGCGAGCAGCACCGAGAGCATCAGCCCGAACAGGAGCGTGGCGGCGAAGACCTTGATCCCGGTGGTGCGCACCGGCGGGGCGACCGACGCCGGGACCGGGGTGTCCAGCTTCAGCTGTGCGTCCGAGGGCACCCGCTGGTCGTTCTGCAGGGTGGCGAGCTCGGTGATCATCCGGTCGCTGACCGCGTTCACCGTGTCCAGCGCCTTCGCGGGGCTCTCCCCGTCGGCCCGAACCGTGATCATCGGCGCGTCCGGGCGCGCGGTCACGGTGTAGGGCGGCGCCTGCCGACCCCGGGTCGCCGGTGGCTGCACGGCCTGGGCCAACTGGCCGGCCAGCGCGGAGGAGGTGCCGAACGAGCTCTGCGAACCGTCTCCGGAGGCGGAGTCACCCGATGCGCCAGATGAGCCCGAATCGCCGGCCGCGGAGTCGCTCGCGGTGCTGTTGATCTGGTGCACCACGGTCGCGGTGTAGACGGCGGGCATCTGGGTGTACGCGAGGTAGGCGACGCCGACAGACGCCAGCACCAACGGCACCAGGAGGTACCAGCGTCGGGCTGCCATCCTCAGAGCCCGGATCACGCCCACCCGTCCACCCCTTTCGGGTCGACTACGAACGCGTAGAGTACCCGATCACTCACAGCGGGTAGCACAGGGCCTCGCTTTAGCGTAGTCAGGTTCCGGCGCCGCGGCGAATCCGGGGCCACCGCGCGGCACTCAGGCCTGCCCGTGACTGTAGGGGCTGTCGCTGGTCAGCGGCGCCATGCCGAGTACCAGCCGACTCACGTGGAATGCTTCGGCGTACCGGGCGTGGCACTGCACGCCGCGCAGCCGGGCGAGTCCCGCGGTGGACTCCGCGTCGAAGGTCGGACGGTCCCGCTGCGAGCCGTAGTGCTCCAGCATCTTGTCGATCTTCTCCCGGAGCACCGGCTCGGCGAGCGGCGAGTAGAGCCGGGTCTGGTGCAGGTCGCTGTCGTGCTGGACGATCTCGTAGCCGAGCACCAGGTGATCCGGGAACGCCACCGGCACCAGCTCGGCGACCAGGCGGCGATCGGGATGCCCGTCCAGCACGGTCGGACCGAAGATCAGGCTCGGGTCGGCTGTGGCCCGCAGGTCCTCCAACGTTCGCTTGACCCGCTCCCAACGGGTCGGGAGCTGACCTAGCGGCAGGTCGAGCACCGTCACCTGTAATCGCGCGCCGGGGCAGAACGAGGTCAGCGCCGCGCGCTCCTCCTCCTCGCGGAGGCTGCCGCCGCCGGTGAAGGTGACCGCGGTGACCTCGACGCCCGGTCGGGCCCGGCACAGCTCGAGCAGGGTACCGCCGCACCCGACCACGATGTCGTCGCAGTGCGCACCGATCAGAACGACAGTGTCCAGCCGCTCCGGCAGCAGGGTGAGCACGTCGGGGAACCACCTAGGCGAGCAAAGAACGGCGGTCCCTCCGCCTGTCCAGGCGGCAGTATGTCACCCCGTCGAGGGACAGCTACATCGACTAACTTGACGAGTTTGCCCTGCAAAGCCCGTGATTTAACTCTAATGGGCGTCACCCAAGTGGGAGATGCCGCCGAACCAGGGCGCCGACCGGTCTCCGTCCGCCCCGCCGATACCGGAGAGCCCGTGCCAGGCCAGGTTCACCAGGTGGGTGGCAACCTCGTCGCGCCCCGGACCGCGCGCATCCAGCCACCACTGGCCGGTCTGCGCGACCATGCCGACCAGCGCCTGGCTGTACAGCGCCGCGAGCGAGCGGTCCACCCCGCGCCGGTCGAACTCGCGGCCGAGCACGTGCTCGACCTGCCCGGCGATATCGCCGAGCAGACTGGAGAACATGCCGGACCCACCGGAGGCCGGCGAGTCTCGCACCAGCACCCGGAAACCGCCCGCGTTCTCGTCGATGTAGCCGAGGAACGCGTTCGCCGCCTGCCGCAGCAGCTCACGCGGGTGGCCGGCGGACAGCGCCGACTCGATCCCGTCCAGCAGTCGCCGCATCTCGCGGTCCACCACGACGGCGTACAGGCCCTCCTTGCCGCCGAAGTGCTCGTAGACCACCGGTTTGCTGACGTGCCCGCGCAGGGCGACCTCTTCGATCGAGGTGCCGGCGAACCCCTTCTCCGCGAACAGCTCGCGAGCTACCTCGATCAGTTGCTCGCGGCGCTCGGTGCCGGTCATCCGAACCCGCTGCGGCACCGGGCCCTCGGCGGCGGCGGTGCCGGTCGCGCCAGCCCCGGGCACGCCGGTGCCGGGCACGCCGGTGCCGGAATCGACAGCCGCGCCGACACCGACGTCAATAGCGGCGCCGACACCGGGCGGGCCCGGTGCGCCGGACAGTGTCATCAGTGGCCGGCCATCGGCGAGCGGATCCCGTTGCCCCGCGTCAGCGCGACGTGCGCAGTTTGGCCAACCGGGAGGTGGTGGGCCAGCGGACGTCGCTCGCCCAGCCGAACTTCTCGAACAGCCAGATCAGCCGCGCGGAGATGTCGATCTGGCCGCGCAGCACCCCGTGCCGG
>DASYLM010000395.1:0-8368 GCA_036009565.1 Pseudonocardia sp. | reverse complement strand
CACCGCGAGCACGATGCCGATCAGCGCGCCGGAGCCGGCCAGTACCGGCGAGGTGCTGGCCTGGAAGGCGGCCAGTAGGAAGACGGCGGTCTCGAAGCCCTCGCGCAGCACGGCGAGGAACGCCATGACCACGAGCGCGGTGGCCGAGCCCCGGGCCAGCGCCGCGCCGGCCTGGCCCTCCAGCTCGCCTTTGAGATCCCGGGAGTGCTTGCGCATCCACATGACCATGTAGGTCACCATGGCGACCGCGAACAGCCCGATCACCGTCTCGAGGCCCTCCTGCTCCGCCTGCGGCAGGTCGGCGGAGATGATCTGCAGCACGACTCCGACCACGATGCAGATCAGCACCGCCGCGACGACCCCGAGCCACACCTGGCGGAGCGCGTCACGCCGACCCTGCCGACCGAGGAATCCAGCGACGATGCCGACGATGAGTGATGCTTCGAGACCTTCACGGAGCCCGATGACGAACGTGGGCAGCATCGCGCGGTCGACCTCCTCGGATTGGCGCGATCAGGCTAGGCTCGGCTAATCGAAGGTGTCAATCACTTGGTGAGCCAAGGCTCAGAACACTAGGTCGGAGCTTAGGCTTACCCAACAGAGTGAGTGGGTCACTACCCTCAGGCCAACCACCCTCAACTCTGCCCGTTCGGCCAGAACCGGTTCCAGTCGTCGGCCCCCAGTTGGTGGGAATCCAGGCCGGCCACGCGCGCCGACTGCTCGGCCGTACGCACGTCGGCGGCAAACCGGCGGGCCGCCGCGCGCAACACCTGCTCCGGGTCCGCACCGGCCAGTTTGACCTCGGCCACCAGCGCGAACAGTCGCTCGCCCGGCCCGTCGCCAGCGTGCGCCGCACCGGCCAGCGCGGCGGGCAGGCCGGCCTTGCCCGCCCGCGACACCAGCTTCGCGGCCAGCGCGGCGGCGGGCTGGCTCAGCGCCACCCCGTCCACGCTGGACTCCCGGCGCTTCTCCACCCGCTTGAGCTCGTCCCAGCGCACTTCCTGGTCGGACGCGGTACGCACCTGGTCGGCCGCCGAAACCTCGGCGGCGAACACGTGCGGGTGCCGGTCGACGAGCTTTCGCACCAGGTCAGCGGCCACTTCATCGATGCCGAACGGCGCCGCCTCGGGTGGGTACGGCTTGACCCCGCCCTCGGCCGCGACCCTGGCGTGGAACAACACCTGCAGCAGCACGTCGCCGAGCTCCTCGCGCAGTGCCGGGCGGTCGGCGTCCTCCACCGCCTGGTACAGCTCATAGCACTCCTCGACCAGGTACTGCAGCAGCGAGAGGTGGGTCTGCTCGGCGTCCCACGGGCAGCCGCCGGGCGAGCGCAGCCGGTCCATCACCGCGACGGCGTCGAGCAGCGCCGCGCCGGGCGGCTCGGGCACCGTGAGCACCGCATCCGCGCTGGCCAGCAACGGGTGGGCGGGATCGGTGGTGAGCAGCACACACGAGTCGGCGGGCCAGCCGGCGGAGCCCGGCGTCGGGTCGGGAACGGGCGCCGCACCGGCCGCCTCGGCGACCTCGGCGGGCACCGAGACATCGGCCAGCACGTGCTCGGCGCCGCGCAGGGCGGGCAGCGCGGCGGCCGGCAGCACCGCGCCCAGCCGGCCGGACAGCACCACGAGCGTTCGGGCCATGGCTCTCAGTTCAGTCTCAGGGTCTCAGGACAGGACTGTCTCAGGACAGGACCGCGGGGAGCACGACGCTGGGCTGCTGGCCGGGCGGCAGCACGGACAGGAACAGCGGGTCCCAGGTGCCGTAGCGCGGGTTGACCCGCACGCCCAGCTCCTCGGCCAGCGGCTGGGTGAGCCGGCGGCCGATCTGGTCCATGGTCTGCTCGCCGAGCTGGGCCACCGAGGTCGCATTCGGGTCACCGACGGGCGGGGCGTCGACGCTCCGCCTGGTCACCCGCACCACGGTCCACACGTCCGGGGAGGCCGACGTCTGGGTGGCGACCACCTGGCCGGCCGGGGTGCCGAACAGGAACAGCGCCGCCGACTGCGGCACCAGCGCGGCGCGCAGCTGCAGGTTCTTCTGCGCGTTCGGGCCGTCGGCGGCCAGCACGGCGGAGGCCTGCACCGGGCCGGCGGCGAGCAGCCGCGCCTTGTTCAGCGCGTCGGGGCGCGACGTCGCGGTGGTGACGTCCACCGTGACCGCGAGCCGGTCGAGGTACTTGGTGGTGAGTGCCTCGGCGATCAGCTGGTCGCGGACCGCCTCCCGGGCGGCACCCGGGTCGAACACCAGGTCGCCGTCCAGCATCTGGGTGGTCTCCGGCTTGGCGAGCTCCGCGTCCACCTGCTGCTCGTCGATGTTGATGCCGTCCCGCTGGGCGGACTGGGTGAGCAGCAGGTGCTGCACCTCACGGGTGGCGACGAAGCGGGCGATGTCGGCCGGCGTGTTGCCCTGGCCGGTGAGCTGGCTCATCACGTCGGAGCGCCGGAGCACGTCGTCCACCCGGGCCTGCACATCGGTCAGCGACACCGAGCTGGACCCGACGATGACCGCCGCGCCGGCCTGGTTCGGCCCGCTGCCACAGCCGGTCAACACCGCGCAGGCGGCACCGAGGGCCAGGAACAGCACCGGGGCGCGACGGCGCACACCGCGGGCCCTCGGGACCGCCCAGGCACCCGAGATACGACCTGAACGTCGAACAGGCAACTGGTCGATCAGCACGGCCGTACTGTCTCACGCCCGGTCATCAGTGCTCTGACCCGGCCGGCACCGCGGCCTTCGGCTGCAGTTCGGAGATCAACTTCGCGCACCAGTCCAGCAGCTCGGTGTCCCGCATCGGAGCGGCGCCCATTCGAGAGGGTGCCCGTCCGCCGTCGTCCGCTCCAGCTGTGTTCTCGGTCGGGCGCGGCACCACCACGGTCTTCGCCGCCGCCTTGTAGATCGAGCGGGGGTGCAGCCGGCGCAGCCGCAGCTGGGCGGAGTCCGGCAGCTCCATCGGGGTGAACCGGACCGAGCTGCCGAGCAGCGCCACCTCGCCGACCCCGAGCCGGCGGCAGGTCTGCCGGAAGCGGGCCACCGAGATCAGGTTGCGCACCGGCTCCGGCGGCGTGCCGTACCGGTCGGTGAGCTCTTCGGAGATGGCGCTGAGAGCGGCCTCGTCACCGGCTTCGGCGATCTTGCGGTACACCTCGAGGCGCAGCCGCTCGCCGGTCACGTAGTCGTGCGGCACGTGTGCGTCCACCGGCAGCTCGACGCGCACGTCGGCCAGCGCCTCGGTCTCCTCGCCGGCCCCCGCGCCGCCCTGCTGGCGGAACGCGGCGACCGCCTCGCCGACCAGCCGGACGTAGAGGTCGAAGCCGACGCCCGCGATGTGCCCGGACTGCTCGGCGCCCAGGATGTTGCCGGCGCCGCGGATCTCCAGGTCCTTCATCGCCACCGCGGTGCCCGAACCCAGCTCGGAGTGCTGCGCGATGGTGGCGAGGCGGTCGTGCGCGGTCTCGGTCAGCGGCGTCTCCGGCGGGTACAGGAAGTAGGCGTAGCCGCGCTCGCGCCCCCGACCGACCCGGCCGCGCAGCTGGTGCAGCTGGGACAGCCCCAGGTTCTCCGACCGCTCGACGATCAGCGTGTTGGCGTTGGAGATGTCCAGCCCGTTCTCCACGATCGTCGTGCACACCAGCACGTCGTACTCGTTCTGCCAGAAGCCGGCGACGGTGCGCTCCAGCAGGTCCTCGTTCATCTGCCCGTGCGCCACCGCGACCCGCGCCTCGGGCACCAGGTCGCGCACCGTGGCGGCCGCCCGGTCGATCGAGGACACCCGGTTGTGCACGTAGAACACCTGGCCGTCGCGCAGCAGCTCCCGGCGGATCGCGGCGCCCACCTGCTTGCTGTCGAAGGCACCCACGTAGGTCAGCACCGGGTGTCGCTCCTCCGGCGGGGTGGCGATGGTGGACAGCTCCCGAATGCCGGCCAGGCTCATCTCCAGCGTTCTCGGGATCGGCGTCGCGGACATGGCCAGGACGTCGACGTGCGCGCGCAGCGCGGTGATGTGCTCCTTGTGCTCCACCCCGAAGCGCTGTTCCTCGTCCACGATGACCAGGCCGAGGTCCTTCCAGCGGACCGAGGACTGCAGCAGCCGGTGGGTGCCGATCACCACGTCCACGGTGCCGTCGGCCAGCCCCTTGACGGTCTCGGTCGCCTCGCGGCCGTCGGTGAAGCGGGACAGCCCGCGCACCGTCACCGGGAACGCGCGCATCCGGTCGGCGAAGGTCTGCAGGTGCTGGCTGGCCAGCAGCGTGGTGGGCACCAGCACGGCGACCTGCTTGCCGTCCTGCACCGCCTTGAAGGCCGCCCGTACCGCGATCTCGGTCTTGCCGAAGCCGACGTCGCCGGAGACCACCCGGTCCATCGGCACCGGCAGCTCCATGTCGGCCTTGACCTCGTTGATCGCGGCCAGCTGGTCCGGCGTCTCGGTGTACGGGAAGGCGTCCTCCATCTCCCGCTGCCACGGGGTGTCCTTGGCGAACGCGTGCCCCGGGCTGGCCTTGCGCGCGGCGTAGAGCTGGACCAGCTGGGCGGCGATCTGACGGACCGCCCGGCGCGCCTTGCTCTTGGTCTTCGCCCAGTCCCCGCCGCCCATCTTGTTCAGCGTCGGCTGCTCACCGCCGACGTAGCGGCTGATCTCGTCGAGCTGGTCGGTGGGCACGAAGAGCCGGTCCGCCGGCTGGCCCCGCTTGCTCGAGGCGTACTCCAGCACCAGGTACTCGCGCTTGGCGCCGCTCACCGTGCGCTCGCGCATCTCCACGAAACGCCCGATGCCGTGCTGGCTGTGCACCACGTAGTCGCCGGGCTTGAGCGTCTCCAGCTCGACCGCGTTGCGCCGCCTGGACGCGAGCTTGCGGGGTTCACCGGTGGCCACCCGGTTGCCGGTCAGGTCGGACTCGGTGAGCACCAGCAGACCCAGCCCGGGGGCCGCGAAGCCGTCGCACAGCACGCCCCGGCTCACCGTGACGACGCCCTTCTCCGGCACCTCCGGCAGCCCGTCGGCGATCAGCCGCGCCGGCACCTCGGCCTCACCGAGCTGTTCGACGGCCCGCTGCGCGGTACCGGCGCCGGCCAGCAACAACACCGCGGCGCCGCCTTCGGCGGTGTGCTTGCGCAGGTCGTCCAGCGCCCTGGGCAGCTCGCCCCGGTAGGACTCGACGGCCTGGAAGCCCGGGCGGACGATGTTGTCGTCGGTGCTGGTCTGCGCGTCGGTGCCGAACGGGCTGAGCGTCCACCAGCGGCGGCCGGTGGCCAGCGCGTGCTCGGACACCTCGTCGAGGTCCTGGTACGCGGAGGAGCCGAGGTCGATCGGGGCCTTCGCGTCCGGCCCGGTCGCGGCGGCCAGCCAGGACGCCTCGAGGAACTCCTGGCCGGTGCGCACCAGGTCACGCGCCCTGGTCCGGATCCGCTCCGGGTCGATCAGCAACACGTGCGCGCCGGGCGGCAGCAGGTCGGTGAGCAGGTCGAGGTTGCCCTCGCAGAGCACCGGGATGAGCGACTCCATGCCCTCGACCGGGATTCCCTCGGCCAGCTTGGCGAGCAGCTCGACCAGCGCCCGGTTGCTCGCGTGCTCCCGCGCCAGCTCGGCAGCCCGGGCCCGGACGGCCTCGGTGAGCAACAGCTCCCGGCACGGCGGTGCGTCCAGGCGGTCCACCGCGCCGATGGTGCGCTGGTCGGCCACCGCGAACTGGCGCAGCTCGCTGACCTCGTCGCCCCACATCTCCACCCGGATCGGGTGCACGGCGGTCGGTGGGAACACGTCCACGATGCCACCGCGTACCGCGAACTCGCCCCGCCCGGTGACCATGTCGACCCGGGTGTAGGCCAGCTCGACCAGCCGCTTCAGCAACTCGTCGAAGTCGTGCGTGTCACCGATCGCCAACCCGATCGGCTCGAGCTCGCCGAGACCGGGGGCGATGGGCTGGATCAGGCTGCGCACGGCGGCGACCACCACCCGCAGCCCGGTGTCGCGTTGCGCCAGCCGGTGGAACAGCGCGATCCGCTTGCCGACGGTGTCGCTGCGCGGGGACAGCCGCTCGTGCGGCAACGTCTCCCAGGACGGCAGCACGGTCACCAGCTCCGGGCCGATGAGCTCGCCGAGCGCCGCGCCGAGGTCCTCGGACTCGCGCTCGGTGGCGGTGATCGCGAGCGTGGTGGGGGTGGCGGCGCCGGCCAGCGCGCCGGCGACCAGCGGGCGCAGCGCGGCCGGCCCCTCGATGCGCAGGCTGGGCACATCGAGGGACTCGATTACGGCGGCCAGCCCTGGGTCGGCCAGCGCGGCGGCCAGCAGTCCGGGGGAAGCGGTGGGCACATCGGACACTGGGGTTCCTTCACGAGCAGGGGGAAACGCGCACACGGAACAGACCCCTGCCCGGGACGAGCACCCCGGTGGAGCCTCCCTACCCAGGGTACGGGCTCGCCGGCACCGCCCGGTACGGGCCTGTCGGGGCCGTCGGCACCGGCCCGTCGGGGCCATCGGCACCGGCCTGTCGGGCCCGTCGGCACCGGCCCGTCGGGGCCGTCGGCACCGGCCCTGGAGCATGATTGCGCCGATGAGCGGAGAGCGGGATCTGCGGCGGCTGCTGGACGGGATGACCCCGGAGCAGGTACCCGGTGAGTACGTGTTCGTGCTGGCCCCGCCCGCCACCGCCGCCACCGGGGTGCCGGCCGGGCTGCACCCGGTGGTCACCGTCGCCGAGGACGAGGGCCTGACGCTGGTGCTGGCGCGGGAGGAGGCGGACCGGGCCGGGCTGGCGTACTCCTACGTCGCCGCGCGGATCACCCTGCGGGTGCACTCCGACCTCGCGGCGGTCGGGCTCACCGCCGCCGTCAGCGGGCGGCTCGCCACCGGCGGGATCAGCTGCAACGTCGTCGCCGGTTACCACCACGACCACCTGTTCGTGCCCGCCGACCGGGCCGCCGACGCGCTGGCCCTGCTCACCTCGCTGGCCACGCCGCCGTCGGACGGCTCCGCGGCGGACTGACCCGCCGCGGAGCCGTCGTGTCCCGGGCCGCCCGCCGGGCCGAGAGCTCCTCGTCGACGTCTACCTCAGCGGGGTTCGGACCATGATCAAAGCCTGCTCAGGTAGATCTCGGCGAAACGGCCACGGAACCGGAACGGCCCGCTTTCCGCTCGGCGCTGTCGGCCGGCGCGCCTACCCTGTGGCCATGGCCGGGGCCGAGCGGGACTGGGCGGTGAGTCGCCCGCACCCGGCGCTGCGCGCGCTGATCAGCCGGTACATCGGCTACCGCCAGGACGGCGTGCTGTTGGAGGTGCACCGGGGGCTGCCCAGCCAGCACGTGACCCTGATCGTCAGCGTCGAGGCGCCGGTCCGGCTGCTGGAGATGCCCGGGTCCAACCAGCGGGCGGCACACTGGCAGGGCTTCGTCGGCGGGCTGCACACCGGTCCGGCCCTGATCGCGCAGGACAGGGTGCAGGCCGGCGTGCACCTCGAGGTGAGCCCGCTGGGCGTGCGCACGCTGCTCGGGGTGCCCGCGTCCGAGCTGTCCGGCCGGGTGATCGACCTCGCCGACCTGCCGAGGCCGGGGTTGGCCCAGCTGCCGGAGCGGCTGGTCGAGGCGCCGAGCTGGGCACGCCGGTTCGAGATCCTCGACGAGGTTCTGCTGGCCTGCGCCACCAGCTCGGAGAGCCGGGACAGCCGCGCGACGGCCCAGCAGCCGCCGGGTGAGGTCCGGTGGGCCTGGCGGCGGATCCTGACCGAGGGCGGCGCGGTGCCGGTCAGCCAACTGGCGCGCGACGTCGGCTGGAGCCGGCGGCATTTCTCCGAGCTGTTCGCCCGCGAGTTCGGGCTGGCCCCGAAACAGGCCGCCCGGGTGGTCCGGTTCGGTCGGGCAGCCACCCTGCTGCGGCGGCTGCCGCCCGGTGGGCTGGCCGAGGTGGCGCAGCTGTGCGGCTACTTCGACCAGTCGCACCTGACCAACGAGTGGCGGGCGTTGGCCGGTTGCACCCCGCACACCTGGATCCGCGAGGAGCTCCCGTTTCTCCAAGATGCCGAGGTCTTCACCGGCCCAGAATGACGCCACAGCGCGAGTCGGGGTTTTTGTCAGCGCGAGTCGCGGATTCCGTCAGCGCGAGTCGCGGATTTTGTCAGCGCGAGTCGGGGATTACGTCACGCGAGTCGCTGGAGCGAGGGTCGGCCGGACACGTCCGACAAGACTGGAGAGTTCAGCGGGTTGAGCCCACCATGCCGCGGCCCGGGCAATCCAACGAATCGCCCTGCACAAGCGGGCGACTCGACGGCCAGGCCCCCGGATCGGGTGTGCCGAGGACATCGACTCGCGCTGCGCAATCCCGCCACTTCCCCGGACGAAACCCCTCGTTCCGAGTGCCAGTAGACCCGCTCGCCCTGAC
>DASYLM010000394.1:0-2910 GCA_036009565.1 Pseudonocardia sp. | reverse complement strand
CTCGACGAGCATGCTGTCGTGCCGGTTGGCGCCGGAGACGGCGACGTTGAGCGGCAGGCCCGCGGCGTCGACGAGCAGGTGGTACTTGGTGCCGCGCTTGCCCCGGTCGGTGGGGTTCGGGCCGGTCAGCGCACCCCCCTTATCTGTGGAGGGACCCCCGGTCAACCGGTCTCTTGTTCTTGGCCTCGTCCGTTGGCTTGAGGTCGTGTCGGCCCGCAGCCGCGGTCAAGGTGCAGCGCCCTGCGGACGAACGACCTTGACCGCGGCGAGGACCGGCACATCCTGCTGGCCGCGGAGGAGGGCGAAACTGGGGTTCAGGTCAACGGCGGCTCCCAGCCCGGCGCGGTGGCCGGAGGGTGAAGCGACGGGGGGTGTGGTGCGCGGGCGCCCAGCCTTATCTCGGTGCACGTAGCCGTTCAGCGAGAGCTGGACGGCTGCGGCGACATGATGATCGATGGGGTGTCCCGGCAGGGTGCGGCCGCTCGGTCTTTTGAGGCCGACGCACCAAGTGGGCGCGGCAGGGGGCCGGCAGGAGCAGGCCGCGGGCATCGTTGGGTGGGCTGATGCACGCACCGGCACCCGGGTCAGACCGGGGCGAAGGCTTCGTCGCCGAGCGCGCGCAGGGTGTGGTGCGCCCGGCGGGCGATCTTGCGGGCGACGGAGAGCGCGGCCCGGTTGCCGCCGAGGCGGTCGGCGACCTGCCGGTAGTAGGCGTGATCGGGAGCGCCCGGGCGGGCCGCGCACTGGGCCGCCTCGAACAGCGCCCAGCGCAGCAGCGGCGAGCCCTGCCGCGACAGCTTTCCCGGCGGCCGCTTGCCGTCGGAGGAGTAGACGGTGATGTCCAAGCCGGTGTGTCGCACCGCCTTGCGGGAAGAGGAGAACCGGCGGGTGTCGCCGAGTTCGGCCCACAGCGCCACCGCGGTGATCTCTCCGACGCCGTACTGGGCCTGCAGCGCCGTGCAGCCGGGCTGCCGGCGGCCGAACGCGGCGATCTGGCGGCGCAGCGGCACGAGCTCGGCGTCCAGCGCATCCAGGATCCGCAGCGCGGCGGCCACCGCCTCCCGGCCAGCGGGAGACAGCTGCTCACCGGCGGCCAGCCGGCGGCGGTTGTCCGCGCCGAGCAGGTCCCCGGCGATCGCCGGGGCGCCCTGGTGCAGCAGGATCGCGTGCATCCGCTGCACCCAGGCGGTGTGCTCCTCGCGCAGGTCCTTGAACAGCTGCAGCCGGGCGCGCATCTGAAAGCACCTGCTCCGGGGGGATCCACGATTCGGGCAGCCGGCCGGCCGCGAGCAGCTCGCGCAGGTGGCGGGCGTCGGTGCGGTCGGTCTTCGCGCGCCGTTTCGGGCCACGGGCGGCCGCCGTGTCGGCCGGCTCGGCCAGATGCGCCTCCACTCCGGCACGCTGCAACTCCTCCACGACGAAGCGCCAGCCGGTGCAGGCCTCGACCGCGACCGCCGCCGGCGCTGCGGAGACGTTGGCCTCCAGCCAGCGGCGCAGCAGCATCCGGTCCGCCGGGGCGATCCGGCCCCGCCGGCACTGGCCGCTGCGCTCATCCAGATAGTCGAAGGTGATCTGCCGCCGGTGGATATCCAATCCGCCTACGATCCGCATCGGGGGCCTCCTCAAGCTCCAACAGCCGACGCACCCGAGGGTGCGCCTGAGCTGAGGGGGTCCCTCCGCATGTCATCTTTTCGCCCACTTCGATAGCGGCGTAGGAGACTGGGTGAAGGACGCCTCCCACGCCGTCCTGGTCATCACGGCCTTCCGCAGCTCCGGCGGATAGTGCTCGGCGGCATGGTGTAGTTGGCAGAGTTCGCCGGACGGGTCGACCAGAACACGACAGAGGGCGATTTCTCCGGCGTAGCCGAAATCCGGCCAGCCCAACGGTGCCCGACCTGAGCGTGGAAGGTGAACCGGCCGGCCTGCGCGTCCCGCCAGCAGGCGTGGACCCGTCCGAGGTCCCGGTAGATCCAGTCGACCGGGCGTCTCCTGGATGCGGAGCCAGCCGCCACCGTCGACCCAGGGTCCCCACTCGCCCGGCTCGGTGACCGTGGCATCCGGCCCGGCCACCTCACGCGCGAGAGCCCCGAGGCCGCGGACGTCGAGCGGTGGCAGGTAGTAGATGCCGAGGTCCCCGTCGGAGCCCGCGAGGTGGGTGCCACGCGCCCGGCTGCCCCCGAGCAGCACGCCGACGAAACCCCCGACAGCGCTCAGTCGGTGGGCGAGTTCGCCGAGCCGTTCCGCACCGAGCATTCCGACAGCCTGCCGGACAGGCCCGCCGCCGGCTCCGCGAAGCCGACCTGCCGACCGCGCCGGATGCCGGGTGGCGGTGCCCCTCCCCGAATTCCTGGACCGATTCCGGTAGGTGGCTGATCCGCGTATCACGGGGGCGTCGACCGACTCATATATGCATCCACTGGTTGATTCCCCGACGGCCCGTTCCGACTCCAGATATCGCCGGCAGCCAGGTCGGCGTCACCTGTCCGGGGCCCTCCAGGACGCCTTTTTCCACGTCAGCCGAGGAGGACAGATGGCCGGCCCCTGATGCACCGAGTACCGCGTCACTTCGCGCATCCGCCGTCCCCTGACACCCGTTCTCGACGAATCCAGAGGAACACAGCTGTGAACACGAACTCTGCGCAGGACGCTCGGGACGCTCGGCACCACCGCCACCTTGTCGGCAGTGCTGGCCGCGGGGGTGATCGGCCCAGCATCGGCAGCGACCGTGCCACACACGGGTCAGGCCGCCTAGACCATGACGCTGCCCCTCAGGGCCGCGGCGGCCGAAATCGGTCCCTGGGGGATCGGGTACATCACCTTGCCTCGAGCGTTCCGGTCGGGGGCTATGCCTCGCTGACGCTTCGCTCCGATGGCTCGTACCAGTTCAGCGGCCACTTCCACGTCTCCGGC
>DASYLM010000393.1:0-2496 GCA_036009565.1 Pseudonocardia sp. | reverse complement strand
CCGTTCGGCCTGCCGCGCAGCCTGGTGATCAAGCACTACCAGCGCGACCCCACGCCCGGCCGGGCGGACCGGTTCCGGCACGAGGCGGCCAGCTGCCAGCTGTTCACCGCGCTGTCCGGGGACCGGCCAAGCCCCGAGCTGGTCGCGCACGACCCGGCGAACCGGCTGCTGGTGCTGGAGGACCTGGGCCGCTCGTCCACCCTGGCCGACAAGCTGTTCGGCAGCGACGCCGCCGCGGCCGAACGCTGCCTGCTCGCCTGGGCGCGGGCCCTCGGCCGGCTGCACGCGGTCACCGCCGGGCGTGAGCACGACTTCGACGCGCTGCTGCGCCGGCTGGGCGAGCGGTCCTGGCGGGACCCGATGGCCGACGAGGCCCGGATGGCGCTCGCGTCGGTGCCCGAGCTGGTCGCCGCTGAGCTCGGGGTCACCGTCAGCGCGGAGGCCGCGCGGGAGGCCCACGCGACCGCCCGCCTGCTCGGTGGCACCCGGTACCGCGCCTTCAGCCCGTCCGACACCTGCCCGGACAACAACCTGGTGACCAGCAGGGGCGTCCGGTTCGTGGACTTCGAGTGGGGCTGCTTCCGGGACGTGATGCTGGACGCGGCGTACACCCGGGTGCCGTTCCCGGGCTGTGAGAGCAGCTACGCGATGCCGGCCGGCATGCCCGAGGCGATGCTCGCGGCCTGGCGCTCGGAGGTGGTGCAGGTGTGGCCCGACCTCGGCGAGCCGGCCCGGCTGGCCGCCAGGCTGCTGGACGCGCAGCTGCTGTGGGTGTGGCTGTGCACGTTGCAGCTGCTGCCCAAGGCGCTGGCGGAGAACGCGCTGGTCGGTCGGAACGCCACCCGCTCGCCGAGGGCGCTGCTCGCGCTGGCGCACTACTGGACACTGCTCGCCCGGGACGCCGCGAGGGGCAACCGGGCCGGCACGGCCGAGCTGGCCGAGTCCATGGTGACGGCGCTGGGCAAGCGCCTCGGCGACGGCCCCACCGAGCTGCCGCTGTTCCCGGCGTTCCGGAATCGGGCGCTGAACCTCCCGGGATAGCCGCAACAGGCCCGCGAATCGGCCCTGGCACCGACCGTTCGGCAAGCGGTCCACAACGCGTCATCCGGTTATCACCGGGGGTGAGCCCAGACGCGTGATCGTGTGCAGACGTGACCGCTGAGATCATCACTCCGCTGCCGGACCCCGCGTCCGTCGAGCTCTCGAGGGCAGTGCGCAGCCTGGTCGTCCTTGGCGACTCCACCCCGGTCGGTATCGGTGACCCGCTGCCCGGCGGCGGCTGGCGGGGGTTCGGGCCGTTGCTGCTCGACTCGCTGGGCGAGCGCGACAGTGTGCGCTACGCCAACGTGTCCTTCCCCGGCGCGCGGATGGCATGCGTGCGCAACCGTCAGCTGGCGGTGGCGCTGCGGTTCCGCCCGGACGTCGCGGTGCTGGTGGTGGGGATGAACGACACGCTGCGCTCGGACTTCGACGCGGCGGGGCTGGACGCCGACTACGACGCGGTGGTGACCGGGCTCCGGGCCGTCGGCGCCACCGTGCTGACCGTCCGGTTCCACGACCACAGCCAGGTGTTCTGGCTGCCCGGTTCGCTGCGCCGCGCGCTGCGCGACCGGATCGGCGAGCTCAACGCGGTCACCGACGCGATCACCACGCGGCACCGGATCGGCTGCCTGGACCTGCACGAGCTGCCCGGCGGCTACGACCGCGCCACCTGGAGCGTGGACCGGCTGCACCCCTCCGAGCTGGGTCATCGGCTGCTGGCCCGCGGTTTCGGTGAGCTGCTCACCGACGCCGGGTTCGCGGTGCCGAGACCGGTGGGCATGGCCAAGGCCGGCGGACGTGAGATCAGCGCCGCGCACCACCTGCTGTGGCTGCTGTTCAAGGGCCTGCCGTGGCTGTGGCGGCGCGGGCGTGACCTGGTGCCGTACGCCGCCTCGATCGCCTGGCGGGACCGGCGCCGCCGTCGGGGCTGACCGCCGCTGGCGCTGGCCGTGCGTCGCCGGAGCCGGCTCATAGCGCCGTGCGCACCACGCCCCCGGTGTGTACGCCGCGCATCCACTGCAGCGGGTGCGCGGCGTACGGAACGGGTGTGCGGTCATCCTCGCAGCTCCAGAGCGAGCGGGTGGCCGGCTCGTGGGGCGGCCGCCGACGTCCGGCGGCCGCCAGCCCCGGCGTTCTGTTGTTACCGAGCTGCACACCAGGCAGGTTTTTGGCGCTCCCGACCTGCCTCCTGTGTAGTTCGGTAACAAGAGGCCGCCGCCCGCCGCCGCGCCGTCACGGCGGGAAACTCCTTGTGGGTCGCGTCAATCGGTGACCGCCCTACCGCCCTACCGGCCGCCGATCACGCTGAGCTCCGGGTCCTCCACGCCGTCGGCCTCGGCCTGGGCGCGCCGGCTGACCAGCTCCCGGGCCTGACCGAGCAACCGCCGGCCGGTGCGCGGCGCCACGTCGATGTTCAGCAGCTTCGCGACCTGCTCGCCGGTCAGCTCACTGGTG
>DASYLM010000392.1:0-8929 GCA_036009565.1 Pseudonocardia sp. | reverse complement strand
GCTGGCACCGGCGGCTCAGCTCGGCCGCGCACCGTGTTACCGAGCTGCACACGGTGCAGGTTTGCGACCAGAACGTGCACCGTGTGCAGCTCGGGAACAGGCGGCCGGCGCCGGTAGGTGCGCGCGAGCGAGTGGCCATCGGCAACCCTGGCCCGCCTGGCCCGGCCCGGCTCCGCACGGCCCGGCTCGGCTCGCCCGGGTGGCGCGGCCCGGCTGGCGCAGCCCGGCTGGCGCGGCCGGCTCGGCCCGGCTCGGCCCGGCTCGGCCCGGCCTGGCACGGCCCGGCCTGGCACGGCCCGGCTCGGCTGGCCTCGCCAGGCTCGGCCGCCCGGCTGGCGCGGCCCGGCTGGCGCGGCCGGCCCGGCCCGGCCCGGCACGGCTGGCTCGGTCCGGCTCAGCTCGAGCCGGGCGGCCCGGCTCGGCTCGCCGAGTTCAACCGTGGCGGCCTCTGAACGCGTCGCGGACCCGGCTGTGGTTGAACTCGGCGCATCGGGCCGACGAGCGGGCCCGATCCGCCGTGTCCGCTGAGTCCGGCTGCGTCCACCGCGTCGGCCGCGTCCACCGCGTCCACCGCGTCCACCGCGTCGGCCGCGTCCACCGCGTCCACCGGGTCGCCGTGTCGGGTATCTCCGGTCCGCGCCAACGGCTTGCCGCGGACCGCCCCGCCTGCCGCCATCCTCCCCCGCGCCCGAACCCGCGCCGAGCTACCTCGGGCGGCGGCAGCTCAGCGGGAGACCAGCCCCGCGTCGTAGGCGAGCAGGCCGGCCTGGGTGCGGTTCTCGCAGTCCAGTTTGACCAGGATCCGCGACACGTACCCCTTCACCGTCGTCTCGGACAGGAACAGCCGCTTGGCGATCTGCGCGTTGGACATGCCCTCGCCGAGGCAGGTCAGCACGTCGGTCTCGCGGTCGGTGAGCTCGCGGATCAGGGCCAACGCGCGGTCCTTGCTGGCGTGCTCGTCGGCCGAGGCGGCGACCAGCCGGCGGGCGGCGGCCGGCGACAGCACGGTGTGCCCGTCGGCGGCCACCCGGACCAGCCCGATCAGGTCCTCCGGCGGCGTCGACTTGACCAGGAACCCGGCGGCCCCGGCGCGCAGCGCACGGATCACGTACTGGTCGGCGTCGAACGTGGTCAGCGCGACCACGGTGGGCGGGTCCGGCAGTGCGGCGATCCGGGCGATCGCGGTCAACCCGTCCACCCCGGGCATCCGCAGGTCCATGAGCACCACGTTCGGGCGGTGCCGCACCACGGCCTCGACACCGGCCGCGCCGTCGTGGGCGGCCTCCACCACCTCGATGTCGTCCGCCGAGCCCAGGATCGTGCGTAGGTGCGCGCAGACCATCGGCTCGTCGTCGACGACCACAACCCTGATCATGTGTCCCCCCGGACCCGATGTGCCCGCACCGACCGGCCGGCCAGCCGGACCTGGTCCGACAACCCGACCCGGTGCTCGTCGCGCTGGTGCGCCGGCGACTCACCGGACCGCGGCACCGCCACCGGCTTGTCCCTGGTGGGCACGTAGGCCGGCAATGTCACGTCCACCACGAACCCGCCGTCCTCGGTCGGCCCGGCGTACAGCGAGCCACTGACCAGCTCGACGCGCTGGCGCAGGCCGAGCAGCCCGGTACCGGAGCCGCTCGCGGTCAACGCCTCGTCGCCGTTGTGCTCCGGCGCGGTGTTCCGCACGGTCAGCCGCACCCGGTCCGGCCCGAACTGCATGGTGACCCGCGCGGTCGCGCCCGGCGCATGCTTGCGCACGTTGGTCAGCGACTCCTGGACGACCCGGTAGGCGGTGCGGCCGACGACCGGCGAGACGAGCTCCGGGGTGCCGTGCTGCTCCAGCTCGACAGCCACGCCGACCGACTCCGACTCGGCGAGCAGTTCGCTGAAGTCGGGCGCCGCGGCCTGACCGCCGGCCCGGGGCAGCACGAAGTCCTCAGCGGCCTCGCCGGGCGCCGACCGCAGTACCCCGACCAGGTCGCGCAGCTCCTCGAGCGCCTGGCAGCCGGCGGCCCGCAGGTCCTCGGCGGCCGTCCTGGTGGCGGCGTCGGTCGCGGTCACCCCGAGCGCGCCGGCCTGCAACACCATCAGGCTGACCCGGTGGGTGACCACGTCGTGCATCTCGGCGGCGAGACGTACCCGCTCCTCCACCCTGGCCTGTTCGGCCAGCCGGTGCTGGTCCCGCTCGGCGCGCTCGGCCCGCTCGGTCAGGTTCGCCACATAGACCCCCAGCAACGCGGGCAGCACCACGATCATCGCCATCTCGACGGGCAGCGAGATCGACGGTTCCCAGGCCCGCGCCCCGATCAGGCTGATCACACCGACCATGATCCAGGCCCGCCGGCGGTCCCGGCCGTAGGCCAGCGCGCTGTAGGCCGCGAAGGGCACCGCGAGCAGGATCCAACCCTGCTCCCGCTCGCCGACGATGGCCAGCAGCAGGTCCGGTGCCCACTGGGCGACGCCGACCAGTGCGATCGTGCTGATCACCATCACCAGCAGCGTGGTCAGCGGGACGATCCGCCGGACCAGCAGCGCCGAGGCAAAGACGCACTGGATCACCAGGCCCCAGGCGCCGTGCAGCTGCATCGTCTGCCACATCAGGGTGACCAGCAGCAGCATCACGAGCAGCATCACGACGACGTCGAACGTCGCCTCCCGACGCGAGGCCCACAACCCCGGCCACCAGTTGGCGCGTCTCGGATGGTTCACTTCGCAAACGGTACCCACCAGCACCCGGGGCGGCCGGGCCAGCCAGCACAAACACCTCTGATGGGCGCTGGCCACCCGACGAAAGTCGCAGCGTGCTCCGGCCGGACACACCTTCGCCACGCCGGCGCCCGACCTTTCCGGCTGACAGCGCGGGGTGCCCTGCGCTCAAATAGTGAGAGCGCAACCATCTAGGGGGACTCACGGCATGTGGGCGGCAACGACCAGGGACCGGAGCGGCGGCCGTGAGCTCGCGCCACTGGCCGCCGTTCCGGTGCTGGCGATGGCCGTTGCGGTCGGTCTGGTGCTGCTCGCGCTGAGCTGGCGGGCCGGCCTCACCGGCGGCGAGCTCGCCACCCTGGTCGACGGTGACCACCTGTTCTGGGGCCACCTCGACCGGCCACCGCTGCTCCCGCTGCTGGCCCGGCTGGCCGACACGGTCCCCGGCGGCAGCACGGTCGGCGCCCGGCTGCCAGCCACCCTGCTCAGCGCGGCCGGTGTGCTGGTCACCGCGCTCACCGCCCGCGAGTTGGGCGGCGCCCGGCACGCCCAGGTGCTGGCCGCGGCGGTGTACGCGAGCTCAGCGTTCGTGCTGGGCACCGGGTACCTGCTGAGCACCACCACGGTCAGCGTCTTCCTCTGGGCGGTGTTCTGCTGGTTGCTGGTCCGCTGGGCACGCACCGGGGACGACCGGCTGCCGATCTGGCTGGGCGTGGTCACCGCGGTGGCGCTGCAGTCCGACTTCATGATCGCGGCGCTGTGGGTGGTCCTCTGTGTCGCCCTGCTCACGGTCGGGCCGAGGCAGCTGGCCGCCCGGTCCCGGCTCTGGGCGGCCGGCGTCCTGGCCGCGCTCACCACGGTGCCAGGGCTGATCTGGCAGGCCCACAACGGCTGGCCCCGGCACACCGCATGGCAGGCCGTCGAACCGGCGATCAGCGCGAAGTTGACGTTCCTCCCGGTGCTGCTGCTGTCCGCCGGCGTGCTGGCCGGGGCGGCGGGTGGCTGCTACGGCGCGGCGCAACTGCTGCGCTGTACCGAGCTGAGCCGCTACGCCTTCCTCGGCTGGACCGCGATCGGGGTGACCGCGACGTTCCTGGCCCTGGACTTCCGACCGTACCCGGTCGCCGGTCTGTTCCCGGTGCTGTGGGCGGCGGCCGCCGTCTCGCTGGAGCGGCGGCCGCTGCCGCGGGCCTGGCGGTGGCTGCCGAGCTGGCCCGTACTCGCGCTGTCCGCCCTGCTGGCGGTGCCGGGGATGGCCGGGCTGTCCGGATCGCTCGGCTGGCCGCACTCGCCGCTGACTCCGGCGACCTGGTTGGCCCAGTACAGCGGCCGGGGCCCGTTCGACCGTCAGCTCGGCTCCGGCCCCGGGGATGCGGCCTGGCCGGCGTTGGCGGACGGGGTGGCCGGGCGCTATCTGGCGCTGCCGCGGTCGGCCCGGTCCCATGTGGTGATCGTCACCCAGAGCTACTGGGCGGCCGCCGCGCTGGACCGCTTCGGCGATGCCCGCGGGCTGCCCCCGGTGTACTCCGCGCAGGGCGGCTTCTGGTACTTCGGTGCTCCCCCGGAGGACGCCGACTCGGTGCTCTACGTCGGCGACCCGGTCAGGATCCGCCCATACTTCGACGACCTGCGGGAACTGGGCACCGTCCCGGTCGGGGCACCGGGCGCCGGCGCGGTCCCCGGCGACACCCCGCTGTGGCTGGCGAGCGGCCGGCACGAACCCTGGTCATGGATGTGGCCGGTGCTGCGCACCGCCTGAAACCGGTGTGCCGGACCGGCACCGGCCGAAACGCACAGCCGCTTCCTCTGGACATCCGCGAGCCGGCGGTTCAGCCTTGAGGACACGCAGGCATGCCATACCCCTCGGAGGCTGGGATGAAGCTCGGGAAGATGCTGTCGGTCGGCGAGGTCGTCGAACACCCCTCGGCCGAGGAACCACTCGTCGCGGAGCCCACCACGCCGATTGCTGAGCGGGTCAGCGCGCTCCCGGACACCGAGTCGGCCCCCGTGCCGGCCGTCGCGCAGGCCAGCCGCTAATCCGGTGGCGGGCTGGCTGCCCGTCCGGCGGACCCCCAAGGAACAGCCGACCGAGCCACTCCGCGGGTTCAAGCTGGCGCACCCGATGGTGTCGGCGGACGGCACGCGCGCCGGCTTCGGCGGGGTCACCCTCGGTCGGGCCAACATCTACGAGGTCGTCGCGGACGCCGAGTGCGCGCAGGGCGGGCGGCACCAGAGCCCGTCCCGGTGGTGCGACTGCGGGTTCTACTGCGTGCACACCCTGGATGACGCCAGGGCACTGGCCTGCGACCCGGACTACCGGTATGCGGTGCTCCTCGAGATCACCGCGTCCGGTCGCTTCATGCGCTACGAGCGAGGGCTGCGCTACGCCAAGCAACGGGTGAGCCTGGTACGGGTCGGCCGGTGTGGGTGCGGCCACGCGGCCACCGTGTTCGTGGAGACCGGCGCCGGCTCGGTGGGCTGGCGGCGGGTGGTGGCGGTCTGCCCGGCCTGCGCCGGCCCACGCCCGGGGTTGCCGCTCGCCGGCTTCGCCCGGTTGCTCGGCGGCGTTCCGGTGACCCAGGACGACACCGCCCACCCGTACGACCCGGTGCGGCCGTTCGACCTGAGCGCGGAGGCCACGGCGGCCGCCGCGGCACAGGTCAGCGGGGGCACGCAGCACAGCTCGGCCACCACGCCGGCGCTGGACGGCGTCACGCACGCCGATCTGGTGCCGGTACTCACCGCCGAGGTGGCGCTGCTGCAGGCCCGCCTCGACGAGGTGCAGCGGCAACTGGTCCGGCTCACCGACAACTGAGCCGGCCCGAGCCACCGGGCGCCTTGAGCGGATAACTATCCGGTATTACTATCACAGCCATGGTTCGCTCACCACTGACTCCGGAAGACCGCGCACGGGGTGCCCGGCTGGGCGCGCTGCTGCGCGAGGCACGGGGCGGCCGCACGATGACGGAGGTCGCCATCGTGTCCGGCGTCTCCGTCGACGCACTGCGCAAGATCGAGTCCGGTCGGGTGCCGACGCCGGCGCTGTTCACCGTCGCCGCCCTGGCCGCCGCGCTGGGGCTGTCGCTGGACGCCATGGTCAGCGACGTCTACCTGCCCTCGCCGAGCACCGGCCGCCGAGCCGGCTAGCCGACGGGCAGGCCCGCCAGGCCGGCCAGTCGGGGCGGGCCGGACCCGCCACTCACGGGGCTAGATCTTCTCCTTGCGGCAGGTGTTCCGGAGCTCGCCGACGCCCGCGATACGGGTGGTCAGCACCGCGCCGTCGGTCAGGTACCTGGGCGGCTTGCGGGCGTGCCCGACACCGCCCGGGGTACCGGTGGCGATCACGTCGCCGGGGTTCAGCGTGACGATCTCGGAGATGTAGGCGATCAGCATGTACGCACCGAACACCAGCTGGTCGGTGTCGGAGTGCTGCAGCACCTCACCGTCCACCTCGGTGGTGATCTCCGCGCTGAGCCCGGCCGCAAGATCGGCCCCGCTGAACAGCTCGTCCGGGGTGACCAGCGCCGGGCCGATCGGCGTGGTGGCCTCGAACATCTTGCCCTGCAGCCATTGCAGCGTCCGGTTCTGGTAGTCGCGCACCGAGACGTCGTTGAGCACGGTGTAGCCGGCGATGGCGGCCGGCGCCTGCTCGGCGGTGACGTGCCGGGTCGGCCTCCCGATGACCACCGCCAACTCGGCCTCCCAGTCCACCGCCTCGGACACGGCCGGCAGCAGCACGTCGTCGTGCGCGCCGATCAGGGTGGGCGGGAACTTGGCGAACAGGGTCGGGTAGGGCGGCGGTTCGCGGCCCATCTCCTTGATGTGGTCGCGGTAGTTCGCGCCGACACAGATGATCTTCTCGGGAGCGGGTACCAGCGGCGCGTAGTCCAGGCCGTCCAGCGGGTAGGTCGCACCGCCGGCGGCCGCGGCGCGGTCCCGCCAGTCGGCGCCGCGGAGCAGGGCGCCGACATCGGCATCCCCGGTCTCCACCGCGCGGTCGGCATCCAGCCGCACCGCCCGGGTTCCCGACTCGGTACGGATCGTCGCCAGCCTCATCCCGCTCCCGCCCTAGCCCGACAAGTCCTCACCGAACCTACCCGTCGCCCGGTCGGCCGGCCGGGCGACGGGTAGGGCCCTCAGGCAGGACGGACCGGCTACAGCGACGCGTAGAGGGCCTGCTCGAAGTCGGCGTACAGCTTCATCGAGCGAGGCTCCACGAACGGCAGGAACTGGGTGTAGATCGCTCCGGTGACGCCGCTGCTCGGGTCGACCCAGAAGTGCGTGTTGAAGATGCCGGCCCACGCCCCGCTGCCGGCCGCCCGTCTGCCCGGCTGCTGGACGGTGTTGAGCAGCAGCCCGAGGCCCCACTTGTGCCCGGGCCCGGCGTCGAAGCCGAAGGTGGTCTGCGGGTCGGCGGTGCTGATCGAGGCCGGGAAGTCCAGTGAGCCGATCTGGTTGGTGAACGCCGCGTCGACGGTGGCCCGCTCGAGGATCCGGGCATCACCGAGGGCACCGCCGCCGAGCAACATCCGCTGGAACGCCAGGTAGTCGCGAGGCGTGGAGTAGAGCCCGTGACCGCCGGACCACCAGTCGGGTTCCTGGTTCCAGTCGACGTCGGTGGCCACCCACTCACCATCCTCGCCGCGCAGGTGCACCGGCACCGAGTTGGCTCGCTGTTCCTCGGTCATCAGGAACGTGGTGTGGTGCATACCCAGCGGACCCAGCACGTTCGCGTCGAGGTAGGCATCCAGTGACTGGCCGCTGGCCGCCTCCACCACTCGGCCGAGCCAGTCGGTATTGACCCCGTACTCCCAGCGGGTGCCCGGGTCGGCCACCAGCGGCGCGGTGAACGTCGAGCTCTGCCCGGCCAACACGGTAGGCGTGCCGGTGACCTCGCCCCACCGCTTGATCTCCTCGTTCCAGAACCAGTACGAGAGCCCGGAGGTGTGCGTGGCCAGCTGCCGGACGGTCGCTCTGGCCCCGGCCGGGCGCAGTTTGGGCGTGTCGCCGTCGAAGCCTTCCAGCACGTGCAGGTCGGCGAACTCGGGCAGGTAGTTGTCCACCGGGGCGTCCAGCTCGATGTTGCCGCGCTCGGCCTGCTGCAGTGCCGCGACGGTGGCCACCATCTTGGTCATGGAGGCGATCCGCAGCATGCTGTCCGGACCGATCGGGTCGTCCTGGCCCACCGCCCTCGGCCCGGCGGCACCTTCGTAGACCAGGCCGTCCCGGTCCGCGGCGATGGCCGCGACGTTCGGTACGTCACCGGCCTCGACCGCACGGGCGAGGACGTGGTCGATGGCTGCGGACATTCGATTGCCTCCTGGCGCGAACGGTGACCCCGTGCTGTGACGAGTCCCACCCTGGCGCGCTCGCGCGGAGAGGTCAACAACCAGCTGGGCGCTCTCCGGACCCCGCGCCGGCCTGTGAGTCTTGCAACTGGGCACCCGGCGGCTCGACACGCGGGCGGCCAGGAGGTTAGCTTCCCAGCATGTCGCTCGGTTCGGTGCTCACCGCCATCATCACGCCCTTCGATGACAGCCTCGCTGTCGACGAGGAGGCGTTCGTCGATCTGCTGCACCATCTCGCGGCACACGGTTCGGACGGTTTCGTGGTCTGCGGCACCACCGGCGAGGCCTCCACGCTGGACGACGACGAGCACCTGCGGGTGATCGAGCTGGCCTGTCAGAACCGGCCGGCGGGCACCACCATCGTGGCCGGCACCGGGTCGAACAACACCCAGCACGCGGTGCACCTGACCGAGCGGGCCACCGAGCTCGGGGTCGACGCCGTGCTGTCGGTGACGCCGTACTACAACAAGCCGAACCGGCGTGGCCTGGTGGCGCACTACCAGGAGGTGGCCAGGGCCACCGACAAGCCGATCATCCTGTACAACATCCCGTCCCGGGTGGTCCTCGACCTGCCCAACGAACTGCTCGCCGAGCTCGGCCAGATCGAGCACGTCGAGTACGTGAAGCAGGCCAACAACGCCAACCTCGCCCCGGTCGACGGGCTCGGCCTCTACGCCGGCAACGACGAGATCTTCGCCCGCACCCTGGACCTCGGCGGCTGCGGCGGCATCCTGGTGGCCAGCCACATCGTGGGCGAGCAGATGCGGCGGATGGTCGACGAACCGGAGCACCGCGCCGAGATCGACGCCTCGCTGCAGGAGATCTACCGCTCCATGGGCGTGACCACGAACCCGATCCCGGTGAAGGCCGCACTC
>DASYLM010000391.1:0-6814 GCA_036009565.1 Pseudonocardia sp. | reverse complement strand
CCGCGCTGACGGCCCAACGGCTCAGTGGTGACGGCTCAGTGGTGACGGCTCAGTGGTGACGGGCGCGGGAACGCCTAGAGTGTGCCGATGGCGACGCGGCCCGAGTCGGTGCTTCCCTGGCACCAGCTGCTCGACGCGTTGCTGACGCAGCAGCCGGAGCTGTCCGCCGAGATCGCCCACCGGATGCAGCGGCAGCTGTCGGTGTATCAGGAGCTCGCCGCCGAGACGTTCGAGCGCTACGTGGCGATGGCCGTGGAGTGCACCATCCGGCTGGCCAGGGCCGACCCGCCGCGGCTGAGCGAGCGGCAGACGCTGGTGCTGGAGCAGGTCGGCGAGGCCCAGGCCCGGCTGGCCGTGCCGGTGGACCAGATGTTGCTGGCCTGGCGCATCGGCGCCGACGTACTGGTGGAGCGGGGCAGCGCCGAGGCCGGCCGGATCGACCTCGGCGACCGCCAACTGCTCGCCTTCGTGCGGGGCGCGCTGGCCGCCTCGGACGTCGGCATGATCACCACGGCGCGGGCGCACCGGCGCGCCGAGCTGGAACAGGACCGGGAGGCTCAGGACCGGCACGCCTCGTTCGTCCGGGCGGTGCTGTTCGGCGGCGGCGAACCGGCCGAGCTGCGGGCCAGGGCGAAGAGCTACGGGCTGGACCCGGCCCGGCGGTACCTGGCCGTGCGGGCGCGGCCGGCGCCGGACGCGCCCTGGCGCACCGTGGAGCGGGCCGTGGGTCTGGCCACCTCGGCGCGGGAGAACCGGGGGATGAGCGTGCTGGTGGACGGCGATCTCGCCGGTTTCCAGCTGGATCCGCCGGGTGACGCGGCGCCGGGCCGTGCGGGCGTCGGCCCTTCGGTGCCGCTGGACCGGCTCGCGGAGTCGTTCCGGCTGGCCACCCGTGCGCTGGACACGTTGCAGGCGTTCGGGATGGCCGGAACCCGTGATCTCGCCGAGCTGGGCCTGCGGCCGGCGGTGGCCGCCGACCCGGACGTCGGTGCGGCGTTGCGCCGGCGCTATCTGGAACCACTGGCCGAATCCGGCTCGGGCGCCGAGATCGCCGCCACCCTGCGGGCGTACCTGGCCGCCGGGTCGCACGTGGAGACCGCCGCCGAACGGTTGCACATCCACCCCAACACCCTGCGCTACCGGCTGTCGCGGTTCGAGGAGCTGGCCGGGGTGAGCCTGCGGGACCCGTTGGTGCCGTTCGAGCTGTGGTGGGCGCTGGAGCGTGCGTTCATGGATCCGGCGTGAGCTGTCCTGGGTCGGGCACCGGGGGGTACCGGGAACGGGCCAGGGCGAGCAGGTGCAGGGCCGGTTCGGCCGCGCCGGCCGCCGGCAGTCCTGGGCCTGGGCACCGGAGACCCGGCATCTCGTCCTGACCGAGGCGAGTACCGGGGAGCAGCCATCCGTGGCCCGGAGCTGATGCAGTGGATGCCGAGGTCGCCGTCGGCGGCCCCGGAGCTGGACGTGCCGGCGATCGGACTGGCGCTCGCCGAGCTCGCCCTCGACGGCACGACCACACTGGCGATCGACCACCTCGACCCGGCCCGGCCGCTCGGTGCCGGGACCGTACGCCGGACGGTGGCCAGCGCCCTGGCTTCGCTGGCCCCGCTCCACTGACCCTTCCGGAGGACACACTTCATGGACGCGAAGGTCGCCGTGATCGGCGTCGGCAGCATCGGTTCGATGGCGCTGTGGCAGCTGGCCCGCCAGGGCATCGACGCCATCGGTTTCGAGCGGTACGCGCCGGGACACGACCGGGCGGCCGCCGGCGGGGAGTCCCGGATCTTCCGCACTGCCTACCTGGAGGGGCCGCAGTACGTGCCGCTGCTGGTGCGTGCCAGGGAGCTGTGGCGGGAGTTGGAGCAGGAGTCCGGCCAGTCGTTGCTGACCCTCAACGGTGGGCTGATGATCGGCCCCGAGGACTCGGACTCGATGCGCAACGTGCTGGTGTCCGCGGACCGCTTCGACCTCCCGCACGAGGTGCTGGACGGCGCCGAGATGGGCAGGCGCTACCCGCAGCACCGGATGCTGCCCGGCGAGATCGGGTTCTTCGACGAGTGGGCCGGGGTGCTGCGGCCGGAGTTCGCCGTGCTCACCGCGGCCCGGCGCGCGCAGGCACTCGGTGCGCGGGTGGTGGCCGGCGCCAGGGTCACCGCCGTGGAGCCGTTCGCCGGCGGCGTGCGGGTGCACGTCGGGGACCGCGTCTACACGGTCGAACAGGCCGTGGTCACCGCCGGGCTCTGGACCGCCCACTTCGCGCCGGAGCTCGCCGCCCAGGTGACCGCGCGCCGGCTGGTGATGACCTGGTACCCGGCGCTGGACGTCGACGCCTACCGGCCGGACCGCTTCCCCATCTTCATCCGGGAGTCCGGCGAGGTACACATCTTCGGCATCCCGACGCTGGACGGCGGCTCGGTGAAGGTCGCGCCGCACGCCCCCTACGGTGACCTGGCCGACGCCGACGACCTGGACCGGAACGTGGCCGAGGGTGACCTGGACGCGATCAACCGGACGGTGGCGGAGCTGATGCCCGGTCTGGTGCCGACACCGGTGCGGGTGTCGGCGTACCCGGAGGCGTACACCACCGACGGGCACGCGCTGGTCGGCCAGCTGCCGGGCGCGGAGAACGTGTGGCTGCTCGGGGCGTTCTCCGGGCACGGGTTCAAGATGGCGTCGGCCTTCGGGCAGGTCGCGGCCGACCTGGTGGCGAACGGGAAGACCAGCCTGCCGATCGAGCATCTCAACCCGGCGCGGTTCGCCCGCTGAGCTGGGCGCGGTGCCCGGTTTGGAGCTGCCTACAACCTGGTGCCGAGGAATCTCGGAGCCACCGACATGGTGTTGCTGCTCCGAACGGCCCACCCTGATCGGTATGAGCAGCGCCGGCGTCGTCGCCACCCCCGTTCCCACCGGCCTGCCCGATCCCGGCGAGCCGGTGCCGAAGCTGGCGCTGCCGACGGTCGGGCTGTTCCTCGGTGGACTGGTGGTGTGGCTGCTGAGCAGCTGGGCGGCGCTCGGGCTCGGCTGGTCGCTGTGGCTGACCATCCCGGTCAACGCCTGTGTCAGCTTCACGATGTTCACCGTGCTGCACGACGCGGTGCACTACTCCATCAGCCGCCGGCGCTGGGTGAACGCGCTGCTCGGGCGGCTCACGGTGCCGTTCGTGGTGCCCTACGCGGCGGCGCCGCTGTTCGGGTTCATCCACATCGAGCACCACCGCAACACCAACGAGGACCTCGACGCCGACCCGGACGCCTGGGCCACCGACGGCCCGTGGTGGCAGCTGCCGTTCCGCTGGCTGACCATCGACGTCTGGTACGCCACGTTCTACGTCAAGCACCTGGGCCGCCGCTCCGGCCGGGAGATCGCGGAGACCGCCGGCATCATCGCGCTCTTCATCGCCGGCATCACCGTCGCCTCGCTCACCGGCACGCTGTGGGCCGTCGCGGTGATCTACCTGATCCCGGCGCGCATCGCGCTCGGCGTGCTGGCCTGGTGGTTCGACTGGCTGCCGCACCACGGCCTCGAGGTCACCCAGCGGGAGAACCGCTACCGGGCCACCCGGATCCGGATCGGCATGGAGTGGCTGCTCACCCCGGTGCTGCTCTACCAGAACTACCACCTCGTGCACCACCTGCACCCGTCCATCCCGTTCTACCGCTACATCAAGGCCTGGAAGCGCAACGAGGAGGCCTACCTGCAGCGGGACGCCGCGATCATGACGGCGTTCGGGCGCGACCTCACCGTCGAGGAGTACCGGGTCTGGCGGGAGCTGGACTCGACGCTGGCCAGGATGCGCCCGGTCGCGGTGCCGGAGGGTTCGGCGGCCAGCCACGCCGAGTTCCACCGGCTGCCGGTGGCCGCGCTGGACCGGCCCACCCCGGACAGCGTGGCGATCACCTTCGACGTGCCGGCCGAGCTGTCCGAGCTGTTCCGGTTCGAGGCCGGCCAGCACGTGACGGTGCGGAGCGACCTGGGCGCCGAGGGGGTACGGCGCAACTACTCGATCTGTGCGCCGGCCACCGGTGGGGCGCTGCGGATCGCCGTCAAGCAGATCCCGGGCGGGGTGTTCTCCAGCTACGCCGCGACGCAGCTGCGCGTCGGCGACGAGCTGGAGCTGATGACGCCGACCGGGCGGTTCGGCCCGCCGCTGGACCCGGCGCGGGCCAAGCACTACGTGGCCATCGTGGCCGGTAGCGGGATCACCCCGGTGCTGTCCATCCTGGCCACCGCGCTGGAGATCGAGTCGGACAGCCACTGCACCCTGATCTACGGCAACCGCAGCCGGAGCTCCACGATGTTCGCCGCCGAGCTGGCCGACCTGGAGGCGCGGTTCGCCGACCGGCTGGAGATCATGCACGTGCTCTCCGGCGACCCGCGCCGAGGCGCCAGCGCGTACACCGGCCGGATCGACGCCGAGCTGCTCGGCCGGCTGCTGACCGACCGGGTGCCGGCCTCCGAGGTCGACGACTGGTACCTGTGCGGGCCGGTCGGCCTGGTGGACACGGCCCGGGGCACCCTGCTCGAGCACGGGGTGCCGGCCGAGCGGGTGCACGCGGAGCTGTTCCACGTGCCGGCCGGGCCGTCGACCACCACCGGGGTAGCCAGCTCGGTGACCGTGCGGCTGGACGGCAGGGAGGACGTCGTCGACCTGGCCGCCGGGCAGTCCGTACTGGACGGGGCGCTGCGGGTGCGGTCGGACGCGCCGTACGCCTGCATGGGCGGCGCGTGCGGCACCTGCCGGGCGAAGCTGGTCAGCGGCACCGTGGAGATGGACCACAACTACGCACTCGGCCAGGCCGACCTGGACGCCGGCTACGTGCTGACCTGCCAGTCGCAACCCACCAGCCCCGCGGTCACCGTGGACTACGACGGCTGACCCGTGAGAGGCGAGCGGACCCAGGGGACCACTCGCCACTCACGAGCTCCGACCGGGCACCGCTCGGCGCGCCCCGGCGACCGCGTCCCGCGATCGTCCGCCCGCCAGGATTGGCACCGCCGCGGACGGGGTAGCCGACCTCCGATCACGGAGGTACGAGAGACATGAGCAGCACCCATGACGCCGGTCCCGAGCTGACCGAGCAGACTTGCCAGCACCTGCGGGAGGAGCTCGACGCGCTCCGGGAACAGCGCGGCGAGCTCGGCCCGCTGTCCGACGACGAGGTGGGGGATTACGGGGACGCCGCCGAAGCGCTGCGCCGCGCCGACGACGCCGCCCGGATCGACGCACGCATCACAGAGATCAACCGACTGCTGGCGTCCGGCTCGCCGGGCCCCGGGCCGGGTATCGAGCCGCATGACGGCCTGCCCGACGGCAGCACCGTCACCCTGCGCTTCGACGACGGGGCCACCGCTACCTTGCGCGCCGCCGCGCTCCCCGAGGCGGTCCCCGACTCCGAGCGGGACGACTCACTGAGCCTGGACAGCCCGCTGGGCCGCGCCCTGGCCGGCGCCTCGGCGGGCGACACGGTCAGCTACGACACGCCCGGCGGCGAACGTCAGGCGGAGGTCGTCAAGATCGAGCCGCCGGCCTGAGCGCCCGAGGGCTCTGTTCGGCGTTGTGCGGTGGCCGCGACACCGTGTGGGGTGGCTCGGCGGTCAGGGGTGGTGGGCCAGGCCGCCGAGGGTGTCCGCGAACGCCTCCAGAGCACCGCGGGCGAGTTCGGAGTCCCGGTCCACCAGCTTCGGCACCCTGGTCGGCGCGACGGCGCTGATCCCGTACGTGGTCTACTTCCTGACCGTGATCGCCTACGGCGCCCGGCGACGCCGCCTCGACCGGCTGCCCGGCGCGTGCCACCTGGGGCGGTGGGCGACGCCGGTGTTCGTCGCGGCCCTGATCTGGCTGCTCGCCGCCATTGCCGTGCTGGTGCTGCCCCGTGAGTTCCGCAGCGCGGTCTGGGTCACCGTCGGCGGGCTGGTGCTGGCCGTGATCTGGTACGCCGTCGGGCTCCGCGCCCGGCTGCGGGACGGCACGGCGGGGCCGCCCAGGCTGCCGGGCGCGGCGGTCCGGCCGTCAACGACCCGGCCATCCACGACCCGGCCATCGACGACCCGGCCATCGACGAACGTCACCGAGGGGAGCGCGAGTGAGTAGGGCAGTGCAGGGGGAGTGGCGCAACTGGGCGGGCAACCAGCGCGCCACACCGAGCCAGGTGGTGACGCCGGCCAGCGTGGCCGAGCTGTCGGCGGTGGTCGGGGCGGCGGCGCGGGCCGGCCGGCGGGTCAAGGCGATCGGCTCCGGGCACTCGTTCACCGGCGTCGGCCGCACCGACGGGGTGCAGGTCAACCTGGCCCGGCTGTCCGGCCTACGCGCGCTGGACAGCGCGACCGGCCTGGTCACCGTGGAGGCCGGTTTGCCGCTGTACCGGCTGAACCGGCTGCTGGAGGACGCCGGCCTGGCGCTGAGCAACCTCGGTGACATCGACCGGCAGACCATCGCCGGCGCCCTGTCCACCGGCACCCACGGCACCGGGCGGAACCTCGGCGGCCTGGCCACCCAGGTGCGCGCCCTGGAGCTCGTACTGGCCGACGGCGCCGTGGTGCACTGCGACGCGAACCAGGACGCCGAGCTGTTCAGCGCGGCCCGGGTCGGGCTCGGCGCGCTGGGCGTGGTCACCGCCGTCACGCTGGCCACCGAGCCGGCCTTCGCGCTGCACGCCGCCGAGCGGCCCATGTCGCTGACCCAGGTGCTCGGTGAGCTGGACGAGCTGGTCGCGACCAACGAGCACTTCGAGTTCTACTGGTTCCCGCACACCGACAAGACACTGACCAAACGCAACAACCGGCTGGCCCCGGGTGAGCAGCCGCAGCCGTTGGGCCC
>DASYLM010000390.1:0-22625 GCA_036009565.1 Pseudonocardia sp. | reverse complement strand
CCGCTGAACACCGACGAGGAGGTGTTCGTGCGGGCCTGGGATCGCGCGAACCTGACTCTGGCGCGCTCCGTCGACGCGGACATGATCAGTGGGGCGCGGCTGACGCTGCGCGAATACATGGTGCTGATGCATCTGTCGGAGGCCCCGGACCGGCGGCTGCGGATGAGCGAGCTGGCCGCCGCGTGCGACCTCTCGCTGAGCGGGATGACCCGGATCGTCGGGCTGCTGGAAGGGCAGGGCGACGTCGAGCGGGTGAAGTGCGCCGAGGACGGGCGGGGCTGGAACGCCGTACTCACCGACGCCGGCCTCGCTCACCTGGAGCGGGCGTACCCCACGCATCTGGCCAGCGTGCGGCGGCACCTGTTCGACCAGCTCGAGGGGTTCGACGTCGGGTACCTGGCTCGCGCGATGGAGCTCATCGCCGGCCCGGCGGGATGTGGGCCGACCGTCCGGGTCCGGGTCAACCGCGCCGGGGCCTGACCGACCGCTTCTCTAGTGTCCGGCGCGGGACACTAGCTCTCGCGGTGGCCGACGGCGGACCGGTCGGTGCTCTTGGCCGGCTGGAACTGCTCGGCCAGCCGGAACATCTGGTCGGCGGTCATCGGTGGGGCGGTCAGCTCGGTGGTCGAGCCGGTCTGGCGGAACCCGTCCAGGGCGATGGCCAGATGCCGCCGCCAGGTGCCCGGCGCCACCGCCTCCGCGGCGGGGGACACCCGATGCAGCGCGCACATCATGAGGGCGACGTCCTCGAGGTAGATATCCGGCCGGATCGCGCCCTGTCGCTGGGCGCGGTCCAGTAGGCCCTGCAGGATCCGCTCGCTCTCCAGGCGGACCGCGTTGAGCGCCGGCGACTTGGCCATTCCCGCCATCATGAGGTCGGAGAAGCCGCGGTCGGCGGCGCAGAACTGGGTGACCTCCTCGATGTAGCTGGCGAACGCGACCCAGGGGTCAGCGACCAGCTGGGCCCGCGCCGCGGCCTCGCGGACCATCCCGCCCATGTTGGCGAACACCGCCTCGTAGAGATCCTCCCGGTTGGGGAACCGGCGGTAGAGGGTGGCGTTGCCGACCCCCGCGCGGCGGGCGATCTCGTCCAGTGAGGCGTCCATGCCCTGCTCGCGAAGTACCTCGGTGGCCGCGTCGATGAGCAGCTGCCTGTTGCGCTGCGCGTCCCGACGCAGCCGAGGCGCGACGTCCGTGTCGGTCTGCATGAGACGCATCATACCAAGATAAGTGTGGACTACTCCCCAGTTCCGTGTGTACGTTCATGCTGTCGAACCGGGGAGATCTCCCCGGTTTGGCCGGGCACCGGATTGAACGCCGATGCGGGCAGGCAGTCAACGACTATCGACCTGGATGTGTGATGGAAGTCGTCGTTCCGAGTTCAGCGCCGGCCGTGGCCTCCGGCCAGGCCCCCGGCGGCCGTTGGGTCGTGCCGCTCATCGTGTTGGTCGTCGGGATGTTCGCGACCGTGCTGGACACCACCATCGTCAACGTGGCGATCCCGGCGATCCAGAAGGACCTCGGCGCCAGCTCCGACGACGTGGAGTGGATCGTCACGGCCTACACGCTGGCCCTGGGCATGGTGGTACCGCTGTGTGGCTGGCTGGGTGACCGCATCGGCCTGAGCAGGCTGTACGCCTTCGCGCTCGCCGGGTTCGCCGTGACCTCCGCGCTGTGCGGACTGGCCTGGGACCTGCCCAGCCTCGTCGCGTTCCGGATCCTGCAGGCGATCCCCGGCGGCGTGCTGCCGGTGATCTCGCTGACCATGCTCTACCGGATCGTGCCGCCGGCGAAGATCGGCTCCGCGATGGGCATGTACGGGCTCGGCGTGGTGGTCGCCCCCGCGATCGGCCCGACCCTGGGTGGCTGGCTGCTCGAGCACACGACCTGGCCGGCGATCTTCTTCATCAACCTGCCGATCGGGCTGCTCGGCGCCGTCGCGGCCATGCTGGTCTTCCCGAGCATCCGGCCGACCACCTGGCCGAAGTTCGACTTCTGGGGCTTCATCACGATCGCCTACGGGCTGTTCGCCATCCTGCTGGCCAGCTCGGAGGGGCAGAGCTGGGGCTGGACCGGCTACCGGGTTCTCCTGCTGTTCGTCAGCGGCGCGCTGAGCCTGGCGCTGTTCGTGGTGATCGAGCTCGAGGTCGAGACACCGCTGCTGGATGTGCGGGTGTTCAGGTCGTGGAGCTACACCAACTCGCTGCTGCTGATCATCGTGGTGTCGATCGGGCTGAACGCGGTGCTGTTCTACCTGCCGCAGTACATGCAGGAGGGGCAGGGTCTCACCGCGCTGAACGCCGGCCTGACCCTGCTGCCCGAAGCGTTCGCGCTGGTCATCATGATGCCGATCGCCGGCAAGCTCTACGACCTGGTCGGGGCGCGCTGGCCCGCGGTGGCCGGGCTGCTGATCTCGGCGTACGGCACCTACCTGCTGACCGACCTCACCCCGGCCACCACCCGGATGGACATCATGGTGTGGACCTCGATCCGCGCTCTCGGGGTTGCCCTGGCCATGATGCCGATCATGACGGCCGGGCTGTCCGCGCTGCCGCCGGAGTCGACGGGTGCCGGCAGCGCCTGGAGCAACGTCGGCCAGCGTGTCGCCGGCAGTCTCGGGCTGGCCGGGCTCGGCGCGCTGGTCAGCTCGCAGCAGAACCAGCTGCTGTCCGACCGCTCCGCACTGCTGCCCGCCGGCGACACCGGTTCGGTGCCCGGCCTGCAGCAGCTGGTCGACCAGGGCATGACCGGGCTGTACGGCCTCTACCAGCAGCTGCAGGTGCAGGTGCTCGCCTCGGCCTACGCGGACGTGTTCCTGGTCGCGACCGTGCTCACCGCCGCGGTGGTTCTGCTCGCGTTGATGTTGCCGTCGCGGGCCCGCCCGGCGGTCGGGCAGCCGCCGCCGGCCAGCGCCGACGTCGTGGCCATCGAGTTCAGCGAGTCGGTCGAACCCGCCGCCCTCGACACCGTCGGGCCGCCGGCCCGGGCCGCCGAGGAGAACCCCCAGGAGGTCACCGCGGAGATCACGGCGCACGTGCCGGTCGCCGCGGGGGCCGGGCGCGGCGACTGAGGGGGGCGCCGGCCGCGACCCGAGACGGTGGCGGCCGGCGGGCCGAGGTCCATGTCAGGATGGGGTGTGACCACCTCGACACGCGAAGCCCGATCCGGTCTGGACCTGCGGTGGGTCGACGCCGACATCAAGCCGCAGGACGACCTGTTCGGACATGTCAACGGAACCTGGCTGCGCAACCACGAGATACCTGATGACCGGGCGCAGGATGGTGCGTTCCGAGACCTGCGCGACCGTGCGGAGGAGGACGTGCGAGCGATCATCGAGGAGGCCTCGGACACCGGGTCCCGCCGGATCGGTGATCTCTACACCTCGTTCATGGATGTCGAGCGGATCGAGTCCGCCGGCGTCGAGCCGTTGCGCCCCCTGCTGGCCGAGGTCACCGAGGCTACCGACCGGGCCGGTCTCGCCACGGTGCTGGGACGGCGCCAGCGGGAGGGGCTGACCGCCCTGTTCGGCGCGTCCGTGAGCACCGACGCCAAGGACTCCACCCGCTACCTGGTGCACCTGTCCCAGTCCGGCCTCGGGCTGCCCGACGAGGCCTACTACCGCGAGGACTCCTACGCCGAGATCCGCGCCGCGTACGTCACCCACCTGGCCCGGCTCGCCGAGTTGGTCGGCCTGCCCGAGCCGGCCGAGCTCGCGGACACCGTGATGGAGCTGGAGACCGCGCTCGCGGCGGTCTCCTGGGACCGGGTCACCAACCGCGACGCGGAGAAGACCTACACGCTGATGACGCTGCGGGAGCTGCGCGAGCACGCACCCGACTTCGACTGGGACAGCTGGCTGGCCGGCCTCGGCGTGCCGGAGAGCGCGCTCGACGAGGTCGTCGTCCGGCAGCCCAGCTTCGTGGCCGGCGCCGCGCGGCTGTGGACCGAACGCCCGCTGGAGCAGTGGCGGGCGTGGCTGGCCATCCGCACCGCGTCGGCCTGCGCCGACTACCTCAACGAGGCCGTCGTCGAGCAGGACTTCGACTTCTACGGCCGCACCCTGTCCGGTACGCCGGTGCTGCGCGAGCGCTGGAAGCGGGGTGTCGGGCTCGTCGAGGGTGCGCTGGGGGAGGAGGTCGGTCAGCTGTACGTGAGCCGGCATTTCCCGGCCACGTCCAAGCAGCGCATCGCCACGCTCGTCGAGAACCTGGTCGAGGCCTACCGCCAGAGCATCGGCGAACTGGACTGGATGGGCCCGGCGACCCGTGAGCGCGCGCTGGCGAAGCTGGCCCGGTTCACCCCGAAGGTCGGCTACCCGGACACCTGGAAGGACTACTCCGCGCTCGAGGTGCGGGCCGACGACCTGCTCGGCAACGTGCGCCGCGCCGGCATCTGGTCGACCGAGTTCGAGCTGGCCAAGATCGGCCAGCCGGTGGATCACGGCGAGTGGTTCATGACCCCGCAGACGGTCAACGCCTACTACAACCCCCGGCTGAACGAGATCGTCTTCCCGGCCGCGATCCTGCAGCCGCCGTTCTTCGACCCCGAGGCGGACGACGCCGCGAACTACGGCGGGATCGGCGCCGTCATCGGCCACGAGATCGGTCACGGGTTCGACGACCAGGGCTCGAAGTACGACGGCGACGGCAACATGACGGACTGGTGGGACACGGCGGACCGGGTCGAGTTCGACCGCCGCTCCCAGGCGCTGATCGCGCAGTACAGCGCGCTGTCCCCGGCGGGTCTGCCCGGGCACAAGGTGAACGGCGCCCTCACCGTCGGGGAGAACATCGGCGACCTGGGCGGCCTGACCATCGCGCTGAAGGCCTACCGGATCGCGCTGGACGCGGAGGGGGTGGGCGAGCCGCCGTTGCTCGACGGGCTCACCGGCCTGCAGCGGGTATTCTTCGGCTGGGCCCAGGTGTGGCGCGTCGCCACCCGGGAGGCGGAGGCGGTGCGCCGGCTGGCCACCGATCCGCACTCGCCGCCGGACCTGCGCTGCAACGCCGTCGTCACCAACCTCGACACCTTCCACGAGGCATTCGGCGTGGGCGACTCCAACGCCCTGTTCACCCCGCCGACCGAGCGGGTCCGCATCTGGTGAGCACGCAGCGGTGACGCGCGCGCGGCGGTGACGCGCGGGGACCGGGTGGCTCGCCACCCGGCCCCTCCGCGCAACGTCGCCGGATCGGCCTACTGCGCGTTGCCGAACAGGTCGATGAACCCGAGCAGCCCGATCACCGCGGTGACACCCGGGTAGATCGCGGCCCCGCTTCAACAGGGTGATCTGGTCCGGCTTGCCGCCGTCCGGCCCCACGAGCCGGCTCACTTGCCGAGCGTCTGACCGTTCGCTAACCGTGATTATCGGCAATTACGGGGCACCGGATCGCCTCGCCTATTGCGTCCGCTATTCGCGAGGGTTGGTGTTTCACGGCTGCCGACCAGTCCGCCGCCCCACCGGGATAGTGCACATTGACCGGCCCGTCGCCGAGTTCAACCCCAGCGGCTGTTGATCACGGCGGTAGGCCCGGTGCGGTTGAACTCGGCGGAGTTGCCCGAGGGGCGAGGGCGGACGCGAGGGCGGGCGCCAGGGTGCGCGCACAAGCGGCGCCCGTCACAGTAGACAGGTACTTCCTTGACAAAGCAAACTCAAGAGAGATACTTCAGACACAAAGTACTTTCGTCGACGTTGAGAGGGACCGACCGTGTCTGAAACCGAATCCCTGGTGGCCACCGAGACGGCGAGTCCGGGCAAGGCCTGGCAGGTGACCCTCTGGGTGCTCCAGGTCCTGGCCGCCGTGATGTTCCTCTTTGCCGGGTACCTGAAGCTGGCCGGCTCGCCCGACATGGTGGCCCTGTTCGCGGGCATCGGGATCGGGCAGTGGTTCCGCTACGTCACCGGCACGCTCGAGATCCTCGGTGCGCTCGCCCTGTTCATTCCCCGGCTGCGCGCGCTCGGGGCACTCGGGCTGGCCGCGGTGATGGTCGGCGCCCTGATCACCGACCTGTTCATCGTCCACATCAGCCCGCTGCCGGCGCTGGTCGACCTGGTCATCGTGGCGGTCATCGCGTGGGGCCGCCGCCGCGAACTGGGCACCCTCGTCTCCACCAACTGACCCGCCCGCCAACGAATCCCGCTCACACAGCCCTGCCGGCCCGACACAGCCCGTCAATGGGCTGTGTCGGACCGGTCGAGCTGTGTGAGCGGGATTTGGCCGTTGAACTGTCATGTCGAAGGCACACTGCGCCCGGCAACTGTGGTCGAGCTGGCCGCGTCAACTCGACGGTCATCGATCGGGAGGACTTCGCCCGGATTCCTGCGAGACGCTTCAGGACGGGTTCGAACCGGGCAACCTGAAGTACCGGGAGATGTTCTTCAACCCCACGCTGCACACGGCGCGGGGCATTCCGATGGCTACCGTGATCGACGGGTTGATCGAAGGCGCCAAAGCGGCTGAAACGGACTTCGGGGTGCGCTGTGCCTTCATTGCCGACGTCTATCGGCAGGATCCGCCGCCGGTCGCCGCCAGATGGTGGAGGAGGTACTCGCGCACCGTCGACCGGAGCTGATCGGGCTCGGTATGGACCGGCGGAGGCGCCCGATCCGCCGGAGAAGTTCGTCGAGGCGTACCGGGTGGCCAAGGCCGCGGGGTTCCGGCTGACCAGCCACTGTGCCGAGGACGGCCCGGCGCGAACGTGACCACCTGCCTGGACCTGCTCGGTTGCGAGCGGCTGGATCACGGCTACCACATCCTCGAGGACCCGGCGGTGGTTGCGCGGTGCCGGGACGAGGGAGTGACGTTCACGGTGTGTCCCACCTCGACCGCCGTTGTGTACGGCTGGCCGGATCTCACCACTCACCCCATTACGAAGATGATCGATGCCCGGTTGCGGGTCATGCTCAACTCGGATGACCCGACCATGTTCCACACCGACATCGGCACCGAGTACGCCAAGTTCTGCGGCCGGAACAACTTCCGCCCGGAGCTGGTGCGACAACTGGTTGTTCAGGGTGTCGAAGCCGCCTGGCTGGACGACATCGACAAGGCGGCCATGCGGCGGGCATTCGAAACGGAGATCGACGAGCTCGACCGGGAGTATCTCTCCTAAGGCGGCGGACGATTCACCGCCCTCCTTCGAGATACCGCGGCCGTCTGGTCGGGTGGTTCTAAGATTTGATTCGACATTTCCGTGGAATGGGCGCTAATCTTGCCGCTGAGTCGGCAGGATGGCCGAATCGAAGTCCCAGTTAACATCACAGCTGTGG
This sequence comes from Pseudonocardia sp., assembly GCA_036009565.1. Classification (GTDB taxonomy): domain Bacteria; phylum Actinomycetota; class Actinomycetes; order Mycobacteriales; family Pseudonocardiaceae; genus Pseudonocardia. The sequence continues at coordinate 15,358 of DASYLM010000390.1, read as the reverse complement.
AGGGCCGCCGACGTGGCGCAGAAAGTCGTAGTGTCGTTGGTTGACGATCTGACTGGCAAGAAGGCGGATGAGACCGTCCAGTTCGAGTTGGACGGCAAGGGCTACGAGATTGACCTCTCGAGCAGTAACGCGAAAAAGCTGCGTGACGCGCTGGCCTCGTATGTGGAGGCCGCTCGTCGACCTGGTGGTCGCCGTCGGTCCGGGGCTGTGGCCACGGCGCGCCGGGCGTCGGTCGACCGGGAGCAGAACCAGGCGATTCGGGAGTGGGCGCGCAAGCAGGGCATGAAGGTGAATGACCGGGGGCGCATCCCCGCCGAGTTGCTCGAGGCATACCACAAAGCGAGTTGACCTCCGGTTTCAACCGCCGGAGAGGCGAGCAACGACGGGCCTTCGCGCGTAGCCGGGGCCCGTTTGTTGCGATCGCAACCAGGTCAGCGCGTATCGACGAGTATCCCGAGGCCCTCGGGAACGTTGATCAGGGCGGCGTCGCTACGATCGCGATGGCGGCGCCGCTAGCCAACTCGGACTCGCGCAGGACGATAGGAGCAGCATTCATGGCATTGCCCACCCTTACCCCGGAGCAGCGAGCAGACGCGCTCAAGAAGGCCGCGGCCGCGCGCGCCGCCCGCAAGGAGTTGCGCGACAGGATCACCTCGGGTCAGGAGACGATCCCGGCGGTTCTGGATCGTGCGAAGTCGGACAACGTGGTCGGTAAGACCAAGGTTGTCGACCTGCTCAAGAGCCTTCCGGGATACGGCCCGGCCAAGGTCAGCGCGCTCATGGAGCAGACCGGTATTGACGTGTCCCGCCGTGCCGCGGGCCTCGGAGAGCGGCAGCGGCAGGCGTTGCTCGACGCTCTTCGCTGATCTGCCCGCCCGCCGCGGTCGTGCGGCGGGGCGGCGCCGCGCTCATTCACACCTGAGCCGTGTGGTCCCACCTGGGTGGGACGGCACAGCGGTTCTCCGGCGAGCTGAATTGCTCGCCGGGGAACCGAACGCCGCTGTCCGACTAATCGGACCGGCCTCGCCGAGCATCCGCCGCGCGGTCTGCTCGCCCCACGCCGCGCCCAGCCCGGCACCGCCACCGGCCAACGAGACCGTCAGGCAGTGCGGGGTGCTGACCGAGTAGATCCACGGCACCGACGGGTTGGCGACCGTGTCCTCCAGGTTGCTCGACGCGGCCATGTCGACCATGACGAAGGTGCCCTCCGGTGCCAGTGCGTCGTGCACCCCGCGCAGCACGGCCGCCGGGGCGACCTGGTCGTGGATCGCGTCGATGGCGAACACCACGTCCAGTGGCTCGGGCACCCGCAGCGCGGCCACGTCCGCCAGCTCGAACGTGACGTTGGAAAAACCGGCCTCGGCGGCCTCGGCCCGTGCCCGGACCAGTGCGTCCCCGGCGACGTCGTAGCCCACGAACTCCGAATCCGGGAATGCTGCCGCGAGCACGACCAGCGCGTGCCCGGTACCGCAGCTGACGTCCGCCACCCGGGCTCCCGCGGTGAGCCGCTCGGTGAGTCCCGGCACCAGCGGCCACGGCATCCCGCAGACCCGGTGACAGCTGGCGCCGGGCGGACCGGGAGTTCAGCCTAAGATTCTGGGTCTGGTCGTTCCTGGCGGTCCCGGACCCGGTGCCCGAGCAGCCGTGCCCACTTGCGCTGCCTGCCAGGCGCCCCGCACGCTATGCCGGCCCGACCCCGCATTGCGATCCAGAGTAACGCCAGTCCGATTCGATCATGAACGATGGCGGACTCACGTTACTCTCGATGGCGCTCACAGCTGCGACGGTGGCGGGGCAGACCCTGGTGCCGCACCCGACAGCTGGGTCCGAGCCAGCCGCTGATCAGCAGCTCATCCAGTGAGCGGCGGTTGAGTTGGTCCGTCAGTCCGGTGAGTTCCGGGCGGAACGCCGAGTACGGCCGGTTCGTAGGTCATGATCCCGCCGGTGACCACCGCGCCGAGCCACTCGCGCACGTAGCGGTCGCCGATGCCGGCCCGCTCGGACAGGGTCGCGGCGCTGGCCGGCCCGCACGCCGCGGCCGCGAACAGGCCGGTCCGGTTCCCGGGGTCGATCATGTAGGGAAGTAGGCCGTTGGTGTAGATGCTGAAGATCCGTCGGGCGAACTCGCCGACCTGATCCCGATCCAGTTCCTCGGCGGTGGTGGCCACGAATCGATCTTCACACGGCACCGGGACACTGGCCTGGCAGCTACTCAGCCGGCCGGGATGCCCGGGCGCGCGGTAGGGTTGACTAGGGCGGGAGCCGGCGTCGGCGGAGTGCCGTCGATGCGGCCGGTGGGAGGAGTGCGCGCAGTGAGCCCCTTCACCAAGATCGCCATCGAAGCAGCGGTACTGATCATCGGGCTGATCGTCGTGGCGATTCTGCTCTCCTACCTCTTCGGCGCCTTCACGGTCAGCTGACCGACCCGGAACCCGCTCGCCTCTACGCTGATCGGCGCAGCCAGTCGGGCGGTACCGCGGGAGGGCGATCGGATGCCGGGTCATGACGTGATCATCGTCGGCGCGGGCAGTGCGGGCGCGGTGCTCGCCGCGCGGCTGTCCGAGCGGGCTGACCGGCGGGTGCTGCTGCTGGAGGCGGGGCCGGAACACTGCTCGGCGGATACCCCGGCCTCGGTCGGCGGGCCGTGCTTCTGGGCCGCCTGCGCGGAGCCCGGTCGCACCTGGCCGGATCTCGTCGCGGTGCACCGCGAGGGCCAGCAGCCGGCGGGGTACGCGCGGGGTCGCGGTGTCGGCGGCAGCTCGGCGGTGAACGCCATGGTCGGCCTGCGCGGCATCCCGGCCGATTACGACCGGTGGGCGAACGAGCTGGGCTGTACCGGCTGGTCGTGGTCGGAGGTGTTGCCGTGGCTTCGCCGCATCGAGGACGACGTGGACTTCGGCGGGGACGCTCTGCACGGCAAGGGCGGTCCGCTGCCGCTCTGGCGCCCGCCCGTCGAGCAGTGGTCCGGCCTCGAGCGGGCGTTGCGGGTGGCGACCGCCGATCTGGGCTACCCCGAGTGCCCGGACACCCATGCCCCGGGTGCGACCGGCTTCGGCCCGGCGGCCCTGACCGTGCGCGACGGTCGCCGGGTGTCGACGAACGACGCCTACCTGGAGCCGGCGCGGCGCAGGCCCAACCTGACGATCCTCGGTGACGTGCTGGTCGAGCGGGTGCTGCTGGAAGGTCGGCGGGCGGTGGGGGTCCGCACCGCGGCCGGCACCGAGTACCGCGCCCCCGAGGTGCTGGTGTGCGCGGGCACGATTCATTCGCCGGCGGTGCTGCTGCGCTCCGGCATCACCGACCTGCCGGTGGGCGAGAACCTCGCCGAGCACCAACTGCTGCCGCTGGTGCTGGTGCTCAACGAGCGCGAGCGGGTCGACGCCGCCCGGGTGCGGACGGTGTCCGCCCTGCTGCGCTACAGCTCGGGGTTGGCCGATGCCGGCCCGAACGACATGCAGATGCTCGCACTCACCCCGTTCGGCGTGCAGCCTCCGGAGTCCGGTCTCGCGGTGCTCGCGATCTGTACGACGAGGGTCTTCTCCCGCGGCAGGATCACCCTCGATCCCGCTGCCTCGGTGGCGGCGCCGCGGATCGACTTCGACATGCTCTCCGACCAGCGCGACCGGGTACGGCTGCGGGACGGGTTCCGCCGCGCGGTGGAGCTCGTGCGGCACCCCGCGGTGGCCGGGCTGGCCGACGCGGTGCTGGCCGGCCAGACTCCGCTGCCGGAGCTCGAGACGGACGCCGCGCTGGACGGGTGGATGGACAACACCGTCACGAACTACGTGCACGCGGTGGGCAGCTGCCGGATGGGCGCCGCCGACGACCCGGCCGCGGTGGTGGACACCGACTGCCGAGTGATCGGCTACCGGGGGCTGAGCGTGGTGGACGCCTCCGTGCTGCCGGACATCCCGCGTGCCAACACCCACCTCACCGTCGTCGCGGTCGCCGAACGCATCGCCGAGCGCATCGCCGAGCGCATGGCCGACCGGCTGGTGAACGGCGTGAGCCCGCCAGCCGCGGGTTCGCCCGGCGCGGACCGAGCGACGGGCCCGCACGGCACGCCTTGACCATCGGCAGAGCAGTGTCGAGAATCCTCACTCCACAGACCTGGACATCGACCGGTGCCTGCGTGAGCTGCACGAGCATTACATCGTTCTGGTGAACCTCGCCGTCGAGGAGGACCGCGAGGGCGACATCGACGCACTGGTGGCGAGCTACCCGACGGGGCCGCGAGGTTGCTGACGGAAGCGTCGGTCGAGCCGTCGTGGACAGCGTGGCCGGGATGAGACGCCCCGCCCGTTCATCACGTGGGCACCGTTCGATGGCGAGCCCCGGAGCCGCTTCGGACCCGTCCGGGGACGCCGAGTAGGACGACCGCTACCGGGTGCCGACCACCTCACGGGCCCGCCGCGGCTCGTCACTCAGGTCCCCCTGCGCGGCGGGCCCGGGTCCCGCCGGCTCCAGGGGCGTCGACGCCTCCGGTGGGGTGGACGACCCGGGCGGGGCGGCGGCCGGCGGTGCCGATGCCCCCGGTGGGGCGGCCTGGGGCGCCGGCCCGGAGCGCAGCCGCAGCGCCAGCAGCGCACCGATCCCCGTGAGTACCGCGGTGACCAGGAAGATGTTGCTGTAGGAGTCGCCGAGTACCTCGAGCCTCGTTCGCTGGAACAGGGCGTACATACCGGCCGGGTCGGCGTCGCCCGGGCCAGGGGGGTGCATACCGTGGGGCGCCAGCCGGTCGGCGGTGAGTAGCACCGAGCGGTCGGCGAGCAGTTGCGCCTGCTGGGTGGTGGACATCGCGGACAGGGCCGCGAGCCCGAGCGCACCGGTGACCTGGCGGCCGACGTTGTTCCATGCGCTGCCCTGGTTCACCTTCGACATCGGCAGGCTGGCGATCCCGCCGGTCATGATCGGCATCATGGCCAGCCCCATGCCGGCCGCGCGCACACAGGTCCAGCCGACGATGTCGGCGTGGGTCATGTCCGGGTTGATGTCGCACAGCAGGTAGGTGCCGTAGCCGGACACCGACAGCCCGATCACCGCGAGCCAGCGCGGCCCCACCTTGTCGTAGAGCCGACCGGCGATCGGCATCATCACCGCCACCACCAGCGCCTGCGGCAGGATGCGCAGACCGGCCTCGAGCGCGGTCAGCCCCTGGCCCTGCTGCATGAACACCGGGACGTAGAACAGCACGGACATCAGCCCGACGGTGAGCACGGAGAGCAGCAGCAGCGAGTTGGTGAACGGCCAGTGCCGGAACACCCGCACGTCCAGCAGCGGGTGCTCGACGGCCAGCTCGACGACCACGAAGAGGGCCAGGCTGAGCACACCGGCGGTGGCCAGCATCAGTACCGGGTAGGACGTCCAGCCCCAGTCCTCGCCCTTGGAGCTGGCCAGCAGGATGGCGAACAGCCCGAACCCGATGGACAGGAAGCCGGGCAGGTCGAACGGCCGGCGCGGGCCCCGGCGCGAGCGCGGCAGCACCAGGTAGGCGGCGATCGCGCCGAGGATGCCGATCGGTACGTTGATGTAGAAGATCAGCCGCCAGTTGGTGTGCTCGATCAGGTATCCGCCCAGTACCGGGCCGACCGCCGGGGCGAACACGATGCCCAGGCCGTACATGCCCATCGCGGCGCCGATCTTCTTCCTCGGCACGATCTGGTAGACGATCGTCAAGGTGATCACCGGCAGGATGCCGCCGGGTACCGCCTGCAGCACCCGGAAACCGATCAGGCTGTTCAGGTCCCAGGCCAGGCCGCACAGCGCTGAGCAGGCCGAGAAGCCGAGCAGGGACATCAGGTAGACCGGGGTCAGCCCGAACCGGTCACCGAGCCAGCTGCTCAACGGCACCACGACGCCGAGGGTCAGCGTGTAGGCGGTGGCGATCCACAGCACGTCCTCCAGCGTGGAGCCGAGGTCGTTCTGGATGGACGGGACCGCCACGTTGACGATGGTCACGTCGAGCACGGACATGAACATGCCCACGATGAGCACCGCCATCGGGAGCCCCCAGCGGGGTTCGGGGGCAGTCGGCTGAGCTGCTGGTCGTGGTGCCTCGGACGTCGCTGTCGCCATTGTGACCCCTTAGGAATTCAGCGCCGACGAGTTCAGCGTAAGGTATTTCAACGGCGTTGAGCAAGGCCGTGCGGGTGATGCCGGCTGGGCGCCGCGCGGCCGGCTGGATGATCCACCGGACGCGCCCTAGGCTGCCCGGCATGACACGGCCGCCGCGACCGGTCGGGCGCCGACCGGGCCCGACCCAGACCAGGGCCGACATCCTGGCCGCGGCGCAGACCGCGTTCACCGAGGACGGCTACGCCGGAGCCACCATCCGGCGGGTCGCCGGCGCGGCGGGTGTCGACCAGGCTCTGGTGCTGCACTACTTCGGCAGCAAGGACGGACTGTTCGCGGCCGCGCTGCGCGCCAACCCGCCGATCCGGGGGCTCGTCGAGCTGGCGACCCAGGGCGACATCCACACCCTCGGCGAGCGGCTGGTACGCCAGTACCTCGAGCTCTGGGAGGACCCGGAGAGCTCGGGGCGGCTGTTGGCGGTGTTCCGGGCGGCGTCGGTGTCGCCGAGCGCCGCGGCGACGGTCGCCGCCTTCATCGGCGAGGCCGTGATGGCACCACTGGCCCGGAGCATCGGGTCGGAGAACGCCGAGCTCCGGGCCACCCTGGCCGGGTCACACCTGTTCGGCACCGCCGCCGCGCGCTACGTGCTGCGCGTCGAGCCGCTGGCCTCGCTCGACGGGGAGGTGCTGGTCGGCTACCTCGGGCCGGTGATCCAGCACTATCTCACCGGCGACCTCGACGAGGCCCGCTCGAGCACCTCGTCCGAGGCGGTGGGCGGGGGCTGACCGCCCGCTACAGGAGTGTGTCGAGGGTGATGGCCAGGTCCCCGATGCGCTTGCCGGTGGCCTTGAACACCGCGTCGGTGATCGCCGCCGGCACCCCGACCATCACGAGCTCGGCCAGGGCCGCCCCGCCGCCGTCACCTCGCCCACCCCGGCTTGCCGACTCGTACGCTGGGCGATGGCGCCGCGGTGTGCGCGGGGGAATGGGGTCTGCCAGGTGGGTCGCTCGCATCCGGTACCGAACAGCTCGCACTGGGGTGCGTTCACCGCCTCCGCCGACGGTGACCGGCTGCGGATCGAGCCACACCCGCTCGACCCCGACCCGTCGCCGCTGCTGGCGAACCTGACCGACGCGGTGACCCACCGCGCCCGGGTCGCCCGCCCGGCGGTCCGGCGCGGCTGGCTCGAGCGCGGGCCCGGCCCCGACCCGTTGCGTGGCGCCGACGAGTTCGTCGAGGTCGACTGGGACACCGCGCTGGACCTGCTCGCCGCCGAGCTGGGCCGGGTGCGCGAGCGGTACGGCAACGCGGCGATCTACGGCGGCTCGTACGGCTGGGCCAGCGCGGGCCAGTTCCACCACGCGCAGAGCCAGCTGCACCGGTTCCTGAACTGCTTCGGAGGCTTCACCCGGTCGGTCAACACCTACAGCCACGGTGCCTCGGTGGTGGTGCTGCCGCACATCCTGGGCACCGCCGCGGCCTGGGAGGCGATGTCCGGCGGCACGTCCTGGCCGGTGATCGCCGAGCACACCGACCTGCTCGTCGCCTTCGGCGGGCTGCGCACGACCAACACCTGGGTGGCCCCCGGCGGCCGCACCCGGCACACCATCGGCGAGCACCTCGCGGCGGCCGGCCGGCGGGGGATGCGGGTGGCCAGCTTCAGCCCGCTGCGTGACGACCTGCCCGCCGACGTCGCCGGCGACTGGCACTCCACGGTGCCGGGTACGGACGTCGCCGTCATGCTGGCGCTCTGTTCGGTACTGGTGACCGAGGGGCTCGCGGACCTGGGGTTCCTGGACCGGTACACGGTGGGGGCGGAGTACTTCCTGGCCTACCTGCGCGGCGAGATCGACGGGCAGCCCAAGGACCCGGAGTGGGCGGAGCCGCTGTGTGGCGTCGCCGCCGGTCAGCTGCGGTCGCTGGCCCGCCGGATGGCCTCGGGCCGCACGATGGTGCACGTCAGCTGGTCGCTGCAGCGCACCGAGCACGGCGAGCAGCCGGTCTGGGCGGGTATCGCACTCGCGGCCCTGCTCGGTCAGCTCGGGCTGCCCGGCGGCGGGTTCGGCCACGGGTACGGCTCGATGGCCGACACCGGCGGCGGCCATGCTTCGTACGCGCGCCCGTCGCTGCCGCGGGGTCGCAACCCGGTGCCAGGTTTCATCCCGGTCGCCCGGGTGGCCGACATGCTGCTCGACCCGGGCGGCCCCTTCCACTACAACGGCCAGCGCCTGCGCTACCCGCACACCCGGCTGGTCTACTGGACCGGCGGCAACCCGTTCCACCACCACCAGGACCTGCAACGGCTGCGGCGCGCGTTCACCCGGCCGGACACCGTCGTGGTGCACGAGCCGTACTGGACGGCGGCGGCGCGGCACGCGGACATCGTGTTGCCGGCGACCGTCTCGGTGGAGCGCGACGACCTGGGCGTGGGGCGTGGCGACAGCCACCTCCTGGCCATGAAGCAGGTCCGGGCGCCGGCCGCCGAGGCCCGCGACGACTACGAGACCTTCTCCGCGCTGGCTCACCGGCTCGGGATCGCCGGGGAGTTCACCGAGGGGCGGACCTCCTCGCAATGGCTGGCACACCTCTACGAGCGGTGGCGGGCGGGTTTGGCCGGGCAGGGCTACCCGGTGCCCGACTTCGCGGAGTTCTGGTCCGGCGAGACGCTCGAGCTGCCCGGGACCGACGAGGGCCGGGTCCTGCTCGCGGAGTTCCGGGCCGACCCGGTGGCGCACCGGCTGGACACCCCCAGTGGCCGCATCGAGCTGCGTTCGGAGACGGTGGCGGCCTTCGGTTACGACGACTGCCCGGGGTACCCGAGCTGGCTGGAGCCCCGGGAGTGGCTCGGCTCGCCCGCTGCCCGGCGTTTCGGGCTGCACCTCATCGCCAACCAGCCGACCTCCCGGCTGCACAGCCAGCTCGACATGGGCGCGCACAGCCAGAGCTCCAAGGTGGCCGGTCGGGAACCGGTGCGGCTGCACCCGGACGACGCCGCGGCGCGTGGCGTCCGCGCCGGCGAGGTGGTCCGGGTGTGGAACGACCGGGGCAGCTGCCTGGCCGGCGCGGTGCTGTCCGACGACGTGCGGCGCGGGGTGGTCCAGCTGTCCACCGGTGCCTGGTTCGACCCGTCGTCGGAGCTGGCGACCTGCGCCCACGGCAACCCGAACGTACTGACGGCCGACCGGGGCACCTCCCGACTCGCCCAGGGGTGCACCGGGCAGCACGCACTGGTCGAGGTTGAGCCGGTGACAGCCGCGGTGCCTCCGGTCCGGGCCTTCGAACCGCCGCGCTTCGCTGTCCGCACCGCCGTGGGTCTCCCGTCCGCCGGCGCCCGGTGACGGCCGCGCGACGAAGCCCGGATCACCGGCGCGAAGGCGAGCCTGAGCGGCGACTGGTGAGACCGCACAACCCGTGAACCAGGACCCGGCCCGGTGCGCCCGGCCGGCCGAGGAGGAGTCGACGGTGACCCAGGCGATCACGCCCGACGACATCGGCAAGACCTACCAGACGATAGAGCCGTACGTCCGGCGTACCCCGGCGGTCCGCGTCGACCTCGCCGACCTGGATCCGGCCGCGCCGTCGCGGTCGGTCGGCTTCAGGCTCGACTTCAAGCTCGAACAGCTGCAGCGCGCCGGGTCGTTCAAGGTGCGCGGCGCGTTCGCCAACCTGCTGCTGCGCGACGTACCCGAGCAGGGTGTGGTGGCGGCCTCCGGCGGCAACCACGGTGTCGCGGTCGCCTACGCCGCGCACCGGCTGGGCGTGCCGGCCCGGATCTACGTGCCGACCGTTTCCACGCAGGCCAAGATCGACCGGATTCGTGAGCTGGGGGCGGACCTGGTGGTCGGCGGCGACCGGTACGCCGACGCGCTGGCCGCCGCCCAGGACTGGGTCGCCCACTCCGGCGCACTGAGCGTGCACGCCTTCGACCAGCGGGAGACGCTGTTGGGGCAGGGCAGCGTCGGCCTGGAGCTGGCGGGGCAGGTCGACGACCTCGACACGGTGCTGGTGCCGGTCGGCGGCGGTGGCCTGATCGGTGGGATCGCCGCCTACTTCGCCGGCCGGGTGCGGGTGGTCGGGGTGGAACCGGAGCTCGCCCCGACGCTGAGTCATGCCCGCGCCGCCGGCCGTCCGGTGGACGCTCCCGCGGGCGGGATCGCCGCCGATGCGCTCGCGCCCCGCCGGGTCGGCGAGCTGGTCTTCCCCATCACCGAGGCATTCGTGGCCGACGTCGTGCTCGTGGCCGACGAGGCGATCCGGCTCGCCCAGCGGCGGCTGTGGCAGGCGCTGCGCACGATCGTCGAGCCGGCCGCCGCCGTCGGGCTGGCCGCGCTGCTCACCGGCGCCTACCGGCCCGAACCCGGCGAGACCGTGGCGGTCGTACTCAGCGGGGCGAACACCGCCGGCCCGAACTGACGAACCCGCACCAGCTCGCGCGATTACGTTGTGCGGTAGCGGATCGAGGAGAGGTCGGGGTACCACTGCTGCCGGTCGTCGCCGCCGCGGTCACCGACTGGGAGCAGCGCGAGTACTTCACGCTGTACTGAGGTGCAAGCGCTCTCAGCCGCCGTCTCCGGAGCGGCGCTCGGCGGCGAAGACAGCGGCCTCGGTGCGCCGGGAGAAGCCCAGTTTGTGCAGCAGCGACGAGACGTAGTTCTTGATCGTTTTCTCGGCGAGGTAGAGCTCGGCGCCGATCTGGCGGTTGGTGAGGCCGTCCGCGATGAGCCCGAGGATCCGCTGTTCCTGAGGGCTGAGCGAGCCGTACCGGGGGTCCACCGGAGCGGCCCCGCTGCGCAGGCGCTTCAACACCGTGGCCGTCGCGTTCGGGTCGAGCAGTGAGCCGTTCGCCGCAACCGTGCGCACCGCCCCGACCAGGTCCACCCCGGTGACCTGCTTCAACAGGTACCCGGCCGCTCCGGCCATGATCGCCCCGAACAGGGCCTCGTCATCGGAGTACGAGGTCAACATCAGGCAGGCCGGCGGCGGCGCGACGGAGGAGCGCAGCTCACGGCAGACCGTCACGCCGTCGCCGTCGGGCAGCCGCACGTCGAGAATCGCCACATCGGGGCGCAGCGCGGGGACCCGGGCGATCGCCTGGGACGCGGTACCCGCTTCGCCCACGACAGTGATGTCGGCCTCGGCCCCGAGCAGCTGTGCGATTCCTCGCCGGACGATCTCGTGGTCGTCGAGGAGGAACACGGACACGGTCACGGGGGCTCCTCGGCGCGATGGGCGCTCGACGCTACCCCCGGGGACGCCCGCGCGACACGGGCGAACGGCCCTGTTCGCCGGTCGGCCCGGGGCGGTCAGTCCTCAGGCGGTCAGTCCCCGGACGGTCAGACCGCGGATGGGCGGGCCTTGTCCACGCCCCGCGAGTTGCCGTCGTCGGCGAGCGACAGCCCTCGGCCGGTGAGGTGCCGCAGCGGGATGGCGATGGTGTGCACGGGGTGGGTCGGTGCCCACCGGGGCGGCCGGCGGGCGACCAGCACGGCGAGCCGGCCGACGTCGGTGATCTCGTACCCCTCGCCGACGCCCAGCACGCTCCAGCCCGCCCGGGTGTCCGGGTCGAAGCGGTCGACCTGGAATCCGACCACGGTGCGCCGACTGGCGGCGGCGAGCTTGCTGCCCGTGGCGGCGTGGAAGACAACCTCCTCGCCGTCGAGCAGGAAGTTGACCGGTTGGGCCGCCGGAAGGGCAGCGTCGGTGAAGATGACCCGCCCGATCGCGGAGTGCCCGAGTAGGCGCAGACAGGTACCCCGGTCGAGCTCGGTGAACGGCACGGTCTCGGTGTCCGCGGTGCTCATGGGTCCTCAGCCCTTCGTCGCGGTGGCGCACGGACCGCTGACGGTGTCAGCCGCACGGGGTCGGCACGCAGGGCCGAATGGCGGTTGTGGCGCACCAAAGGTCCCGACTTGGCGTCCGCGCGAGCTCAGTTGGCCGGGATCGACCAGGTGAGCCGGGTGCCGTGCGGTTCGAGCGCGGTGACGGTGAGGCTCCCGCCGTGCTGTTCGGCCCGCCGGCGCAGGTTGGCCAGCCCGCTGCGGCGGGTGCTGAGCCCGATGCCGACGCCGTCGTCGGTGACCGTGAGGCTCAGCCGTGCCGAGGTCGCGGTGACGGCCACGGTCGCGGTGCCGGCGTCGGCATGGCGGCCGATGTTGGTCAACGCCTCGCGCAGGGCCGCGAGCAGATCCTGCTGCACGGCGTCGGGGAAGACGTTCTCGAAGACCCCGGCGAAGCGGACCGAGGGCTCGAAGCCCAGCGCGGCGGCGAGGTCGTTGACGACCTCGAGCAGTTGGACGCGCACCCCGGCAGGGCCGGCCCGGCTGCCCCGGTGCAGCTGGAAGATGCTGGTGCGGATCTGGCTGATGGTGTCGTCGAGATCCTCGATCGCGGTCAGGATCCGTTCCCGGTGCGGTCCATCGGCGAGACCGCCGGCGATGCTCTGCATCGACAACCCGGTGGCGAAGAGCCGCTGGATGACGTGGTCGTGCAGGTCGGCGGCGATCCTCTCGCGCTCGCCCAGCATGGTCGCGCGCTGCTGCTCGGCGCGCGCCTCGGCCAGCTCGATGGCGACGGAGGCATGGTTGGCGAAGCCGGCCGCCATGTCCAGGTCCTCGGCGCTGAAGCCGGCCCCGCCGCGCAGCCGGGCGGCGGTGAGCACCCCGTGCATCCGCTGCGAGCCCTGTAGCGGAATCACCAGCACCGGCCCGAGGTCCGGGACGGTGGAAGCCAGCGGGTGCGGTGCCGGTTGTTCGGGGGCCCGCGAGATCCGGATCGGGCGGCCGCTGGTGAACACCCGGCCGGACAGCGACCCGGCGAGCGCCACCCGCTGCCCGGCCAGTGCCTCGGCGCCGACGCAGCCGACCGCGATCTCCACGCGCAGCTCGGCGCCGTCCTCGGTCGGCAGCAGCACGGTCACCAGGTCCGCCGAGGCGATCTCCCGACAGCTGTCCGCGATGGTCCGCAGCGGCTGGGTCGCCCCGGTGAGCTCGGTCGCGCCGGATGCGCTGGTCAGCCCGGCGGACAGCAGCCCCCGGGTGATCGCCGCCGAGGCTCGCAGCCAGTCCTGGCGGGTGCGGGCGGCCTCGTACAGCCGGGCGTTCTCGATAACCACAGCCGCCGTCGAGGCCAGCGCGGTGACCAGCTCGCGGTCCTCGACGCTGAACTCGCCGCGGCTGCTCCTGGCCAGGTACAGGTTGCCGAAGAGCTCGCCGCGGACGCGGACCGGTATGCCCAGGAAGCTGCCGCCCGGTGGATCCTCGAGGCGCCGGGGGAGACCACCGTCCGGCGGCGCCTGGCCGATGCGCGCGAGCAGCTCGGCCGAGATGCCCGCGTGCACGAGTTCGGCGAGCTGCCCGTCCGGGGTGAGCACGCCCAGCGCCGCGTAGCGGGCCCCGGCCAGCTCGCGGGCCGCCTCCACGATCCGGCGCAGCACCGCCGGCAGGGTGAGGTCACCGATGAGCATCTGGTTCGCCCGCAGGAGGCCGCGCAGCCGCTCCTGGGTGGACATCACCTCCCGCGCCCGTTCGACCAGCTGCGCCAACAACTGGTCCAGCTCCAGGCGCGGTACGTCGGGGAATGTCAGGGCGAGCTGACCGCCCGCGTCGGCGGGATGAGTGTGCTGCATCGGGCACCCTCACGGAACGGTCGTCGTAGCGGCGTGCCGGCCGGGCCGGGCCGCGGTGCCCGGTGGCGAGGTTGCGGAGGCAGCCGACCGATCCCGAGTCAAGCACAGAACAGCGCCGGCGGGAAGCCGCTAGGACCTCGGTGAGCAGGGCGGATAGGCCATCTGCCGGAGTAGCTCGGGACCTTCGCCATGGGCCGGCGGGCCTTTCGCCCCAACCGTCGCCAGCCGGCCGAGGCCACCCTGACCGATGCCGAGCGCTGAAGCTCAGCGGAGGAGTCAAGGTGCCTGTCTACCAGTACCGGTGTGCCGAACACGGCGTCTTCGAGGTGACGCTGGCGATGGGCGTGGCGGCGGCCTGGCGGCGCTGTGCGGGGTGCAGCGCCGATGCCCGCAGGGTGTTCTCGCCGCCGCTGCTGTCCCGCACACCGACCGCGGTGGCGGCCGCCATCGAGCACTCGGAGAAGAGCCGTTCCGAGCCGGAGGTGGTTGCGGCGCCGGCGCCGAGGCCCGGTGCCCGGGCACCCAGGACCGCGCTGAACCCGCTGTTGCAACGGCTTCCCAGGCCCTGAGGGCCCGAGTCAGGGCCGCCGCTCCGGGTTGAGCGGCGGCAAGGACCTGCCGGTCGGCGGGTCCGGTCACGATGTCACCTGTTGAGGAGTTCTGGTCCCATGCCCGAGGTCGTATTCCCTCTCGACTCACAGAAGAGATTCACCGAGCAGCGCATTGTCGGCCACAACCGCTGGCACCCCGACGTCCCGGCCCTGGTGCAGGTCAAACCGGGCGACGTGTTCCGGGTGCACTGCCGGGAGTGGTTCGACGGCGCGATCCAGAACAACGACTCCGCCGACGACATCCTCAACGCCCCGCTGGCCGGCGTGCACGTGCTCAGTGGCCCGATCGCGGTGCAGGGCGCGCGCCCGGGCGACCTGCTGATCGTCGACATCCTGGACGTCGGCCCGATCCCGCAGGAGGACTCCGGCCCGCTGGCCGGGCAGGGTTGGGGGTACACCGGGGTGTTCGCCACCCGCAACGGCGGCGGGTTCCTCACCGAGCAGTTCCCGGACGCCTACAAGGTGATCTGGGACTTCCGCGGTGGCGTGGCGACCTCGCGGCACGTGCCGAACGTGTCGTTCACCGGCATCGTGCACCCCGGCCTGATGGGTACCGCGCCCTCGGCGGCACTGCTGCGCAAGTGGAACGCCCGCGAGCAGGCGCTCATCGACACCGACCCCAACCGGGTACCGCCGCTCGCGCTGCCGCCGCTGCCGCAGTCGGCGATCCTGGGCAACCTCACCGGCAAGGAGTTCGACCGGGTGGCCCGCGAGGCCGCGCGCACCGCGCCGCCGAGGGAGAACGGCGGCAACCAGGACATCAAGAACCTCACCAAGGGGTCCCGGATCTTCTATCCCGTCTTCGTCGACGACGCGAAGCTGTCCATGGGCGACCTGCACTTCTCCCAGGGCGACGGGGAGATCACCTTCTGCGGCGCGATCGAGATGGGCGGGTTCATGGACCTGCATGTCGACCTGATCAAGGGCGGCATGGACACCTACGGCGTCTCGGAGAACGCCCTCTTCATGCCGGGCCGGACCGACCCCCAGTTCAGCGAGTGGCTGGCCTTCTCCGGTACCTCGGTGACGCTCGGCGGCGAGCAGCGCTAC
>DASYLM010000389.1:0-25534 GCA_036009565.1 Pseudonocardia sp. | reverse complement strand
GTGGCCGCAGGACAGCACGAAGCGGTCCCGGCCCAGCCAGTCCGGGTCGCTGGGGTCGTGCCGCATGACGCGCTGGAACAGGCTGTAGGCGACCGGGGCGAGGCTCATCGCGGTGCCGGGGTGGCCATTGCCCGTCTTCTGTACCGCGTCGGCGGCCAGCACCCGGATCGTGTCAACGGCCCGGGTGTCCAGCTCGGTCCAGTTCTCGGGAACCGAGCGCTTCGTGAGCTCGGCGATGGTGGTATCTGACACGGGAGGATTGCTCCTGACCTTGATACGTCGCTGATACTTCGGTGCGTTGGTGTGGCGCTGTTCGAGTGGGCCCGATCACCGACCCGTTCCTGTCGCGACAACAGGCCAGAGTTACGGTCGACGGCTCGGTACCAATCTAGACCTGCTCCGACACTTATTGTGATCACTACGGGCGGATCGGTAGGACTACCCGGTAAGCCTTGCGCAAACACCCGGCGGCTAACATCGGCTTCGGCTCGTTCCGCACAGTGGACGCGCCTGTCGGCCCAACTCGGACCGACTCCGAGAACTGACCTGCTTGTGAGGTGCTCGCGGTGTGCCGAACAGGGCGGACGAACGCCCCGTGCTGAGTCCGTCGGCGTCCCGCGCCCGTATGACGCCCCGGATCGAGCGCGGTCGGTCGGTACTGCGGGCTTACGTATCGCTGACAAAGACCCGGATCATCGAGCAGTTGCTGGTTGTGACCGTTCCGGCCATGTTCCTGGCCGGCCGCCGGACCGGCGACGGACACCTCCCGTCGGTGTGGCTGCTGATCGCCACCCTGATCGGCGGCGCCGTCGCGGCGGCCAGTGCCCACGCGCTGAACTGCGTCGTCGACGCGGACATCGACGCGAAGATGAAGCGCACCCAGGCCCGGCCGCTGGCCCAGGCCCAGGTGCCCAAGGCACACGCGCTGGTGTTCGGCCTGGTGCTCGGCGCGCTCAGTGCGCTGTGGCTGGGGTTCACCACGAACTGGCTGGCCGCGGCGCTCTCGGTGACCGCCATCGCGTTCTACGTGCTGGTCTACACCCTGCTGTTGAAGCGGCGCACCTCACAGAACATCGTCTGGGGTGGCGCGGCGGGCTGCATGCCGGTGGTGATCGGCTGGGCGGCGGTGACCGGGCGGGTGGACTGGCCGGCCTTCGTCATGTTCGGCGTGATCTTCTTCTGGACGCCGCCGCACTTCTGGGCGCTGGCCATGCGCTACCGCGACGACTACGCCGCCGCCGGCGTGCCGATGCTCCCGGTGGTGGCCAGCCCGGTGCAGGTGTCCATCCGGATCGTCGTCTACTCCTGGCTGATGGCGGCCTGGTCGCTGCTGCTGGTCCCGGTCACGTCCTGGGTGTACGCGGCGGTGGCGGTACTGGCCGGCGGCTGGTTCGTGGTCATGGCGCACCGGCTGCACGCGACCGTGCGGGCCGGCGGGGCGGCACGGCCGATGCGGCTGTTCCACCTGTCGAACACGTACCTGTGTGGGTTGTTCATCACTGTCGCGGTGGATGCCGCGCTCGGTCTGCCGGTGCTCGGCTGGCCGTTCTGACCGGCGCGCGGCCCTGAGCCGGTCTCAGGTGCGAGGGCCGCGCGAGCCATACCTCGTGGGTCAGGACCCGAGACCGGCGCCGAGCAGACCGGTGCCGTCGTGGCAGCCCAGGTACTCGAAGTACTGCTCGTCGGGCCCGACCACCGAGACCTCGTGGTAGAGCCGTAGCTTCGCGGCCGGCCCCATCTTCATCAGGTACCTCATCGCGGCGCCGAAGATGGCGACGTGGGTGGGGTGCGACTCGGACCAGCGCTCCAGTGCGTCCAGGCTGCGCCACCAGCTCATGCCGAAGGACCGGTCCGACGGCTGGCCGTCGGGACCGAGGACCCTGAGGTAGCGGTTGGCGTAGCACCCGATCGGGCGTCCCTCGTCGCGCAGGAAGTCCATGCCGGCGCGCAGCACCGGCTCGACGTCGTCGAGGTACAGCGAGCGTTCGTCACCCGCCGTGTCGGCCCAGTCCTGCCCCGACCGGATCAGGCACAGCCCCTGTTTCGGGTGGACCCGGACCAGCGCGCCGTCCCGCTGCACCTCCGGTGCTCCGCCGCCGGGCATCGGGTCGTTCTGGGACAGCGGGATACGGTCCCGCATGCCGCCCCAGTAGGCGTGCTCCTGGATCTCGTCGCTCCAGGCGTCCGCGATCACCGCGACCCCTTCCGGGCGGTCCGGCAGGTTGAAGAGGGTCTCGAACTCCTCGATCATCGGGCGGATCACCTCGATCCACCGCCCGGTGCCGTCGGCCGGCCGGTCGGCGGAGATCCAGCCCTGCCGGTGGGTCTTGAACCAGCGGTCGAAGGCCCCCGGGTCGTCCCAGTAGGCGATGCTCACGATGTCGGTGTAGCCGGCCGGGTCGGTCTGGCTGGCCCGGTCGTGGTGGCCGGGGCCGTCCGGTGCGGCGAACGCGGAGTCCAGCTCGTCGAGGGCGTGCCCGGGTGCCGCACCCCGGAACTGCAGCCCCAGATAGGCCATCACGACCTGGCGTACCCCGGTTCGGTTCCGGGCCACGAAGGCCGGGTACGGGGGTGCGTAGTCATCGGGGACGCGGCGGTGTCGGGTGCGCTCGACGGTGAGGTGGTCCGGGATGGCTGACTCCATCGGCCCAGCCTGGCCCGCCGGTGCCCGGTCCGCTAGTTCAGGACTGCCGATCTTCTTGACTCAGCGGCTCATCAGTGCGCCGCCCTGTCGCCGGGCTGCACCGGAGACAGGCCTTGAGCGCCGGGGCCCTGCCTGCCTGATGTGCAGCTCGGTGACAGGGGGTTCACCGCCGGGTCACGGGAGCAGGATGAGCTTGCCGGTGGTGCGCCGGCCCTGCAGGTCCTCGTGGGCCCGGCGGGCGTCCTCCAGCGGGTAGCGCTGCCCGATCCGAACGTTCAGCGTGCCGTTGGCCACGGCGGCGAACACCTCGCCGGAGTGGTACTCCAGCTCCTTGCGGCTGGCCACGTAGTGGAACAGCGTCGGCCGCGTCAGGTAGAGCGAGCCGCCGGCGTTGAGCCGCTGCGGGTCCACCGGCGGTACCGGCCCGCTGGCGGCGCCGAACAGCACCAGCATGCCGCGCGGGCGCAGACTGGCCAGGCTGGCGTCGAACGTGGTCTTGCCGACCCCGTCGTAGGCCACCGAGACGCCCTGGCCGTCGGTCAGGGCCCGGACCTCGGCGGCCAGGTCGGCGACCTGGGTGTACTGGATCACCTCGGCGGCGCCGGCACCCTCGGCCAGGGCGGCCTTCTCCGGCGTGGACACGGTGCCGATCACCTGGGCGCCGCGGGCGGTGGCCAGCTGGGTGAGCAGCAGCCCGACGCCCCCGGCGGCGGCGTGCACCAGCACCGACTCGCCGCGCGCCACCGGGTAGGTGCTGGTCACCAGGAAGTGCGCCGTCATGCCCTGCAGCAGCGCACCGACGGCCTGTTCATCGGTCACCGCGTCCGGGATGTGCACCGCACGCGCGGCGGGTACTACGGCCAGCGTGGCGTAGCTGCCCTGCGCCTCCGACCAGGCGACCCGGTCGCCCACCGTGAAGCCGGTCGCCCCGGGGCCGAGCGCGCGGACCGTGCCGGCACCCTCGATGCCGAGCACGAACGGCGTCGGCCGCGGGTAGAGCCCGGACCGGAGATAGGTGTCGATGTAGTTCACCCCGGCGGCCGCGACCTCGACCAGCAGCTCGCCCTCGCCGGGGACCGGGTCGTCCAGCTCGACGACCTTGATCACCTCAGGTCCGCCGTGCTGCTCCACCTGTACCGCGCGCATCGTGCTCCCTCCGTGAGATCCGCCGCTGATTCTGCCCGCCGGAGCAGGCCGCCGCCGTACCTTTCCGACGGGCTGAGTGCGGTGCTCAGCCGGAGCGGAGCCGGCTCAGCGGGAGGAGTGGCTGCCGGCTGGCGTCGACGAGGTCGCGGCATCCGGCGTGCTGGGCCCCGGTGCGCCGTTGGTGCCGGGCGGGACGGGCGGCACCGGCGGCACCGCCGGGACGGGCGGCACCGTCGGGACGGGCGGCCGGTCCGTGCTGGCCGCCCACAGCGCGGCGGCGGCGGCCGTGGTCAGGCAGGCGCCGAGCACGTGCAGCGACACCAACACCTCCGGCACCCCGAGCACGTACTGGATCCCACCCAGCGCGCCCTGCGCGAGCACCGCGGCGACCAGCACCCAGTGCCGCCGCCGCAGTACCGCCGACGCGCCGACCGCGCGCAGCAGGAAGCCGATCCCGACGAGCAGACCGAGGTAGCCGATCACCAGGTCGCTGTGCAGCTGGGCCATCTGTGGCACGCCGAGACCCAGCCGGGGGGTCTTCGCATCGCCGGCGTGCGGCCCGGCGGCGGTGACCAGGGTGCCGGCGGCGAGGAGCGCGCCCAGCGCGACCGTGCTCAGCGCGACCAACCCGCGGCCGGCGGCGGGCAGCGCCGGCACCGGCGGACCGTCCAGCTGCCCGGTCGCGCGGACCAGCAGCACCGACAGCCAGACCAGCACCATGGACACCAGGTAGTGCACCGACACGGTCCACCAGGCCAGCCCGGCGAGCACCGTGATGCCGCCGATCACCGCCTGGACGACGACGCCGGCCGGCATGGACACCGCGAGCAGGGTGAGCCGGCGCCGGCGCGGCCGGGTGTTCAGCGCGGCGAGCAGGCAGGCGGCCACGACCGCGGTGAGCACGCCGGTGAGCAGCCGGTTGCTGAACTCCACCCACTGGTGCAGCGGCGCGACGTCGTAGCGCGGGTCCGGGACGAGGCTGCCGGGGAAGCAGGACGGCCAGGCCGGGCAGCCGAGGCCGGACCCGGTCACCCGCACCACCGAGCCGGTCACCGCGATGCCCGCATTGGCGACCAGTGCGGCGACGGCCAGTGCTCGCATGACCCGAGGTGGGGTGGCGGGGAGCCTGCTCGACAGGGTGGAACGGGGCACCGAGCCATCGTAGGCGGCCCGCTCCGGCGCCCCGCACAGACCGCTACCGGGGCGGCCACAGGCTCAGCTCTGCGCACCTATACGCAACAACGGCTCCGCGACCGTCGCCGAGGTCGACGCCAGGGTCATTTGATCATGTTGTGAACAGCCCCCGTGTCGATCTCGGCGACCAACCCGGCCGATCCGCGACCAACCCGGCCGATCCGCGCCGGACGAACGAGCGGACGGGTGGCCGGGTCAGCGCAGGCGGACGGTGCGCGCGGCCACGCCGGCGGAGACGGCGGCCCAGGCGAGCAGAACCAGGAGCGGGGAGATCCCGGGGAACTGCCCGGTCACCAGCGCGGTCCGCAGCCCCTCGGCGAGCGCACCGGAGGGCAGCAGCCGAGCCACCTCGGCGAGGCCGGCGGGCAGTTGGGATACCGGGAGCACGATGCCGCCGCCGAGCAGCAGCACGAACCAGATCACGTTGGCCACCGCGAGCACGATCTCGGCCCGCAGCGTGCCGCCGAGCAGGATGCCGAGGCCGCCGAACGCCGCGCAGCCGAGCAGTACCAGCAGCAGCGCCCAGCCCACCCCGGCCGGCGCCGGGCGCCAGCCCAGCGCGACGGCCACCGCGCCCAGCACGACCAGCTGGATCGCGACCACCCCGAGCACGGCCACCAGCCGGCCGGCCACCAGCAGCCAGCGCGGCAGCGCGGTGGCCGCCAGTCGCCGGATCACCCCGTAGCGCCGGTCGAAGCCCAGTGCGATGGCCTGCCCGGTGAACGCGGTGGACAGCACCGCGAGCGCGAAGACCCCCGGCGCCACCATGGCCACCCGGGGCGCGGGCAGCGGTACCACGTTGAGCAGCGTGAGCCCCACCAGCAGCGCCAGCGGGATGAGCAGCGTGAGCATCACCTGCTCGCCGTTGCGGAACGCCAGCCGCACCTCGACGCCGGCCTGGGTGGCGAGCATCCGGCCCAGGTGCCCCCGACCGGGGGAGGGCAGGAAGGTGCCGGCCGGGAACCGGGACCCCACCGGGGAACTCATGAGCGCAGCTCCCGCCCGGTCAGGTCCAGGAACACGTCCTCGAGGCTGCGCCGGGCCACCCGCACCTCGTCGGCCAGCACGCCCTGGTCGGCGCACCAGGTGGTGACCGCGGACAGCACCGTCGGGTTCATCTGGCCGCACACCAGGTAGCTGCCCGCGATGGGCTCCTCGGTGCGGTAGCCGGTCGGCAGCGCCTCGGCCAGTGCGTCCAGGTTCATCCCGGGGCGGGCCCGGAACCGCAGCTGCTGCTCGCCGCTGCGCGCGGTCAGCGAGCTCGGGGTGCCCTGCGCGACGACCTTGCCGTTGTCGATGATCACGACCTGGTCGGCGAGCGCCTCCGCCTCGTCCATCAGGTGGGTGGTGAGCAGCACCGAGACCCCGTCCCGGCGCAGTGCCCCGATGAGCTCCCAGACCAGGTGGCGGCTCTGCGGGTCCATTCCGGCGGTCGGCTCGTCGAGGAAGACCAGCTCGGGCCGGCCCACCACGGCGCAGGCCAGCGCGAGCCGCTGCTGCTGCCCGCCGGAGAGGCGCTTGAACGGGGTGCGCGCGGAGGAGGTGAGGCCGAGTACGTCGAGCAGCCACTCGACCGACAGCGGGCGGGCCGAGCAGGCCGCGATCACCCGCAGCATCTCGCCGGCCCGCACGCCCGGGTAGGCGCCGCCGCCCTGTGGCATCACGCCGATCCGGGCCCGCAGCCGCTCGCCCTGGGTCACCGGGTCCAGCCCGAGCACCCGGACCTCGCCGGCGTCCGGGCGGCGGAAGCCTTCGCAGATCTCCACGGTGGTGGTCTTGCCGGCGCCGTTCGGGCCGAGCAGCGTGAGCACCGAGGCCGCCGGCAGCACCAGGTCGATCCCGTCCACCGCGGCGACATCGCCGTAGCGCTTGACCAGTCCGTGCACCGAGAGCGCGGTGTCCAGCGACGCGGCGGCGGGGAAGGGTCTCACAGGAGTGGATTCTACGTGTTGTCGAACAGCCGTCGGGACGACCCTGACCGGGACCCTCGACACACTCGACACACTCGACACACTCGACGCAGCGGCTAGCGGGGGATCCGGTGGCGCACCAGCCACAGCGGGACGAACAGGATGACCGCGCCGGCGACGATGGCCATCGGCAGCTGGTAGGGGCGGAAGGAGAAGTCGGCGCCGGTGGGCGGCACCAGCAGCGCGACGATCGCCGAGCCGGCCACGGAGAGGCGGCGGTAGCGGATCCGGGCGGTGGACGCGGCCAGCGGGATGGCCGCCCACAGCAGGTACCAGGGGTGCACGGTGGGGCTGAGCAGCACCACGGCGCCCAGGCCGCAGCCCAGGCCGGTGACCGGGTCGATCCGGCCGCGCAGGGTGCCGAACAGCAACCACACACAGATCGCGGCGGAGACCACGCCGCCGAGTGCCCGGGTCAGCGTGAGCACCTGGGTGGTGTGGTCGCCCATCCCGGCCAACACGCCGAGCTGGCCGCCGATGACGCCGAGATCGGTGCTCACCGATACCCAGCTGCGGATCAGCGTCGGGATGTCGAGGGTGTTGATCCAGCCGAAACCGAGGCCGGTGCCATAGGCGACGCCGGCCATCACGGCGCCGAACACCACCGCCATCGACACCCCGACCTTGGCCACGTCGAGGGGCCGGCCACCGCGCTCGCGGGCCGCCCACATGCCGAGGAAGCCCAGCGCCAGGGCCGCCGGGATCTTGATCTCCGCGCCCAGGGTGATGATCACAGTGCCCAGCAGCCAGGACCGGGCCAGCCCGACCTCCAGCCCGGCGAGCATCAGGCCGAGCATCAGGGCCTCGTTGTGCACGCCGCTGAACAGGTGGAACAGCACCAGCGGGTTGCCGACCCCGAGCCACAGCGCGGAGCGCGGGTCCAGGTCCAGCCGCTTGGCCAGCCGGGGTAGGGCCCACACGATCAGCGCGAGCCCGCAGAGCGCGAGTAGCCGGTGCGCGAAGATACCGAGCACCACGTCGTTGCCGGTCAGCCCGGTGATCCACTTGCCGAGCCAGAGGAACAGCGGGCCGTACGGCGCGGGCGTGGGGCGCCACACCGTCGGGATGCTGCGGGTGAGCGGGTCGTCGATGCCCAGCGCGTCGGCCGGACCGAGCAGGTACGGGTCCAGCCCCCTGGCGGCGATCGCGCTCTGCGCCAGGTAGCTGTAGACGTCCTTGCTGAACAGCGGCGGCGCCACCAGCAGCGGCAGCGCCCACAGCATCATGGTGCGCGCGATGAAGCCCTTGGCCAGCGGCGTGCCGCCGTTCTGGTCGCGCTTCAGCATCCGGCCCAGCCACAGCCAGCCCAGCACGACCATCGCCATGCCGGCGTAGGTGATGGCGATGGACACCGTCGCGTTGCGGGAGGGCAGCCCGAGCAGCCGGGTGCCGAACAGGGGGTTGGGTACCGGCAGCGCGCCGGCGCCGAGCGCCCCGATCGCCATCAGCAGTGCGCCGGTCATGCCGAAGCGCCGCACCGTGCTCGCGCTGGGGTGGTTCGACCTGGCCGGACCCGCCCCGGCGGCCGACTCAGGGGACCCCTCAGCCGCCTGGTGAGTGCTCAGGTCGGGCGCCGCCATAGCGGGAAAGCCTATGGGAGGGTCCGCCACATGCCCTGATCGGGTCGGGGCGCGGCAGAGCCGTCGGTACCGGCCGGCGGGCGCGTGCCCCAGGTACCACTCACCGTCATCGAACGGAAGCGCTGAGTCATCGAACGGCAGCGCGGAGTGAGAGTCGAGAGTGAGGCGGGTCACCACTGGGTGGCCCGGCTTGGACGTCCGAGCTGAAATACGCAACACTGGTGTTGTGAAAACCACCGGAGCTGCTCCGGCGACGGTCGCGAGGCCGGCGTCGGACGAGGGCGTGCGCGCCGGAACGGCCGATTCCGGCCTCCGCGCCACGGTCTCCGACGGTGGTACCCGGGTCGCGGTGGCCAGGCAGCTGCTCGAGCACGGCCCGGTGCCCGCCGTCGAGGTGGCCGCCGAGCTGGAGCTCAGTGTCGCCGCCGTCCGCCGGCACCTGGACGTGATGCTCGCCGACGGCGAGGCGACCACCCGCGAGGCCCCCCGCCGCGGCCCCCGGGCACGGGGCCGGCCGGCGCGGCTGTACCTGCTGACGGAGGCCGGCCGGGTGCGGTTCGGGCACGGCTACGACGACCTCGCCGTCGCCGCGCTGCGTTACCTGGCCGAGACCGGTGGCCCGGACGCGGTCCGGCACTTCGCCGAGCGCCGCGCCACCGAGCTGGTCGAGCGGCACCGGGCCGACATCACCGAGGGCGAGACGGTGGCCGAGCGGGCCAGCGCGCTGGCCGAGGCGCTGACCGCCCAGGGCTACGCGGCGGCGGCGCGCCGGACCGGCAACGGCGAGCAGCTCTGTCAACATCACTGCCCGGTGGCGCACGTCGCGGCGCAGTTCCCGGAGTTGTGCGAGGCGGAGACCCACGTGTTCGCCGAACTGCTCGGCACCCACGTGCAGCGGCTTGCCACCATCGCCCGCGGTGACGCCGCGTGCACCACACACGTCCCACTCGGCATTCCCGATCGCGGCCACCAACCGCGCGCCGAGCGGCGTAACGAAACCACCACAACCATCCCGAAAGGGAGGCAGCGCGTATGACTACCGCTCCTGAGCGGACGGCTGAGACGCCCCAGACGCAGCTCACCCAGGAGGAGACCATTGCCTCCCTGGGGAACTACGCCTTCGGCTGGTCGGACTCCGACGCGGCCGGCACCAACGCCCGGCGCGGTCTCTCGGCCGACGTGGTCGCGAACATCTCGGCATTGAAGAACGAGCCGGAGTGGATGCTGGAGAGCCGGCTGAAGGGGCTGAAGCTGTTCGAGCGCAAGCCCATGCCGCGCTGGGGTGCCGACCTGTCCGGCATCGACTTCGACAACATCAAGTACTTCGTGCGGTCCACCGAGAAGCAGGCCGCCACCTGGGAAGACCTGCCGGCGGACATCAAGAACACCTACGACAAGCTGGGCATCCCGGAGGCGGAGAAGGCCCGGCTGGTCTCCGGTGTCGCCGCGCAGTACGAGTCCGAGGTCGTCTACCACGCGATCCGTGAGGACCTCGAGCAGCAGGGCGTCATCTTCCTGGACACCGACACCGCGCTGCGTGAGCAGCCGGAGCTGTTCCGGGAGTACTACGGCTCGGTCATCCCGCACGGTGACAACAAGTTCTCCGCGCTCAACGGTGCGGTGTGGTCCGGCGGGTCCTTCATCTACGTGCCGCCGGGCGTGCACGTGGACATCCCGCTGCAGGCCTACTTCCGGATCAACACCGAGAACATGGGCCAGTTCGAGCGGACGCTGATCATCGTCGACGAGGGTGCCTACGTGCACTACGTCGAGGGCTGTACGGCGCCGATCTACTCCTCGGACTCGCTGCACAGCGCGGTGGTGGAGATCATCGTGAAGAAGGGCGGCCGGTGCCGCTACACGACGATCCAGAACTGGTCGAACAACGTCTACAACCTGGTCACCAAGCGGGCCAAGGCGGAAGCCGGCGCCACCATGGAGTGGGTCGACGGCAACATCGGCTCCAAGGTGACCATGAAGTACCCGGCCGTGATGCTGATGGGCGAGTACGCCAAGGGCGAGGTGCTGTCCATCGCGTTCGCCGGTGAGGGCCAGCACCAGGATGCCGGCGCCAAGATGACCCACCTGGCGCCGCACACCAGTTCCACGATCATTTCCAAGTCCGTGGCCAGGGGTGGCGGACGCACTTCGTACCGGGGCCTCGTGCGGGTGAATCCCAGAGCTCATCACAGCCGCAGCACCGTGAAGTGCGATGCGCTCCTGGTCGACCAGATCAGTCGCAGTGACACCTACCCCTACGTGGATGTGCGCAACGACGACGTGTCGATGGGCCACGAGGCCACCGTGTCCAAGGTCAGCGAGGACCAGCTCTTCTACCTGATGAGCCGCGGTCTGACCGAGGACGAGGCGATGGCCATGGTGGTCCGGGGATTCGTCGAGCCGATCGCCCGCGAGCTGCCGATGGAGTACGCGCTGGAGCTGAACCGGCTGATCGAGCTGCAGATGGAGGGTTCTGTCGGATGACGACAGAGGTCAGTGGTCTGGCCCCGGAGCTCGCCGGGGCGAAGAAGGGCACCGGAGTGGTGCCCGCCGCGTCGGCGGGGGAGCGGTTCACCTCCTACGACCCGGCGGCCTTCGAGGTGCCCAGCGGGCGCGAGGAGAACTGGCGCTTCACGCCGATGCGCCGGCTGCGTGGGCTCGCCGGCCCGTTGGACACAGTCACGGCGAGCATCGACGGCGAGGCCGAGTTCCGGGTGTCCGGGCCGACCGAGGGCCTGACCGTGGAGACGGTGGCGGCCGCCGACCCGGCGGCCGACCCGCGCATCGGGGAAGCCGGCGCGCCGGCCGACCGGGTGGCGGCGCTGGCGTGGTCGGGATCCCCGGCGGCCACCGTGGTCACCATGGAGGGCCAGCTCGAGCCGGTCACCATCACGGTGGCGGGCCCGGGCGTCGGGCGCACCGCGCTCGCCCACCTGCAGCTGCGCGCCGGCACCCACGCCGAGGCGGTCGTGGTGCTGGACTACACCGGGTCGGGCACGCTCGCCGACAACGTCGAGGTGGTACTCGGCGACGGCGCCAAGCTGACCCTGGTGGTGATCGACGACTGGGCCGACGACGCGGTGCACGTCGGCGCCCAGCACATCCTGGTCGGCCGCGACGCGACGCTGCGCGCCACCACGGTGAGCCTCGGTGGCGACCTGGTGCGGATCAGCCCCACGGTGCGCTACGCCGGGCCCGGCGGGGACGCCGAGCTGGCCGGGCTGAGCTTCGCCGACGCCGGGCAGCACCTGGAGCACCGGCTGCTGGTCGACCACTCGGCGCCGCACTGCCGCTCGAACGTGGTCTACAAGTCCGCGTTGCAGGGCGAGGACGCGCACACGGTGTGGATCGGCGACGTGCTGATCCGGGCCGAGGCCGAGGGCACCGAGACCTTCGAGCTGAACCGCAACCTGCTGCTGACCCAGGGTGCCCGCGCCGACTCGGTGCCCAACCTGGAGATCGAGACCGGCGAGATCGCCGGCGCCGGGCATGCCAGCGCGACCGGCCGGTTCGACGACGAGCAGCTGTTCTACCTGCGCTCGCGGGGCATTCCGGAGACAGTCGCCCGCCGCCTGGTGGTGCGCGGCTTCTTCAACGAGATCATCAACCGGATCTCGGTGCCGGCGCTGCGCGAGCGGCTCGAGGCAGCTGTCGAGGCCGAGCTGGCCGCCATGAACGACGAACGGTAGACAGCGCGGTTGGCTCTCGTCCGGTTCGAAACTTCCCACCACACACGATCTGGAGCACGAGCACACATGTCCACCCTTGAGATCAAGGACCTGCACGTTGAGGTACGGGCCGGGTCCGGGTCGGATCCGGAAGCGAAGGAGATCCTGCGCGGCGTCGACCTGACCGTCCGGTCCGGCGAGACGCACGCGATCATGGGTCCGAACGGGTCCGGCAAGTCGACCCTGGCCTACGCAATCGCCGGTCACCCCAAGTACGAGGTCACCTCCGGTGAGGTGCTGCTGGACGGCGAGGACGTTCTCGCGCTGAGCGTGGACGAGCGCGCCAGGGCCGGGCTGTTCCTGGCCATGCAGTACCCGGTCGAGGTGCCCGGGGTCTCGATGTCGAACTTCCTGCGCAGCGCGGCCACCGCGGTGCGCGGCGAGGCGCCCAAGCTGCGCCACTGGGTCAAAGAGGTCAAGGCCGCGATGACCGACCTGGAGATCGACTCCGCGTTCGCCGAGCGCAGCGTGAACGAGGGCTTCTCCGGCGGTGAGAAGAAGCGGCACGAGGTGCTGCAGCTCTCGCTGCTCAAGCCGAAGTTCGCGATCCTGGACGAGACCGACTCCGGGCTCGACGTGGACGCGCTGCGGGTGGTGTCCGAGGGGGTCAACCGGTACAAGGCCGAGGGCGACGTCGGGGTCCTGCTGATCACGCACTACACCCGGATCCTGAAGCACATCACCCCGGACGTGGTGCACGTGTTCGCGGCCGGGCGGGTTGTCGCCTCCGGTGGCGCCGAGCTGGCCGACGAGCTGGAGGAGCACGGCTACGTGCGTTTCACCAGCGGTTCAGCCACCGCCGCCCAGTAGGGAGACCCACGTGACCGAGCTCGATGTCGGCAAGCTGCGGGCCGACTTCCCGATCCTGTCCCGGACCGTGCGGGACGGTAGACCGCTGGTCTACCTGGACTCCGGGGCGACCTCGCAGCGCCCGCGCCAGGTGTTGGACGCCGAGCGGGCGTTCCTCGAGCAGCACAACGCGGCGGTGCACCGCGGCGCGCACCAGCTCGCCGAGGAAGCGACCGACGCCTACGAGTCGGCCAGGGCCCGGATCGCCCGGTTCGTCGGTGTCGAGCCGGGTGAGGTGGTGTTCGTCAAGAACGCCACCGAGGGCGTCAACCTGGTCGCCTACGCGATCAGCAACGCCAGCATCGGCTACGGCGCCGGCGACCCGGCCTCCCGGTTCGCGGTCGGCCCCGGTGACGAGATCGTGGTCACCGAGATGGAGCACCACGCGAACCTGGTGCCCTGGCAGGAGCTCTGCCGGCGCACCGGTGCCACCCTGCGCTGGTTCTCGGTGGGTGCGGACGGCCGGCTGGAACTCGACTCCGACGAGGCGCGCAACCTGATCAACGAGCGCACCAAGCTGGTCGCCTTCGTGCACCAGTCCAACGTGCTCGGCACGGTGAACCCGGTCGAGGAGCTGGTCCGCCGGGCCCGCGAGGTGGGCGCGCTGGTGCTGCTGGACAGCTGCCAGTCGGTGCCGCACGGGCCGGTGAACCTGGCCGCGCTCGGGGTGGACTTCGCGGTGTTCTCCGGGCACAAGATGCTCGGCCCCTCCGGGGTCGGCGTGCTCTACGGCCGGGAGGACCTGCTCGCCGCGATGCCGCCGTTCCTCACCGGCGGCTCGATGATCGAGCTGGTCCGGATGGAGGGCTCGAGCTACGCACCGCCGCCGCAGCGCTTCGAGGCCGGCGTGCCGATGACCTCGCAGGCCGTCGGGCTGGCCGCCGCGGTCGACTACCTGAGCGCGATCGGCATGGACGTCGTCGCCGAGCACGAGCGCGAGCTCACCTCGGCGGCGCTGGCCGGGCTCGCCGAGCTGCCCGGGATACGGATCATCGGCCCGACCGGCCCGGACGACCGGGGCGGCGCGGTGTCCTTCGTGGTGGACGACGTGCACGCGCACGACGTGGGCCAGGTGCTGGACGACGAGGGCGTTGCCGTCCGGGTCGGCCACCACTGCGCCTGGCCGCTGCACCGCCGCTTCGGGGTGGCCGCCACCGTGCGGGCCAGCTTCGCGGTCTACAACACCGTCGACGAGGTCCGGGTGCTGATCGACAGCGTCCGCGCCGCGCAGAAGTTCTTCGGGGTTGCCTGATGCAGCTCAACCAGATGTACCAGGAGATCATCCTGGACCACTATCGCAACCCGCACGGCGCCGGCCTGCGGGAACCGTTCGACGCCGAGTCCTTCCAGGTCAACCCGACCTGCGGCGACGAGGTGACGCTGCGGGTGTCGCTCAAGAGCAACGGCACCGCCGCCACCGACACCGGTGACTCCCTCGTGGTCGCCGACGTCTCCTACGAGGCGCTGGGCTGCTCGATCAGCCAGGCCGCCGCCTCGGTGCTCACCGACCTGGTGGTCGGGCGCAGCGTGGCGGAGTCGATGCGCATCCTGGACGCGTTCCAGGAGATGGTGCAGAGTCGGGGCACGGTCGAGCCGGACGAGGACGTACTCGGTGACGGGGTGGCCTTCGCGGGCGTGGCGAAGTACCCGGCCAGAGTGAAGTGCGCGCTGCTCGGCTGGATGGCGTTCAAGGACGCGGTGGTCCGCGGAACAGAGGGATCCGGCACGGCACCGGGAACGAACGGAGCAAAGCAGTGACTGACGTACAGCCCGACACGACACCCGCAACCGACGCCGACGGCACCGAGGTGGTGCGCGGCGCTGCAGGCATGCCCGAGCCGCCCGCCACACCGGGTGCCGGCACGCCGAGCCTGGACGACCTCGAGGAAGCGATGCGTGACGTCGTGGACCCCGAGCTGGGCATCAACGTGGTCGATCTCGGCCTGGTCTACGACATCCGGGTGGACGACAACAAGGTCGCCCTGGTGGACATGACGCTGACCTCGGCTGCCTGCCCGCTGACCGACGTCATCGAGGACCAGACCCGCTCAGCGTTGGTCGGCTCCGGCGGCAGCGGCCTGGTCGACGACGTCAAGATCAACTGGGTCTGGATGCCGCCGTGGGGCCCCGACAAGATCACCGAGGACGGCCGGGAGCAGCTCCGGGCGCTCGGTTTCACGGTCTAGTGTCCTGAGTCGAAGGTTCGCGCTGATTGTTATGAGCCCGCTATGTCTATGAGGGTTCATATCAATTAACGCTAGGGCGCTGCGTCCTACGCTGGTAGCGTTCCACATCGTTCGGGGTACTACTTACGTAGTATCCTTCGTGCGCCGCTCCGGCGCCGCCTGCGTGACCTTTGACGAACCCGCAGGTCAACCGCACGTCTCATCCTTCAGGTTGGGCTGTCGTCCACCTTAAGGAGGAGATGGTTCGGTCCGTGAGAGGGACGCCCCCAAAGCCGCCGCCCGGCAGGCTGAATCACTGAGCGACCCGTGTCGCTCAGTGATAGAGGGGGTAGGACAGTGTTCGTCGCGAAGATTCCGCTCGACGGCGGAACCATCAGTGCGGGCAGCTCGCAGTACACCCTGGCTCCCGACCTTGGTGGGCTGCTCGCAGCCGCACCGGGCGCCGAGGTAGGGCTGCCGTGTCGTACCGAGGAGGCGGACCTCTGGTTCGCCGAGCACCCGGAACAGCTGGGCCGCGCGCAGGCCCTGTGTCAGGAATGCCCGATCCGCAGGCAGTGCCTCGCCGGTGCCCTGGACCGGCGCGAGCCGTGGGGCGTCTGGGGCGGCGAGATCTTCGAGCGGGGGCGGGTGATCCCGTTCAAGCGGGGTCGCGGCCGGCCGGCGAAGATCAAGCAGTTGCCGTACCAGGAGTCGACGGTCGCCTAGGAGGAGGATTCGGAGTCCGCGCGAGTCAGTTCCCACTGTTGGAGGTACCGGTAGCCCCGGACAGCCAGAGGCCGGCGCGAATGCAGTTGGAAGCGTGAGTCGTGCTCGAGTACCGCGGCCAGGTTGCGATCCACCAGGATCCGACCTGGCCGCGCGTGTGCCGTCAGCCGGGCGGCGATGTTGACCGCCTCGCCGTAGACATCGCCGAACCGGGTCACCACCTCGCCGACCGCAAGGCCGATCCGCAGCTCCGGCAGCGACGGCGTGGCTCCGACCCGCTCGACCAGCTGAAGTGCGATCTCCACGCAGTCCGGCGCGGCGTCGGCGACGAACAGCACCTCGTCACCGACCGTCTTGACCACGCGGCCCCGGCAGGTGGCCACCACGTCGGTGGCCACCCCCTGGAAGTCCCCGATCAACTTGGTCAGGTCGGTCGGGCTGAGCCGGCGGGTGGCCCTGGTGAAGCCGACCAGGTCCGCGAACCCCACGGTGAGGGTGTGGGTCTCCGACTCGTCGGGCGTCGCGGCGAGCACCCGACCGGCCGCGGCGGCCAGGTGCCGTCGCCAGACGTAGCCCTGCATCTGCTCGAGCAGCGGGATGACGCGTTCGGTGATTTCCATCATCTCGCGCTCGTCCACGGTGCGGTGCCCGTAGTCGAACAGCTGGTACAGCATCTCGATCTGCCAGTCGGCCAGGCCGGCCATCGCCTGCCCGACCGACCGGGCCACCGCGTCCTCGACGTCGACCGGGACCAGACCCGCCTGCCGCAACAGCTCGAGCTGGCTCAGGGCTTCCCGGTCGCCCTCGGTGAAGACGACCTCCTCATCCGGCACCTCGGCGAACCCGAGGGAGCGCCACAGCTGGATCATGAGGTCGGGGTCCATGCCGCTCTCCGCGAGCAGCTGTGCCCTGGTGTACCGCCGAGGCCCGCCGAGGATGAGCTCCTCGAACTGCCGGTGCCGGGCGTCCTCGTCCTGCCGCGCCTCGGGGCTGGTGCCGAGGTCGAACAGCCGGCTGAACCGGCCCAACCAGACGCGCTCCCGGGCGGGAGCGTGATCGGTCACGTCGTATGGACGATGAGCACATCGACGCCGGAACGGCGGGCCACGCTCTGCGGGACCGAGCCCAGGATCCGGCCGCTCAGCGTGTTGAGCCCGACACTGCCGACCACCAGCAGGTCAGCATTGCGGTCGTCCACGGCGTCGCCCAGCGCGTCGACCGGGCTGCCCTGCACAGCGATGGTGTCAACCTTCTGGGCGCCGCCGGAGCGGGCCCGGGTGGCCGCGTCGCGCAGCAGGCTCTCGGCGGGCGCGGAGCCGACCACCTGGTAGGCCTCGCTGCCCAGGGCATCGGCGGCGGCCTTGACCTCGTCGCGGCTGGCCGGCTCGTAGGCGCACACGATGATCAGCTCGGCGCTGCTGTCGCCGGCGATGGAGCCGGCCCGGTCCACCGCGCGCAGCGAGGTGTCGGAGCCGTCTGTACCCACGACAATTTTCTGGTAGGAGCCCATCGGGAGCCTCCTTCTTGTGGCGTCTGTTATGGCAGAAACTACTCCACGTTGCTCCATGTGGTTGACTCGGGAGGGGCGCTGACCAGCAATGAAGACCCAATCAGGCGAAGCCGGACCGGCCAGCTCGTGGTCGCGAACATACCCGTCATGGCGGCGGCGGTACCGGCGAAATCGGTTCTGCCGCTGAGGTAGGCGCGGCGCCGGCGGTCCGGGAGCGCGAAGAATCCTTCGAAGAAGGCCGGCAGGTGCGCCGGCGGCAGCCGCAGCAGACTCTCCAGACCGCGGCGGCGCAGCAGGTGCACCGCCCGCGCCGGAGCCGGCCAGAGCAGCGCCCGCGTCGCGGCGAGCGCGGCGGCCGGCCCGCCGGGGAGCGCGGTGGCCGCCGCCCCGGCCACCGCCGGGGCCAGCCGCAGCGCCTCGGCCAGCTGGTAGCCGGTGGCCGGGTGGGTGAGCGGGGCGGCCGCGCCGAAGCCGAGTACGCCGGGGCCGCGATGGCGGGGCAGGTCGAGCGCGAAGCGCACCGCCTCGCGCGGGGCGTCGGCGGGCGGCCGGATCCGGTGCGCGGCGAGCCTCGCGCGCAACCGCGCGGTGAGGGTGTCCAGGTCGAGGCCCGGCCGGCGGGCCAGCGAGGTCTCCTCCAGCAGTACCCGGTCGCCGCCCAGCGGTACCGCGTAGAGGAACGTCGGCCAGTCGCCGGGCCCGCCGTGCTGGCGCCAGTCCATGAAGAGCGCGTCTCCGGCCGGCAGTAGCGGCGCGGCCAGCTCGGCCGGCACCACCACCCCGACCGCGGTCTGTTCGGCGCGAACCCGGGGCCGGGGCCGCCGCACCGAGAGCGGTTGGGCCGCGCCGCCGGCGTCGATCACCAGCCCGGCCGGCGGCAGCGCGCCCCGATCGGCCCGGCCCCGCTCGACCGGCACCCCGGCGGCGGCGAGCCGCTCGTCCAGGTGGGCGCGCAGGGCCGGCACGTCGAGCACCGCGTAGCGCCGGTTGAGCGGGTGCTCGGTGGCCGCGATGGCCCGCCCCGCCACCGTGGCCGCCACCACCGAGTCCGGCAGTTCGGCGGGCAGCTCGTCGAGCCAGGCGCCGTAGGTCGCGCGCCACGGCCGGCCCGGCGCCGGGTCCAGCACCCGGGTGCGCAGCCCGCGCTCACCGCAGGCGGCGGCCACCGCGCGCCCGGCGGGCCCGGCGCCGACCACCAACACGTCCAGCACAGTGGCGCGAGCTCAGCCCAGGCTGCCGGTGGACAGGATGCCGCCGTCCACCCGGACGGTCTCGCCGGTGATCCAGGACGCGGCGTCCGAGACCAGGAAGCCGACCAGCTGGGCGACGTCCTCCGGGGTGCCGAGACGCTTCATCGGGTAGGCGTTGGCCACCTGCTCCTCGCGCCCGGTGTAGAGCGCGCTGGCGAACTTCGTCTTGACCACCGCCGGGGCCACCGCGTTCACCCGGATCGACGGGCCGAGCTGCCAGGCCAGCTCCTCGGTCAGCCGGATGAGCGCGGCCTTGGCCGCCCCGTAGGCGGCTATCACCCCGGTGGAGCGGAACCCCGCGGTGGACGCGAGGTTCACCACCGCGCCGCCGTGCTCGCCCATCCAGGCCCGGTACGCCTCCTGCAGGTAGCCCAGCCCGGCCACCACGTTGATGTCGAAGACCTTGCGCACGCCGTCCAGGTCGGCGTCCATCAGGGGGCCGTAGACCGGGTTGACGCCGGCGTTGTTCACCAGGATGTCCAGCGAGCCGAAGCGCTCGACCGTGGTGGCCACGGTCTCGGCCCGGGACGCCGCGTCGCCCGCGTTGCCGGGCAGCCCGAGCACCCGCTTCGCGG
Organism: Pseudonocardia sp.; assembly: GCA_036009565.1. Lineage (GTDB taxonomy): Bacteria > Actinomycetota > Actinomycetes > Mycobacteriales > Pseudonocardiaceae > Pseudonocardia. The sequence continues at coordinate 6,197 of DASYLM010000389.1, read as the reverse complement.
CGTCCGGGACGTCGGCGGCCAACTTCTCGGCGGCCGCGGCGAGTTCGTCGGGCTTCCGGGCGGTGATCGTCACCGAGGCTCCCCGGGAGAGCAGCTCGGCGGCGATCCCGTAGCCGATGCCCCGGCTCGCGCCGGTGACGACGGCGACGCGGCCGGTGAGGTCGGACAGGTCGGGGGTGACAGCGGTCATGGACGCTGACCCTAATCGGAGTACCCCCTTCCTTTACACTGGAGTGCGTGGTCCGGACGAGCTAAGCCGCCTGGATGCCCACCAGCCACGGCTGGCGGGCCAGACTGCCCTGTCCGACACTCGTTTGGAGTTCTTCCCGTGTCCTGGCTCGTCCCCTGGCAACTGGTTCTCGCGGCTTTCGCCGCTACGGCCCAGGCAGGTCCCGCATGATCACCGCGACCGACATCGAACTGCGCGCCGGTGCGCGCACCCTGGTCGCCGGCGCGAACCTGCGGGTCGCCCCTGGTGACCGGATCGGCCTGGTCGGGCGCAACGGCGCCGGCAAGACCACCAGCATGCGGGTGCTCGCCGGCTCGGCGCAGCCCTACGGTGGCTCGGTCACCGCCACCAGCCAGGTCGGCTACCTGCCCCAGGACCCGCGCGAGGGCGACCTCTCGGTGTCCGCCAAGGACCGGGTGCTCTCCGCGCGCGGGCTGGACCAGCTGCTGCGCGAGATGGAGAAGGCGCAGGGCGCCATGGCCGAGCTCGTCGACGGTGCCGAGCGGGACCGCGCGGTGCGCGAGTACGGCCGCATCGAGGAGCGTTTCTCCGCGCTCGGCGGGTACGCCGCGGAGAGCGAGGCGGCCCGGATCTGCGCCCACCTCGGGCTGCCGGACCGGGTACTCGAGCAGACCCTGGACACGCTCTCCGGCGGGCAGCGCCGCCGCGTCGAGCTGGCCCGCATCCTCTACGCGGCCAGCGATGCCGGCTCCGGCGGCCGGTCGGCCACCACGCTGCTGCTGGACGAGCCGACCAACCACCTGGACGCCGACTCGATCAGCTGGCTGCGGTCCTTCCTGCAGCGCCACGAGGGTGGTCTGGTGGTGATCAGCCACGACACCGAGCTGCTCGGCGCGGTGGTCAACAAGGTCTGGTACCTGGACGCGACCCGCAGCGAGATCGACAGCTACAACCTGTCCTGGCAGCGGTATCTCGACGCGCGCGCCACCGACGAGAAGCGCCGCCGCCGCGAGCGGGCCAACGCGGAGAAGAAGGCCGCCGCGCTGCACCTGCAGGCGGCCAAGATGGGTGCCAAGGCGACCAAGGCGGTGGCCGCCAAGAACATGGCGCGCCGGGCCGACAACCTGATCGCGGGGCTCGACGAGGTGCGGCAGAACGACAAGGTCGCCAAGATCAGGTTCCCGGAGCCGGCAGCGTGCGGCCGCACTCCGCTGACCGCCGAGGGGCTCGCCAAGTCCTACGGCTCGCTCGAGATCTTCGCCGGGGTGGACCTGGCGATCGACCGGGGCAGCCGGGTCGTGGTGCTGGGCCTCAACGGCGCCGGCAAGACGACCCTGCTGAAGCTGCTCGCGGGGCAGGAGCAGCCGGACAGCGGCGAGGTGCTGGCGGGCCACGGGCTGCGGCTGGGCTACTACGCCCAGGAGCACGACACGCTGGACCTGGACGCCACCGTCTGGGACTGCATCCGGCACGCCGCCCCGGACGCCCCGGAGCAACGCCTGCGCACCCTGCTCGGCGCCTTCCTGTTCTCCGGCGACCAGCTCAAGCAGATCGCCGGCACGCTGTCCGGTGGTGAGAAGACCAGGCTGGCGCTGGCCGGGCTGGTCAGCTCGGCGGCGAACGTGCTGCTGCTGGACGAGCCGACCAACAACCTCGACCCGATCAGCCGGGAGCAGGTACTGGACGCGCTGCGCCGCTACGAGGGCGCTGTGGTGTTGGTGACCCACGATCCGGGCGCGGCCAACGCACTGCACCCCGAGCGAGTGATCGTGCTGCCCGATGGGACCGAGGATCACTGGTCCGCGGACTACCTCGAACTCGTCACGCTGGCCTGACCACCCGAACGCGTATCAATGATCACCCAGACGCGAAAGCCATTTGGCCGAACCGTTCGCCGATCTCTATGTCGATCTCCTGGCGTTGATCGGGTCCGGTGGATCATCATGTCGCCACCAGGGGATCTGGCGGAGCGATCCCGAACCGGCGAAGGAGGGCCGACCGAGTGGCCGACCTGAAAAAGGGTGCTCGTATCACTGGCACCCAGCGGGACAAGTTAGCGAGCGATCTCAAGAAGAAGTACGAGAAGGGCGCGAGCATCCGTGCGTTGGCGGAGCAGACGGGTCGTTCGTACGGCTTCGTCCACCGGGTCCTCTCCGAAACGGGGGTGACGCTGCGTGGTCGCGGCGGAGCTACCCGAACCAAGAAGAAGTAGGACGCCCTGACCCCATCAGTGCCGTCCGACCTGCTCGAGCGGGCTGGGCTGACCTTCGAGGTCCGCCCACCCCGAGCAACAATCACGCTCAACCGTCCCGAGTCGCTGAACGCGCAGACGCCGCACACCTGGGCGGCGCTGGCCGCGATCGGCGACTTGCTGTGTGACCCGGTCAACGACCAGGTTCGCGTGGTGGTGGTGCGGGGCGCTGGGCGCGCGTTCTCGGCCGGGCTGGATCGACGCATGTTCGATCCAGCCGGGCTGGACGGCGTCCCGAGCATGGCCAGCCTTGCAACGATGACCGAGGTCGAGGCCGAGGCGCACCTGGCCGGCTTCCAGGCTGGTTTCGGCTGGCTGCGCGAACCGCGGTGGCTCACCGTGGCGGCGGTGCAGGGCCACGCGATCGGTGCCGGGTTCCAGCTGGCGCTGGCCTGCGACCTGCGGGTGGTCGCCGACGACGCGAAGTTCAGCATGGCCGAGGTGACCCTGGGCATCGTGCCCGACCTGGGCGGCACCTACCCGCTGGTGCATGCGGTGGGCTACGCCAGGGCGGTGGAGATCTGCCTGAGCGGGCGCCGCGTCGGGGCGGCCGAGGCGGTGGCTATCGGGTTGGCGCTGCGCAGTGTGCCCAACGCTGAGCTGGACACCACCGTCGACCAGCTCGTCGACTCCCTCACCGCCGCGCCGGCCGGCGCCACCGCGGCGACGCTGGGGCTGCTGTCCGCCATCGTGGACGGCGCGGGGCCGGCCGAGGCGCTGGCCAACGAGCGGGCCGCCCAGGTGCGGCGGTTGCGTTCGCTCGTCGCCGGCACGGGATAGGGCACTCGAATATACGTTCGAGTTGGGCTAGTGTCGCTCTCGTGGTCGGTACTGGGGCCGGTTCTGGGGCCGGTGTGCCCGTCGGGGAGCTCGGGTGGCAGCCGTCGCTGTTCGGCGGCGGGGACGACGCTCCGGACGTCGACGAGAGCTTCGCCGGTCGCCACCGGTACGGACTGTCCGACGGAGCCTGGGTCGACCTGGTGCCCGGCTGGCTCAGCGGGGCGGACGCGCTGTTCGACCGTCTGCTGGCGAACACTCCCTGGCAGGGCCCTCGCGAGGTGCGGATGTACGAGCGGATGGTGCTGGAGCCGAGGCTGACCCACCGCTGGGTGCTCACCGAGCGGTCACCGGTGGAGCTGGCCGAACCGGTGCTGGCCCGGATGGCCGGGGTGCTGTCCGCCCGGTACGCGGAGCAGTTCACCCAGGTCGGCGTCAACCTCTACCGGGACGGCTCGGACAGCGTCGCGTGGCACGGCGACCGGGTCGCCAGGGAGCTGCCGACGGCGACCGTGGCTCTGGTCTCGCTGGGCGCGGTGCGGCCGTTCCGGCTCCGGCCGACGGGCGGTGGCCGCTCGCTCGGGCTGATGCCCGGCCCGGGGGATCTGCTGGTCCTCGGCGGTTCCTGTCAGCGCACCTGGCAGCACGCTGTGCCCAAGGTGCGCAGGGCCGGGCCGCGGATCAGCGTGCAGTTCCGGCACGCCTATCCCGGCTGACCCTGCTTGACCTGTACATACCTTGAGGTTGCACACTCGTAGCGCGGATGGTCGGGGAAGCGACGCGGCTGTCGCCGTGTTCCACTGACCGGAACGAGTGACGAGGAAGCGGGTGGCGCCATGGCGGGCGGCATGGGCGGCAGATCGATGATGCGGGCGGCGGCCCGGCGCGAGGAGATCGGCCAGCGGTCGGTGGCCGCGGGAACCCTGCCCCGGATCTGGCTCTTCGCCAGCCCGTACCGGCGGCTGATCCTGGTGTTCCTGCTACTCACCGTGATCTCGGCGGTCATCGGCGTGCTCACCCCGCTGCTCGCCGGCAGGGTGGTGGACGCCGTCATCGGCGCGGCCAAGTTGTCCAGCGCGGCCCCGGCGGTGCGCACGGTCCTGGTGCTGGCGGGCGCGATCGCCGGGCTCGCCGTGCTGGACGCCGGGGTCGGGCTGGCCACCCGCTGGCTGTCCGCCCGGATCGGCGAGGGGCTGATCCTGGATCTGCGCCGCGCGGTCTTCTCACACGTACAGCGGATGCCGGTGGCGTTCTTCACCCGAACGCGGACCGGGGCGTTGGTCAGCCGGCTGAACAACGACGTGATCGGTGCCCAGGCGGCCATCACCGACACCTTGTCCAGCCTGGTGTCGAACGTGATCCAGCTGGTGCTCGCGCTCGCGGTGATGATCGGGCTGGCCTGGCAGGTCACCCTGGTGGCGCTGGTGCTGGTGCCGGTGTTCCTGCTGCCGGCGCGGCGGATGGGCGGCACGATCGCCGGGCTGCAGCGCGAGTCGGCGAACCTGAACGCCGGGATGACCACGCAGATGACCGAGCGGTTCTCCGCGCCGGGCGCCACCCTGGTCAAGCTGTTCGGCCGGCCGGCGACCGAGCGCGCCGAGTTCGGCGGCCGGGCCGCCCGGGTGCGCGACATCGGGGTGCGCACGGCGATGGTCTCCCGCGTGTTCATGACGTCGCTGAGCCTGCTCTCCGCGCTGGCCCAGGCGCTGGTCTACGGCCTCGGCGGCTACCTCGCGGTGACCGGTCGGATCGCGCCGGGCACGGTGGTCAGCCTCGCGCTGCTGCTGTCCCGGCTGTACGGCCCGCTGACCCAGCTGTCCAACGCCAGGGTGAACGTGATGAGCGCGCTGGTCTCCTTCGAGCGGGTGTTCGAGGTTCTCGACCTACGCCCGATGATCACCGAGAGGCCGGCCGCTAGGGCCCTCCCGGACGGCCCGGTCTCGGTGCGGCTGCGCGACGTGCACTTCGGCTACCCGTCGGCGACCGAGGTGTCACTGGCATCGCTGGAGGACGTGGCCACCCTGGACTCCCGGGGCGGTGAGGAGGTGCTGCACGGGATCGACCTGGAGGTGCCGGCCGGGTCGTTGGTCGCGTTGGTCGGCTCCTCGGGCGCCGGCAAGTCCACCCTCGCCGGCCTGGTGCCTCGGCTGTACGACGTGCGGTCCGGCGCCGTCGAGCTGTCCGGGGTGGACGTGCGCGACCTGACCTTCGACGCCATCCGGGGCGCAGTCGGGGTGGTCACCCAGGACGGGCACCTGTTCCACGACACGATCCGGGCGAACCTGCGCTACGCCCGCCCGGAGGCCACCGACGCCGAGCTGGTCGAGACGATGCGCCGGGCCCGCCTCGGTGAGCTGCTGGACTCGATGCCCGACGGGCTGGACACCGTGGTGGGGGAGCGCGGCTACCGGCTCTCCGGCGGCGAGCGGCAGCGCCTGACCATCGCCCGGCTGCTCCTGGCGCGCCCGGCGGTGGTGGTGTTGGACGAGGCCACCGCGCACCTGGACTCCGAGTCCGAGGCGGCCGTGCAGCGCGCGCTCGACACCGCGATGCAGGGCCGCACCAGCATCGTCATCGCCCACCGGCTCTCCACCATCCGCGACGCCGACCTGATCCTCGTCGTGGACCACGGCCGCATCGTGCAGCAGGGACGGCACGAGGACCTGCTGGCCGAAGGCGGCCTCTACGCCGAGCTGTACCGGACCCAGTTCGCCCGGCCCGGGGCAGGTGCCCACGCGGCCGACTTCAGCGAGGAGTCGCCGGCGCCGGTGCCCTGACCCAGGTCGAGACGGACACGGCCACGGTGGCCGACACGGGGTCGGGCAGCTCCGACACCCGGTCCGTCAGCGCGGTCGAGGACAGGTGGAAGGCGTTCGGTCCCATGGCCACGAGGTCGACCACCACCGGACTGCCCCAGGACACGGGATAGCGGACCTGCTCCTCCGCCAGCGGGGAGAAGGTGCCGGCCAGGGTGCTCGC
>DASYLM010000388.1:0-11649 GCA_036009565.1 Pseudonocardia sp. | reverse complement strand
GGTTCAGACTGCGCGCTCGGCACGGCCGGCGGACGCACGCTCGGCACGGCCGGCGGGCTCAGGCTGCCCGCTCGGCACGGCCGGCGGTTCAGACTGCGCGCTCGGCACGGCCGGCGGACGCACGCTCGGCACGGCCGGCGGGCTCAGGCTGCGCGCTCGGCACGGCCGGCGGGTTCAGACTGCGCGCCGTCCGCGCCGCTTGTTGCCGAGCCGCACACCAGACGCGCCGCGGGCGCCGAGAACCTGCCTCCTGGGCAGCTCGGCGACGACAGGCAGGCCTCGGCAACCTGGTGGCCGTTCGGTGGCCGATAACGCCGGCATTGGGCAGTGAGTGGCCCTTGGCCGGCCACCCGAGCAGGGGCCCATGATCAGCGGGACATCAGGGCTGTTTTCGCGGCCTCCAACAGCTGTGATGTCCCGTTGATCACTCGCCGGCGAGTCCCGCGGGGTCGTGCGTGAGGTTTCGGTACGTCCGGGCGCCCGCGGTTGCCGAGCCGCAAACCTGCCACGCCGCGGGCACCGAACCTCCAGGGCAGCACGGCAACAACGGCCACCCGCAAGCCCCGTGCACCCCGTGCACCCAGCAAGCCCCGCGCACCCCGCAAGCCCGGTACACCCCATGCACCCCGCACCCCGTGCACCCCGCACCCCGTGCGCGCCAGGTCAGGCAGTGGGCCCGAGGTCGGTGAGCCCGAGCGCCCGTACCGACTCCTCGCGCATCGCCACCTTGCGGATCTTGCCGGTCACCGTCATCGGGAACTCGTCAGCCAGGTACACGTAACGGGGGATCTTGTAGTGCGCGAGCTTGCCGGTGCAGAACTCGCGCAGCGCGGCGGCATCCAGCGGCGCGCGGCCCTCCCGCATCCGGATCCAGGCGCAGAGCTCCTCGCCGTACTTCGCGTCCGGCACGCCGACCACCTGCACGTCCGCGATGTCGGGATGCGAGTACAGGAACTCCTCGATCTCCCGGGGATAGACGTTCTCGCCGCCCCGGATGACCATGTCCTTGAGCCGCCCGACGATGTTCAGGTAGTCCTCGTCGTCCATGGTGGCTAAGTCACCGGTGTGCATCCAGCCGGCCTCGTCGATCGCCTCGGCGGTCTTGTCCGGCTGTCCCCAGTAGCCGCGCATCACCAGGTAACCCCGGGCGCACAGCTCGCCGGTCTCGCCGCGCGGCACGGTCAGCCCGGTCTCCGGGTCGACCAGCTTGATCTCCACGTGCGGCTGCGGGGTGCCGACCGTGGCGGTGCGCCGCTCCAGGGACGCGTCCACCCGGGTGTGCGTGGACACCGGCGAGGTCTCGGTCATGCCGTAGCTGATGGTGATCTGCTCCATGTGCATCTCGGAGACGACCCGCTTCATGTACTCCACCGGGCACGGGGAGCCGGACATGATGCCGGTGCGCAGCGAGGACAGGTCGGCGCCGGCGAAGTCGGGGTGCTCGAGGATGCCGATGAACATGGTGGGCACCCCGTAGAGCGCGGTGCAGCGCTCGGCCTGGATCGCCCGCAGGGTGGCGCCGGCGTCGAACGACGGGGCCGGGATGACCACGCAGGAGCCGTGCGCCATGGAACCGAGGTTGCCCATCACCATGCCGAAGCAGTGGTAGAAGGGCACCTGCACGCACAGCCGCTCCTCCTCGGTGAACCGCTGCACCTCGGTGACCAGGAAGCCGTTGTTCAGGATGTTGTGGTGGGAAAGGGTCGCCCCCTTGGGGAAACCGGTGGTGCCCGAGGTGTACTGGATGTTGATCGGGTCGTCCCGGTCCAGGGTGGCCATCCGGGCGGCCACCGCGGCGGGGTCGGCGGCGGTGGCGGCCAGTGAGTCCCACTCCGGCGAGCCGAGCAGCACCACCTCGCGCAGTCCCGGCGCGTCCGGGCGGACGTCCGAGATCATCGCCGCGTAGTCCGAGGACTTGAACGACGGCGCCGAGACGAGCACCGAGATGCCGGCCTGGTTGAGCACGTAGCGCAGTTCGTGCGAGCGGTACGCGGGGTTGATGTTCACCAGGATCGCGCCGATCTTGGCGGTGGCGTACTGCACGAGCACCCACTCCGGCACGTTCGGCGCCCAGATGCCGACCCGGTCGCCCTTCGCGATGCCCAGCCCGAGCAGCCCGGTGGCCAGTGAGTCGACCGCCGCGGTCAGCTCGCGGTAGGTCCAGCGCCGGCCGGTCGGTACGTCGACCAAAGCGTCCCGGTCGCCGAACGCCTCGGTGGTGCGCTCCAGCTGTCCGCCGATGGTGGCGCCGATGAGCGGCGTATCGGAGGGTCCGCTGGCGTAGCTCAGTGCGGTGGTCGTCATCGCGCGGCCTTTCGCAGAACGACGGTGTCCCAGGCTTCTCTATAGAACGCGTTGCTCGCACAGTCGACTTCAGCCAGATAGCCCACAGTGATCGTGAGCCAGGCCCCAGTCTGGTTGCGGGATTCTATAGAATACGTGATGCTCCGGTTCAGCTGGAACCCAGCTGTCCGGGGAGACCGCGGAGGGCCGCCGCGCCCGAGGGGAAGTAGCCCGTGAAGACCGTCGCCGCCGTTCTGCACGAGATCGGCAAGCCGCTGGAGATCGAGGAGCTCGACCTGGACGGCCCCGCCGAGGGCGAGGTGCTGATCCGTTACACGCACGCCGGGCTGTGCCACTCCGACCTGCACGTGATGCAGGGCGACCTCGAGGGCTGGCTGCCGATGGTGCTCGGGCACGAGGGTGCCGGCGTGGTCGAGGAGATCGGCCCCGGGGTGACGCGGGTGGCGCCGGGTGACCACGTGGTCTGCTCGTTCATCCCCAGCTGCGGCTCGTGCCACTGGTGCGCCACCGGCCAGCAGGCCATCTGCGACATGGGTGCGGCGATCATGCGCGGGCACCTGCCGGGGCCACGCTGGCCGATCACCGGGCCGGCCGGGCGCTACGGCGCGATGTGCATGCTCGGCACGTTCAGCCAGTACGGGGTGATCTCGCAGAACTCGGCGGTGCGCATCGAGCCCGACCTGCCACTGGACGCGGCCACCCTGGTCGGCTGCGGGGTACCCACCGGCTGGGGCTCGGCGGTGAACGCCGCCGACGTGCGCCCCGGCGACACCGTCCTGGTCTTCGGCGTCGGCGGCATCGGGGTGAACGCGGTACAGGCCGCCCGGTTCGCCGGCGCCAAGTACGTGATCGCGGTGGACCCGCTGGCCAACAAGCGGGAGGCGGCCGAGCGGCTGGGCGCCACCCACTCGGTCGGCACCGGCGCGGAGGCCGGGCAGCTGGCCCGCGAGCTGACCAGGGGCCTCGGCGCGGACAAGGCGATCCTGACCGTGGACAAGATGACCGCCGAGGTGGTCCGGGAGGCCTTCGACGCGACCGGCAAGGCAAGCACGATCGTGCTCACCGCCATGTCCGGCTTCGCCGAGCAGACCCTGGTGCTGCCCGGCGTGGTGGCGACCCTGTACAAGAAGACGATCAAGGGCAGCCTGTTCGGCGACTGCAACCCGACGACCGACATCCCCCGCCTGCTCGACCTCTACCGCACCGGTGACCTCAAGCTCGACGAGCTGATCACCGCCCGGTACCCCCTGGAACAGGTCAACGCCGGCTACGACGACCTGCTCGCCGGCAAGAACATCCGAGGTCTCATCGTCCACCAGCACTAGCGCGTTGCCCGGGATCGGCGGGTAGTCCTATAGGACCACTCGGCACTCACGGGGTGATGGGGTCCTCGCGGGAGTCGGAGAGCACGCCGCGCTCCACGAGGAGCTCCACCAACAGGTCGCCGGCATTGCGGATGTGCGCGGTCATCGCGTCCCGCGCGGTACGGGCACTGCGGTGTTCCAGCCCGCGCAGGATCGGCAGGTGATCGTCCCGCGCCGCGGCCGGCCAGCCGGGAATCTGGTCGTAGAGGTCGAACGGCACGTACTTCAGCGTCAGCCGGAGCAGCCAGGTCAGTTTGGGCGAGGCCGCCGACCGGTTGATCAGCCGGTGCATCTCGAAGTCGGTCTTCTCGGTGGCGCGCAGGTCACCACGCTCGATCGCGGTGATCAGATCGAGCTGAAGCGCGGCGAGCGTCTCCAGGTCGGCGTCGGTCAGCCGGACCGCGGCGCGCGCCGCGAGCTCACCGGAGAGGTAGGCCTGTGCGTCGTAGAGGTCCAGCACGTCCTGCCGGCTCATCGGCACCACACTGAAGCCGCGTCCGGGCTGGAAGTCGACCAGCCCCTCGCCGTGCAGCGACATCAGCGCCTCGCGGACCGGCGTCGCGCTGACCCCGAACCGTTCGGCGAGGTGCTCGGTACGCAGCCGGGCGTGGCCGGGCTCAGCGCCGGTCATGATCAGGTCCCGGATCCGCCGCGCGACCTGCGGGCTGAGCCGCTCGCCCGACTCCAGGCTCGGGATCAACGGCTCAGGGCGTTCGGGGCGCGCCACCTAACGTCTCCGGCCCGCGGTCACGCCGCGACTGTAGTCGCCGACCCAACCGACCTGAACTGACCTATTGATGGATCGTTGAACAATCCTCTAACATGACATGAATCGCGGTGACAGCCACCATCGGTGAAGCGTCGACCACAGTTCGAGCGAGGTAGCCATGACCAGCTCCGACCCTGCCCCCAACCCGGCCCAACAGCCCACCGTCGACTCTCGTAAAGACGCCTCTCGTAAGGTCGCCTCTCGTAAAGTGATCGTGGCCAGCCTGGTCGGCACCTCGCTGGAGTGGTACGACTTCTTTCTCTACGCCACCGCCTCGGCCCTGGTGTTCAACAAGCTGTTCTTCCCACACTTCGACCCGCTGGTGGGCACCCTGCTGGCGTTCACCACCGCCTCGGTGGGCTTCATCGCCCGCCCGCTCGGCGGCATGATCTTCGGGCACCTCGGCGACCGGACCGGCCGCAAGCAGGTGCTGGTCATCACGCTGCTGCTGATGGGCGGCGCGACCTTCCTGATCGGCGTCCTGCCCACCTACGCCACGATCGGTGTCGCGGCCCCGATCCTGCTCGCCGTGCTGCGCTTCGTGCAGGGCATCGGCCTCGGCGGCGAGTGGGGCGGCGCGGTCCTGATGACCCTCGAGCACGGCGATCCCAAGCGGCGCGGCTTCAACGCCAGCTGGCCGCAGATCGGCGTGCCGGTGGGCAACCTGCTCGCCGCCGGCGTGCTCGGGCTGCTCAACGCGCTGCTGTCCGAGCAAGCGTTCCTGTCCTGGGGCTGGCGGATCGGGTTCCTGCTGTCCGGCGGGCTGATGCTGGTCGGCCTGTGGATCCGCACCACCATCGCGGAGAGCCCGCTGTTCGCCGAGCTGGAAACCAAGGGCGAGCAGGCCAAGCTCCCACTGCTCGAGGTGATCAAGAACCACCCGCGCGGCCTGCTGGTCTCGATGGGGCTGCGGATCGGCACCGACGTCGCCTTCTACACCTTCACCTCCTACATCCTGGTCTACCTCTCCACCACGCTGAAGATGGACCGGAGCGTCGGGCTCAACGCGGTGCTGATCGGCTCGGCCTGCCAGCTGGCCCTCATCCCGCTGTTCGGGTCACTGTCCGACCGCTACGGGCGCCGGCCCATCTACGCGATCGGCGCGGTGAGCGCGGCGGTCTGGTCGTTCGCGTTCTTCCCGCTGCTGGCCACCAGGTCGGTGGTCGTCATCATCCTGACCACCGTCGTCGCTCTGGTCACCCACGCGATCATGTACGGCCCGCAGGCCGCGTTCGTCGCCGAGCTGTTCTCGACCAAGCTGCGGTTCAGTGGCGCGGCCGGGTACCAGCTCGCCGGCGTCCTGAGCGGCGGCATAGCGCCCATCGTGTCGATCGCATTGGTCGCCCGGTTCGGGACCGTGTACGCGGTGTCCTGCTATGTAGTGGCCATGCTGCTGCTCACCCTGATCGCACTCAAGTACGCCCCGGAGACGGCCCACCACGATCTGACGGACGAGCACCCGGACGCGCTGGACCGGGCTGTCGCGTAGCCGTCCGCCGCACACAGCTCCGGGCCGGACGGCTGGGCGGCGGGCCGCCGGGCGCCCCTACGCCGGGGGGCGCGCCGTGTAGGCCTCGACGAGCTGGCGCTCGGCGTCGTCCAGGTACTTCGCCAACAGCTGCTCGGCCTCCACCCCGTTGCCCCGCTCCAGCGCCGCCAGGATGTCGCGGTTGCGGGACAGGTACGGCTCGTGGAACCAGCGCGGGTTCGCCATCACGTGGAACACCAGCCGCAGCTCGGCCAGCACACCGCGCATCAGCTCGTCGAGCCGCGGGCTCCCGGCCACCGCGACGATCTCCTGGTGGAACCGGATGTTGGCGGTGCCCAGCCCTCGCCAGTCCTGCTCGCCCAGCGACAGTTCGCCCTGGCGCACGGCGTCGGCGATGCCCGCCAGGTTCGCCGGCCGCTCCGTGACCGTGCGCGCCACCGAGCACTCCACGTGCTTGCGGACGCGGTACAGGTCGAGCACGTCGGCCATGTCCAGCACGCGGACGAACACGCCCCGGTTGAGCTTGTGCTCCAGCAGCCGTTCGTGGGTGAGCAGCCGGAACGCCTCGCGCAGCGTGTTCCGGGAGATCCCGAGCGCCCCGGTGATGTCCTCCTCGGCGAGGCGGGTGCCCGGTGGGAAGTAGCCGGCGCTGACCCTGGCGCGCAGGATGCCGGCGACGCGCTCGGCCGTGCTCGTGCGGCCGAGCAGGGCCCGATCGGCTACCAACCCGTCGGCATCCACGCCGGCCTCCTGGTCAGCTCAGCAGGTGAGTCAACTCTCGGGTCCGACAATCTCACCGCACTGTCGAGTCAGCACTCTCGAGTCAGCATCTCGAGTCAGCACTCTCGAGTCAGTGCCTTCGAGAGCGAGCTTTCGCAAGATTGTTGAACGATTCTCACGGTAGCATCCGGGGGTGCCACCCCGCAGTTCACCCTGAAGATCGTCAAAGCCGCCTGAGTGTCCGCATCGACCGCGCCCTGCCCGAGGGCGCCGCGGCCGACCCGGCTAGCGTTCGCGCTGTGGATCTCGGGTACCTGACCCATGTGGCCGACTGGGGCGCGCCCGCCGAGGTGTACCGCGACACCATCGAGATGGCGGTCGCCGCCGAGGAGCTGGGGTTCAGCTCGTTCTGGGTGGCCCAGCACCACACCAGGGCACTGCGGGGTGTGCTGCCCTCGCCACTCGTACTGCTCGCGGCCGTGGCCCAGCGCACCTCGACGATCCGGCTCGGCACCGCGGTGATCGTCGCGCCGCTGGAACACCCCCGCCGCCTCGCCGAGGACGCCGCCGTGACCGACCTGCTCGCCGGCGGGCGGCTGCAGCTGGGTATCGGGGCCGGCAGTGACGCCTCGGCGGCCGCGGCGTTCGGGCTCGACCACGCGGCACGGCACGCCCGCTGCGCGGAGGTGGTCGACGAGCTCTGCGCGCTGCTGCACGCCGACGAGCACCTGCCCGCCACCGGTGACCTGCGCCGGCGGCTGTGGTGGGCGACCGGCTCACCGGCCGGCGTGGACGCCGCGGCGGCGCACGGCATGGGCGTCATCTCCGGGCGGCCCGCCGACGCCCAGGGCTCCACGGTGCTCGAGGACCTGGCCCGTTACTGGGACACCGCACTCGACCGGCCCCGGGTGGCGGTGTCCCGGGTCGCCCGGTCCGGCCAACACGGCGCCGACCTGCTCACCCGGTGGCGGGCCGACCCGGCGCTGCGCTGGGCCACTGAGCTGATCGTGCAGACCCAGCCGACCCGCACCGGGCTGGATGTGCAGCTGCCGATGATGCGGTTGCTGGCCGACGAGGTCGCGCCCGTGCTGAGCGCCGTCGCACCCCGCTCACCGCTGATCCCGGCCTGAGGACCCGTCGTCAGACGTCGGCCGGCGCCGGCTCCGGGCGGGACACCACCGCCACCGAGATCGCGCCGATCCCCGCCACGGCGGCGAAGATGTAGAAGCCCCACGGGTAGGCGATGCCGGCGGTGAGCAGCGCACCGCCGACCAGCGGCCCGGTGATCGCACCGAGCCGACCGATACCGCTGGCCGAGCCGAGCGCCGTGCCGCGCACCCAGGTCGGGTAGCGCTGGCTGATGAAGGCATAGACCAGGACCTGCGCACTGAAGACGAAGATCCCGGCCAACAGCACGCCGAGGTACACCGTGGCACCGGGCAGCTTGATGCTGAGCAGCGCCAGGAACAGCATCGCCGCGGCGAACCAGGCGATGGTCGCCGGCCGCACCCCGATCCGGTCCGCCACCCGCCCGGCGACCAGCATCCCGACCACCGCGCCGACGTTGAGCACCAGGAGCTGGGCCAGCGACGCGCCGAGCTGGTACCCGGCCGAGCGCATGATCTCCGGCAGCCAGGTGTTCAGCCCGTAGACCAGCAGCAACCCCATGAACGAGGTCACCCAGAACGCCAGGGTGGGCCGCAGGTAGCCGCCGCGGAACAGCGCGGTGACCGGGTTGCGCACCTCGGCCGCGGCCCTCACGTCGACCGGGGCACCGGCGGCTCTGGCCCGCAGGTACCAGGTCGACTCGGGCAGGTAGCGCACCATCACCGGGACCAGTACCAGCGCCGGCAGCGCCCCGATCACGAACATCGGCCGCCAGCCCAGGGTCGGCACCACCACGATGCCCAGCAGCGCGGTGAGCACCGCGCCGACGTGGTAGCCGGTCATCATCGTGGTGATCGCGCCGCCGGCGCGCCCGGGTTTGGCGTACTCGTTCACCAGCGCGAGTGCCACCGGCAGCACACCGCCGAGGCCCAGGCCGGCGAGGAACCGCAGCACCGCGAACACCCACGGGTTCGGCGCGGCGGCGCACAGCAGGGTGAGCACGGAGAACGCCACGACCGTGATCAGCATCGTGCGGCGGCGGCCGATCAGGTCGGTGACCGGGCCGGTGGCCAGTGCACCGGCCATCACGCCGAGCAGCCCGATCACGGAGATCAGCGACGCGGTGTTCGGGGTGAGCCCCCAGGCGGGGAACCGCAGCAGGGACGGCAGCACGACGCCGACCACCACCAGGTCGAACCCCTCCAGCGCCACCGCCGACCAACACAGCGGCAGTACCCATCGCGCGTAGCGCTCCCGGCTGTTGGTCACGCTCGTCGTCGAGTCTGTGGACATCTGGGGCCACCTTCCGCCAATCCCCCGCGACCGGAGTGGAGGGCAGTATCCGTATGCGGGGTGGCCGACGTCAGTACGCCCTTCCGCTCAGCGAAAGGGTTCCCGCGGAATGGAAGGCCGGTACCCGGGGAGGGTGGCCGGACATAGTTGCGGGCGGTGCCCGGAGGGGGATCTCAGGCACCGCCCGCGAGCGCGAACACCCGGGTTACCAAGCTGCACTAGGCGCCGTGTTGGTCGGTCTCGGCCTCAGCATGCGACGGCCGCATGGTGAGGCAGACCCACGGCGGACTCTCGTCGCGTCGTGCGTGGCGTGGGTGCCCGGTGGCTCGCGCTGGGAGCCCCGACGGGGAGGACGAACCTTCTCTGCCGATCCGGCCTTGGCTCGTCGAGGTTCCGTGGCAGCCATGTATACGCCGGTCCCCGGCCCGCCACAAGGGCCGCCGGAGCGATGGTCCGGGTGACGTTGTCAGGATAAGAGCAGGTCAAGACCCCAATGGGCTGACTTTCGGATCACGGCAGAGCGGCTGCTGAGCGCTCCGCATCCCGGGTTCCGTGCGGTACAGTCGGTCCCTCCGCAACCTAGACCCAGTCGGCGGACAAGTCTCAGCATCGGCTCATTCATGCCATATCGACATTGGATTCCCTGGACGCCCGGTTGGCATGACACTGGCCGGGCCGATGAGTCGACCCGCGAGCACGCCATGTTCGGACTGTTCACTCCCGGGCACGACTACGAGGACAAATGCCGGCGGGCGGTTCGGGCCACCGAACTGGAGCGGGTTGCCGCCGAGACTCGCCGCGCGGCCGTCGCGCTGGCCGTGGATGAATGGTTACCGCTGGACCGGGAATCGTTCGACGCAATCCACCGGAAAATGCTCAGCAGCCGGCTCACCATGACCATCGCAGCGCTGAACCTCATGGGGATCCAGACCCTGCTGCCCGGCGAGCGACCGTTCGACGCGGCGGTCGACCTGCCCGCGGGCACCTGCATCTACCTCCGGGAACCTGTTCCGAACGACGACGATTCAGCGGATATCGCAGACGGTCTCGACGCACTGAGCGGGCTCATCGGCGACTTCAAGCGGTCCACCATCCTGATCAGCGGGATCCGCATTCAGCCGAGGCACGTGTCGGGTGTCGAATTCTTGGCCCTGGTGGCCGCACACCGCACAATCATGGCCTTGTTCGGCGAATTCTTGGCACGCAAATACATTCTGGAGGGTTGGAGCCTGGTGTAGTCGCCGACTTCGTCAAGGGGCTGAGTGTGCTCGACCGCTAGCGACCGGACTCACTTACCCGTGCTGAACGGGATGACTAGAACTTGTGACCCACCCCGTCGCGATCGGCGTCCTCGAGAGTGCGCCGAGGAGGGCGACGCCATGTCGGCGAGCATCGGACCCCAGGCGCCACCCTCCGTCGTCCATATCTTGTGGATCAACGGTGGCTTGAGCTGCGACGGTGAGTCGGTGGCGTTGACGGCGGCCACCCAACCCAGCATCGAGGACATTGCGCTCAGTGCCCTGCCCGGCCTGCCCGAGGTGGCGCTGCACTGGCCGCTGATCGACTTCGACAACGGGCCGATCGGCGGGGTCAACGACTTCATCGAGTGGTTCTTCAAGGCCGACCGCGGCGAGCTCGAACCGTTCGTACTGATCATCGAGGGCTCGATCCCCAACGAGGCGGTCAAGGAAGAGGGCTACTGGTGCGGATTCGGCAACGACCCGGCCACCGGGCAGCCGATGACCACCAGCGAGTGGATCGACCGGCTCGCACCGAAGGCACTGGCGATCCTCGCGGCCGGTACCTGCGCCACCTACGGCGGCATCCACGCCATGGCGGGCAACCCGACCGGCGCCATGGGCGTGCCCGACTACCTGGGCTGGAACTGGAAGTCCAAGGCCGGCATCCCGATCGTCTGCGTACCCGGTTGTCCCACGCTGCCGGACAACCTGTCCGAAACGATCCTGTACCTGCTCTACCAGGCCACCGGTGCCGCGCCGATGATCCCGCTGGACGAGGCTCTGCGGCCGAAGTGGCTGTTCGGCTCGACCGTGCACGAGGGCTGTGACCGCGGCGGCTACTACGAGCAGGGCGAGTTCGCCGCCGAGTACGGCGAGACCACCTGCCTGGTCAAACTCGGCTGCTGGGGGCCCGTGGTCAAGTGCAACGTGCCGCGGCGAGGTTGGATCAACGGCGTCGGCGGCTGCCCGAACGTGGGCGGCATCTGCATCGGCTGCACCATGCCCGGCTTCCCGGACAAGTTCATGCCGTTCATGGACGCCCCACCCGGCAGCAAGGTCTCCGGCACCGCCAGCAGCGCGTACGGCAGCCTGATCCGCCGGCTGCGCAACATCACGCTGCGCAGCGTCGACGCCGAGCCCAACTGGCGCGCCAAGGGCCCCGAACTGACCACGGGATACACGAAGCCCTGGTAGCCGCTCAGGAGCCTTACCGCGGTTCGGCGCGCTCGTGGTCAGCGCGGTCCTGGGTCGGGATGACGGCCACCGGCAGCCGGTCGTAGCGGTCCAGAAACACGTGCAGCGCGGCGTGTGTCTTCTTGAGCCCGTTGACCTGCGACTCCAGTGCGGTGATCCCCTCGCCGG
>DASYLM010000387.1:0-11102 GCA_036009565.1 Pseudonocardia sp. | reverse complement strand
CCGGGCGGCCTTGACGGTCACCAGCTCCGGGTCGCCCGGCCCGACGCCGACACCCCACAGTCGCCCGGTCACCACGAGCTCCTGGCCTCTGCGGCGGCGGCCCGCACGGCGCCCAGGTCGGCGCCGGCGTAGACCGCCACGCCGTCGCGCAGCACCTGGTAGCCGCCCACCTCGGCGACCACGTCCACCACCGGCCCGGCCGGGCGGCCACAGCGACGCGCGCAGCCGGACCAGTGCACCGGCAGACGGACACCGTCCACGTCCTCCGCCGGCGGCACCGCGGTACCCGCCGCGCGCCCGGCGGCCCCCGAGGCGTCGGCCCGGACGTCGGCCAGCGCCTTCGCGCACCCGGGCCGCCCGGTGCAGGCGGACACCCCCAGCAACGGCGAGGCGGGGTCGAGCAGCAGGCCGGCACCGGTGAGCCGGCGCGCGGCCAGTTCGGTCGCCGGCGGGGCCACGTCGGGCAGCACCACACCGCGCCACGGGGTCAGCAGCACCTCGCGCTCGGCCACCGCCGCGAGCACCTGGCAGCGGGACTGGGTGAGCTCACCGAGCGGGACCGAGGCGGCCAGCGCCACCCGCCCGTCGGTCTGCTCGATGCGCCCCACCGGACCACGCGGATCCCGGTCCGGCACGTTGACCGCCGGTCCGCCACCGAGCCAGCTGGCCGGGTCGCCACCGGGGGCGCCGGCCGCCTCGCCACCGAGCCCCGCGACCAGTGCGGCCCGTACGTCGGGGACCATCTCCAACGGGCCGTCCGGCAGCTCGGCCACCCGCCACACCCGCTCGTCCGCGCGGCGCCGCAGGAAAGCGGTGGCGCTGGCCAGCAGCCCGGTGACCGCGGCGCGGACCGGCAGCCGCAGCCCGCTGTCCCGACCGCCCAGCAGCAGCGCGACCCGTTGGTCCGGCAGCGCCAGCACGGCCACGTCGGCCCGCTGACCGGCCACGTCGCCCCGGCCGTCGTCCAGCGCGAACAGGAACCGCCCGGGCAGCGCGGCCAGCTCGGGGTCGGCGCACAGCCGGCGGTCCAGCTCGGCCACCAAAGGTCGGACGTCCAGCACACCCACACCGTCCCGCCCGGACAACGGCGAGGCCAGCACGTTGCGCGCCCGGTCGTGCGGCACCGACGGGAGCAGCCCGTGCGCCGCCAGCCGGGCGGACAGCTCCACCTCGGCGCCGGGGGCCAGGCCGCGCAGCTGCAGGTTGCCCCGCGCGGTCAGCTCGATCCGCCCGTTGCCCAGCTCGGCGGCCAGTCCGGTGAGCGCGACCAGTGAATCCCTGGTCAGCACCCCTCCGGGCACCCGGATACGGGCCAGCCCGCCGTCCTCGGCCCGATGCACCTCGACCGAACCCGGACAGCGGTCCACCCCGCCGCGGCTCGCCCTCGAGTGACCCGAGGATGCGTCGTTGCGGTCGGTGCGCGTTGTGACGAGGGACAGGGCCACCAATCGATCGTAGACGGCGGGCCGCCGGGTACTCGGTGCCATGTCGCCGTGCCCCGTCGCCGCGGATCGGGTGCCATACAGTGTCAGGTGCCCGCGGGCACCTGCCGGTGCACACCCAGGGCCGTCGTGCATCCGCCGCCCGGAGGGCTCACCTGTGATCCTGCTGCTGTCCACGTCCGACACCGATCTGCTCAGTGCCCGTGCCAGCGGCGGCGACTACCGGCTGGGCAACCCGGCCCGGCTGACCACCGAAGACCTTCCGTCGCTGGTCGAGGGCGTGGATCTGGTCGTGGTGCGGCTGCTCGGCGGGCGACGGGCGTGGGAGGACGGGCTGGACGCGCTGCTGGCCGGGCCGCGCCCGGTGGTGGTGGTCGGCGGCGAGCAGGCGCCGGACGCGGAGCTGATGGAGTGCGCCACGGTTCCCGGCGGGGTCTGTGCGCAAGCCCACAGCTATCTGGCCCAGGGCGGCCCGGCCAACCTCGGCGAGCTCGCCCGGTTCCTGTCCGACACCGTGCTGCTGACCGGGTTCGGCTTCTCGGCCCCGACCCCGACGCCGGTGTGGGGCACGCTGGCCCGCGACGCGCGCGAGCTGCCCGAGGGCGCCCCGGTCGTCGGCGTCCTCTACTACCGGGCGCACCACCTGGCCGGCAACACCGCGTTCGTCGACTCCCTGTGCACCGCGATCGAGAACGCCGGGGCGCGCCCGCTGCCGGTGTTCTGCGCCTCGCTGCGCACCGCTCCGGCCGAGCTGCTGGCCGAGCTCGAGCAGGTGGACGCCCTGGTCGTGACGGTGCTGGCGGCCGGCGGCGCGACACCCGCCACGACCGGGGCCGGCGGCGACGACGGCGCGTGGGACGTCGGCGCGCTGGCCGCGCTGGACGTGCCGATTCTGCAGGGTCTGTGCCTGACGAGCGGCAGAGCCGCCTGGGAGGCCTCCGACGAGGGGCTGTCCCCGCTGGACGCCGCGACCCAGGTGGCGATCCCGGAGTTCGACGGCCGGCTGATCACCGTGCCGTTCTCCTTCAAGGAGGTCGACCCGGACGGGCTGACCGTCTACGTGGCCGACCCGGAGCGGGCCGCCCGGGTGGCCGGCATCGCGGTGCGGCACGCGAAGCTGCGCCACATCCCGCCGGCCGAGCGGCGGATCGTGCTGATGCTGTCCGCGTACCCGACGAAGCACTCCCGGATCGGCAACGCGGTCGGGCTGGACACCCCGGCCAGCGTGGTGCGGCTGCTCACGGCGATGCGCGAGGCCGGCTACGACGTGGGCCCGGAGAGCGGCCCGGACGCGCTGCCCGGGTTGGCCGCGCTGGACGGCGACGCGCTGGTGCACGCGCTGATCGCGGCCGGCGGGCAGGACCAGGACTGGCTGACCGAGGAGCAGATCACCGGCAACCCGGTGCGCATCTCCGCCGGGCGCTACCGGGCGTTCTACGACACCCTGCCGGCCGAGCTGCGCGAGGCCGTCGAACGGCACTGGGGGCCGGCGCCGGGCGAGCTGTTCGTGGACCGCTCCCGGGACGCCGGTGGTGAGATCGTGCTGGCCGCGCTGCGCGCCGGCAACGTGGTGGTGATGGTGCAGCCGCCGCGCGGCTTCGGGGAGAACCCGATCGCGATCTACCACGACCCCGACCTGCCGCCGACCCACCACTACCTGGCCGCCTACCGGTGGCTGGCCGAGCCGACCGACCCCACCGCCGCCGACAACGGGGGTTTCGGCGCGGACGCGATGGTGCATGTCGGCAAGCACGGCAACCTGGAGTGGCTGCCCGGCAAGAACGCCGGGATGTCCGCGGCGTGCGGCCCGGACGCGGCGCTCGGCGACCTCCCGCTGGTCTACCCGTTCCTGGTCAACGACCCCGGCGAGGGCACCCAGGCCAAGCGCCGGGTGCACGCCACCCTGGTGGACCACCTGATCCCGCCGATGGCCCGTGCGGAGAGCTACGGCGACATCGCCCGGCTGGAGCAGCTGCTGGACGAGCACGCCAACATCGCCGCGCTGGACCCGGCCAAGCTGCCGGCGATCCGCCAGCAGATCTGGACGCTGATGCAGGCCGCCAAGCTGGACCACGACCTCGGGGTCACCGACCGGCCACACGACGCCGAGTTCGACGAGTTCATCCTGCACGTGGACGGCTGGCTCTGTGAGATCAAGGACGCGCAGATCCGGGACGGGCTGCACATCCTCGGCGCCGCGCCGACCGGCGAGGCCAGGGTGAACCTGGTGCTGGCGATGCTGCGGGCCCGCCAGCTGTGGGGTGGTGAGCGGGCGCTGCCCGGCCTGCGCGAGGCGCTCGGGCTGCGCGAGGACGACACCGAGGGCCTGACCCGCACCGACGCGGTGGAACAGCAGGCCCACGACCTGGTCACCGCCATGGAGGCGGCCGCCTGGTCTCCCACCGCCGTACGCGAGGTCACCGCAACCCTCCGCCCCACCCCACCTTCCCGCGAGTCGGGGATTCCGTCAGGGCGAGTCGGGGATTCCGTCAGTCCCGGCGGCGCGGACTACGAGCAGGTCGAGGCCGTCCTGCGGTTCGCCGCCACCGAGGTGGTGCCCCGGCTGGCCCGGACCACCGACGAGCTCACCAACGTGCTGCACGCGCTGGACGGCGGCTACGTGCCGGCCGGTCCGTCCGGGTCCCCGCTGCGCGGGCTGCTCAACGTGCTGCCGACCGGGCGCAACTTCTACTCGGTCGACCCGAAGGCGGTACCCAGCCGGCTGGCCTGGGAGACCGGTTCGGCGATGGCCGAGTCGCTGCTGGCCCGGTACCGCACCGACCACGGCGACTGGCCGCGCTCGGTGGGCCTGTCCGCGTGGGGTACCAGCGCGATGCGCACCTCCGGCGACGACATCGCGGAGATCCTGGCGCTGCTCGGGGTGCGGCCCCGGTGGGACGAGGCGTCGCGGCGGGTCGGCGGCATCGAGCCGATCGCGCTGGACGAGCTGGGCCGGCCGCGCATCGACGTCACCGTGCGCATCTCCGGCTTCTTCCGGGACGCGTTCCCGCACGTGGTGGCGCTGCTGGACGACGCGGTGCGCCTGGTCGCGTCCCTCGACGAGCCGCACGAGCTGAACTTCGTCCGGGCCCACGCGGCCGCCGACCTCGCCGAGCACGGCGACGAACGACGGGCCACCACCCGGATCTTCGGCTCGAAGCCGGGGGCGTACGGGGCCGGCATCCTGCCGCTGCTGGAGAGCCGCAACTGGCGCGACGACGCCGACCTCGCCGAGGTGTACGCCACCTGGGGCGGCTTCGCCTACGGCCGGGGGCTGGACGGGCGCGCGGCGCGGCCGGACATGGAGTCGGCGTACCGGCGGATCGCGGTGGCGGCGAAGAACGTGGACACCCGCGAGCACGACATCGCCGACTCCGACGACTACTTCCAGTACCACGGCGGCATGGTCGCCACGGTGCGCGCACTGACCGGCAAGGCACCCGAGGCCTACATCGGTGACAGCACCCGGCCGGACGCGGTGCGCACCCGCACGCTGTCCGAGGAGACCGCCCGGGTGTTCCGGGCCAGAGTGGTCAACCCGCGCTGGATCGCCGCGATGCGCCGGCACGGCTACAAGGGCGCGTTCGAGCTGGCCGCCACCGTGGACTACCTGTACGGCTACGACGCCACCACCGGCGTGGTCGCGGACTGGATGTACGAGAAGCTGGCCGAGTCGTACGTGTTCGACCCGGAGACCACGAAGTTCCTGCGGGAGTCCAACCCGTGGGCCCGGCACGGCATCACCGAGCGCCTGCTGGAAGCCGTGGACCGGGGCCTGTGGGAACATCCGGAGCCAGAGACGCTGGCCGGGCTGCGCCAGGCATACCTGGACACCGAGGCAGACTTGGAAGAGAACACCGAGTAAAACCCTCCCGCGAGTCGGGGATTCCGTCAGCGCGAGTCGGGGATTCCGTCAGCGCGAGTCGGGGCGCTCGGCACCCGAGTTGGAACGGATTCGACAGTGAGTAGCAAGATCGTCCTAGGCATCGAGACCTCGTGCGACGAGACCGGCGTCGGCCTGGTCCGCGACGGCGAACTGCTCGGTGACGCGCTGGCCTCATCGATGGACGAGCACGTCCGGTTCGGCGGGGTCGTGCCCGAGATCGCCGCGCGGGCGCACGTGTCCGCGCTGGTCCCCTGTGTGCGCGAGGCGATGGGCAAGGCCGGGGCGAAGCCCAGGGACATCGGCGCGATCGCGGTCACCGTCGGCCCGGGCCTGGCCACCGCGCTGCACGTCGGGGTCGCGGCCGCCAAGGCGTACTCGGCGGCGTGGGGCGTGCCGCTGTACGGGGTGCACCACCTGGCCGGGCACGCGGCCGCCGACCTGCTCGAGCACGGCGACCTGCCGGCGCGCAGCGTGGTACTGATCGTCTCCGGCGGGCACACCTCGCTGCTCGCGGTGCGCGACCTGGCCCGCGACGAGGTGGTGCACCTGAGCGACACGATCGACGACGCGGCCGGCGAGGCGTTCGACAAGGTGGCCCGGATCCTCGGGCTGCCCTATCCGGGCGGTCCGTCGATCGACCGGGCCGCCCGCGACGGCGATCCGGCCGCGATCGGCTTCCCCCGCCCGCTGACCAGGGCGGGCGACCCGGCGCTCGGGTTCTCCTTCTCCGGGCTGAAGACGGCGGTGGCCCGCTGGGTGGAGCGCTGCGAGGCGGCCGGGCGGCCGGTGCCGGTGCCGGACGTGGCCGCGTCGTTCCAGGAGGCGGTGGCCGACGTGCTGACGTCCAAGGCGCTGCTCGCGTGCCGGCAGCAGGACGTGCGGGAGCTGGTGGTGGTCGGCGGGGTGGCGGCGAACAGCAGGGTGCGCTCGCTGGCCGAGCAGCGCTGTGCCGAGGCCGGCATCACGCTGCGGGTACCGCCGATGCGGCTGTGCACCGACAACGGCGCGATGATCGCCGCCGTCGGCGACCTGCTCGTCCGGGCCGGCGCCGAGCCCACCGACCTGAGCGTCTCGGCCCGACCCAGCGTCCTGCTCGAGCGCGCCCAGCTCACCTAGCCCACTGTGCGCGGACGGACTGCGGGGCATCTGACAGAATCCCCGACTCGCGCTGACAGAAACCCCGACTCGCGCTGACAAAAATCCCGACTCGCGCTGACAGAAACCCCGACTCGCGCTGACGGAAATCCCGACTCGCGGGGGCGCCGTCAGCGCGACGAGCCGGTCAGCGGGACGCGCCGGAGCTGGCCAGCGCGGCCGGCTCGGGCAGCCGGTGGTGACCGTCGTAGGTGTCCTCGACCAGGAACCGCCGGGCCAACCGGTGCAGCGCGGCGGTCAGCTCGCCCTGGCTGGGTGAGCCGTCCGCGGCGAACCCGGACAGCTGGGCGGTGAGCCAGCCGAGGAGGCTCTCGGTGACTTTCTGGACCTCCCGCTCACCGGCCGGCGTGAGCCACATCCGCTCGCCGTCGGAGCCGAGGAAGCCGGCCGTGATGGTCCGGGCGAACGCCGGCCACAGCACCGGCGCCGGCACCCGGACCTGCTCGGCGATCGTGGTCAACCGTGCCTCGCCGGTGACCTGGATCCGCACGTGCACCTGGTTCACACACCACATCTCGGCCAGGTCGAGTGTGCTGCGCGCGGTCGCCAGGATGCCCGGTGCCGAGGCGAAGCCGTCCCGGCGGAACACCCGCGCGATGGCCAGCTCGAGCTGCTCGCGCGACGACTGGCCGTCCGGCATCGCGAACCCGCCGCCCACGTCACCGGCGCCGGCCCGGGTGACCCCGCGCAGCGGCACCTGCTTGAGGAACAGCCCGAGGACCAGTGCCACCAGCGCGATCGGGATCCCGGCCCGGAACAGCGTCTGCACGGTCTCGGCGTAGGCGTCGATGATCGGGGCGGCCTGGGCGGCGGGCAGGGCGCGCACCCCGGCCGGGCTGTTCAGCGCGTTCGGGTTGACGCCGGGCGTCGTGGCCAGGACCGCCGACAGGTTGGCGGCGAGCCGGTTGGCGTAGATGGTGCCGAACACCGACGCCCCGAACGAGCTGCCCATGGTGCGGAAGAACGTGACGGCGGAGGTGGCCACGCCGAGGTCGCGGTAGTCGGCGGTGTTCTGCACGATCAGCGTGAGCACCTGCATGCACATGCCGATCCCCGCGCCGAGAACCAGCAGGTACAGCGAGGTGAGCAGCGTCGAGGTGTGCGCGTCCATCAGCGAGAGCAGGAACATGCCGAGCGCCATCACCGCGCCGCCGATGATCGGGAACGGCTTGTACACCCCGGTTCGGCTCACCGTGTTGCCGGCGAAGATCGAGGTGACGAGCAGCCCGACCACCATGGGCAGCGTGCGGATCCCGGACGTGGTCGCGTCGACGCCCTGGACGTACTGCAGGAACGTGGGCAGGAAGGTCATCGCGCCGAGCATCGCGAAGCCGACCACGAAGCTGATCACCGTGGTCAGCGCGAACACGGGGTTGCGGAACAGCCGCATCGGCATCATCGGATCACTGGCCCGGCGCTCCACCAGCACGAACAGCGCGATGGCGGCCACCGAGGCGGTGAACAGCCCGATGATGACCGGCGATCCCCAGGCGTACGTGGTGCCACCCCAGCTGGTGGCCAGGGTCAGCCCGGTGGCGCCGAGCGCGATGACCAGGATGCCGAGGTAGTCGATCACCGGTTTGGCGCCGGACCGGACCGAGGGCAGTGTGCGGAACGCGATCGCGATGACCACCACCGCGATCGGCACGTTGACGTAGAACGCCCAGCGCCAGGACAGGTGGTCGGTGAACAGGCCTCCGAGCAGCGGCCCGATCACGGTGGTCACCCCGAAGACCGCGCCGATCATGCCCTGGTAGCGGCCGCGCTCGCGCAGCGGGATGATGTCCGCGATCAGCGCCGTGGCGGTCACGGTCAGGCCACCGGCGCCGACGCCCTGGAGCGCGCGCATGGCGATCAGCCAGCCCATGCTGTCCGCGAAGCCGCAGAAGAATGAGCCGATCACGAACACCGCGCAGCTGACCTGGAAGATCAGCTTCCGGCCGAACAGATCGCCGAACTTGCCGGCCAGCACCGTGGCGATGGTCTCGGTGAGCAGGTACGCGGTGACCACCCAGGACATGTGGCCGCCGCCGCCGAGGTCGGCGACGATCGTCGGTAGCGCGGTCGCCACGATGGTCTGGTCCAGCGCCGCGAGCAGCATCCCGAGCGCGATGGTGGCGAACGCGACGTTGCGCTGCGCCGACCCGCCCGCGTCGCCAGTCCTGGAGCTCTCGACCACAGCTGTCACCGCAATGCCCCCGCATCCCTCGGCCGGTGCGGATCTCGGCCGAAGGTCACCACGGCGAGCCGGCCCGACTCGATGTACCCCGAGAACCGCGCGAACTACATCGTCCGAGGGACCGACCCTAGCCCGGTTGTCATGTCAAAGATCCGGCCGGGGCCGCGAAAGCTCCCTACCGCCAGGAACGGGCGGAGCGGGTCGCCCAGTACCGGTCGGCGGGCTCGGCGAGCTCGGCCAGCTCGGCCGCGATGTCCGACGGCAGCTCGACCGAGGCGGCGGCGACGTTGCTGGCCACCTGCAGCGGGTTGACCGCACCGGACAGCACCCGCCACACCCACGGCTGGGCCAGCGCGGCGGCGATCGCCAGCTGGTCGACCGGCACCCCGAGCCGGTCGGCGAGCTCGAACGCGCGCGCCGAGCCCACGCTGGAGTCCCGCCCACCGGGAGCCAGTCGCCCGTTCGCCACCGGCTCCTTGACGATCACCCGGGCACCGGCGGCGGCAGCCTCGGCCAGCGCCGGCGCCACCGAGGTCTCGAGCACGTTCCAGGTGGACTGGAACGAGGTGAACAGCGGCGCGCCGCCCACCGAGATCTCCAGCGCCCGGCGCACTGCCTCGGCCTGCGCCGGCCCGGAGGTGGAGATGCCGACCCGCACCCCGCCGTCACGCAGCTCGGCGAGCGCGCGGTGCAGCTCCGGGTTGTCCAGGGCGCCGCTGTCCAGCGTCGCGGAATGCACGTGGTAGACGTCGAGCCGGTCGCCGAGCAGCGCCCTCGTCTCGACCAGCTGCTCCCGGTACGCCGCCAGCGAGTGGTCCTTGATCTCGTGCACCTCGGCGTCCAGGCGCCACCCGCCGACGTAGCGGTAACCCCACTTCGAGCCGATCTCGACGTCGTCGACCTCCGGGTGCACGGCCAGCCAGCCGGCCAGGAAGTCCTCCGCGCGGCCGTAGGACCGGGCCACGTCGAGGTAGCGCACGCCGGCCGAGTAGGCGCCGTCCAGGGTGGCCCAGGTGTGCGAGCGCAGCGCCGCGACGCCCCGGTCCGCGCCCAGGTCGGCGGTCCGCCCGGAGGTGATGTACGCCGGCCGCGCGACGGCGGCCAGCCCCAGCCCCAGCTGGCCCGGTCCGGTTGCGCCGTCCGTGCTCACAGCCGGCCCAGCACCGAGCGCACCGAGATCTCGATGGCCACCCGCTCCGGGTTGGGGCGCGGCTCCCGGTAGCGCAGCGCGTACCGCCGTACCGCCTCGGCGACGCGCTCGGGTTCCTCGCGGACCCGCGCGAAGCCCTCGACGGTGGACCACCGGCCGCCCTCGACCTGTGACACGGTCACCGGCGCCCCCTCGGGTCCCGCGGCCCGTACGTTCGCCACCTTGACCGACGTCCGGTAGGTGATCACCCGGACCACCCCGGCCTCCGGGTCCAGGGTGGCACCGACGGCCACCGTGTGTGGTCGGCCGTCCGGGCGCACCGTGGTCAACGCACAGACCCGCCGCTGCGCCCAGAACTCCCGCAGCGCCTCGTCCTCTACCGCCTCATCCCATCGCACCGGGGCATCCTGCCAGTCGGACCGCCCGGGACACGCCCTACCAGGCCACCGGCAGCGAACCGACCCCGTAGACGATGGAGAACGGCCGGTAGGCCAGCTCCTCGGCGGGCACCGCGAGGCGCAGGGTCGGGAATCGGCGCAGCAGTGCGGGGTAGGCGATCGCCATCTCCCGCCGGGCGAGCTGGGCTCCCACGCAGTGGTGGATGCCGAAGCCGAACGCCAGGTGCGGCTTGACGGTGCGGTCCGGGTCCACCCGTTCCATGTCGGCACCCAGTTCGACGTCCCGGTTCGCGCCGGACAGCGAGCAGATCACCATGTCCCCGGCGCCGATCCGCTGGCCGGCGATCTCGGTGTCCCGGCGCGCCCACCGCGGGAAGGCCACCTGGACCACCGAGATGTAGCGCAGCAGCTCGTCGACGAGGCCACCGATCCGGGCCGGGTCGAGAGCGGCCGCCCGGTAGTCGGGGTTGCCCAGGATGAGCACGGTGCCCAGCGCCAGCATGCTCGCCGTGGTGTCGTGCCCGCCGGTGAGCAGCCCGTCCGCCAGGCCGGCCAGCTCGCGGTCGGTGAGGTCGTCGCCGTGCTCGCGGACCAGCCGGCCGAGCAGCCCGTCGCCCGGTTCGGCCCGCTGCCGGGACACCAGGCCGCCGAGATAGCTCAGCGACTCCCCGATCGCATCCAGCCCGCCGCCCGGCGCGCCGGAGACGTCGAACCGGTTGTTGCTGATCCGCCGGAAGTCGGCGCGCTCAGCGGCCGGCACGCCGAGCAGCTCGCAGATCACCAGCGACGGGATCGGGTGCGCGAAGGTGCGCACCAGGTCGACCGGGTCGCCGCCCGCGCCGGCGGCGGCGGTGTCGTCCAGGCACTCGTCGACCACGGCGGCGATCCGCGG
>DASYLM010000386.1:0-17848 GCA_036009565.1 Pseudonocardia sp. | reverse complement strand
GCTTCCGGGTGCACCACCGCTACCAATACCTGCGACCAGGCGGCCCATCCGCAACCTCGACGGGATAACTAGTGCCCTACCGTCTTAGGTGCACTCGACGCGGTGAGCCGGCGCAGGATGACGAGATCGTGCTGGACGTGTGCCCGGACGTCGAACCTGCTAGGTGCCCCGCCGGTCCCGGTGGCCAGCGGGGTCGCCGGCGTCGGCACCTGGCTGTCCAGCTGACCTGCTCAGCCGGGGAGCTGGCTGGTGGCGGGCTCGGCGGCCGCTCGCTGCTTCGCGTCGCGGCTGGACCGGATGGCCCGGCCGAGGACGAACGCCGCCGGCACCAGTCCGGCGATCACCAGCGCCAGCGTCGACCAGTCGCCGAGCAGCAGCACGTCGCCGCCCGGCCCGGCCAGGCCCAGCACCCCGATGGTGGCTATCCAGGCGATCAGCGGGGCGCTGGCGCCGCCCGGCCCGGTCAGCTCACCGGCCCTGCGCACCAGCCACGGCGTGCTCACCAGCGCCACCAGCGCGCTGACCGGCAGCGGAACCACCCCGACCGCCAGGGTCAGGAACATCAGCTCCATCATGGCCAGCAGTGCCGCGTCCAGGGTCAGCACCACAACGACCAACAGCGAGTTGGCCCGCTCCTCGTTCACCACGCCTCGATCCCGTCGAACAGGTCGGTCTCCCGCACCGGCTGCACCGAACCGGCCGCACCGGCCAGCGTGTAGCTCTCGGTCCGCAGCACCGGCAGTGCGATCTCGTTGGTCAGCGCGAAGGCGAGCTGCCCGGGCCCGGCCAGCTCGGCCCCGGCACCCTCGCGCCCGGCGGGCCGGCTCCAGACGGTCAGCTGGGTCGCGTGCGCGCGCAGCGCGGCCACCTTCGCCGCCAGCTGGTCGGTCACCTCGACCCGGGTGGTCACCGTCTCGTCGGGTACCGACGGCAGCTCGTCCACGCCGGGCAGCCGCCACGGCATCCCGCGCGCCGGGGCGCCGGCCAGCTCGGCCAGCCCGGCGGCCAGGTCGCCGCGGGGCTGCACCGTCCAGTAGACCTTGCGCACGCTGGGCGCGGCGGCGGCCGCCGCCATGGTGATCTCGTGTGCGCGCACGTGGTCAGGATGCCCGTAGCTGCCGCCGGGGTCGTAACCGACCACCACCTGCGGCTGCACCTCGGCCAGGATCTCGGCCAGCGCGGCGACCTGGTCGGCCCGCTGGCCGTCCGCGCAGAACGCCCTGGGGTGCAGCGACTCCGGCGGCGGAGCGGCCGCGAACGCGCCGGCGACGACGACCATCCCGCTGTCCCGCCAGCGCCCGGCGCCGCCGAGGAACCGATGGTCGGTCAGCCCGAGTGCGGCACCGGCGGCGGCCAGCTCGGCGATCCGGTACCCGCCCAGCTGGTCGGCGTGCTCGGCGGCCAGTCCGGCCAGCTCCGGCACCATCACCTCGCCCTGCTCACCGAGCGTGCAGGTGACCAGCGTGACCTCGGTGTCCGGCGCGGCCGCGTACCGGGCGATGGTGCCGCCGGTGGTGATCGACTCGTCGTCCGGGTGGGCGTGCACCAGCAGCAGCCGGCGGCGCGCGAGGGTTCGGGGGCGAGACACCGCCAGAGCCTATGTGGCGGCCACACCCGGGTTGATCGGCCGGGCCGCGTTCAGGTCTGGGTGGCGGGCCAGCCAGCCGGTGACGGCGTCCAGCACCAGCTCGGGCCTCTCCAGCTGCGGCAGGTGCCCGGTGTCGGACAGAAAGCGAGTCTCCCAGTCCGGGTTGGCGGCGGCCGCCGCCCGGGAGGAATGCACCGGCACCAGCCGGTCGGCCTCGCCGTGGACCAGCAGCACCGGCACCCGGATCTCGCCCATCGCCGCGCGGTGTCGACGGTCGATCGTCGCGGGGACCGTGCTCCGGGTGGCCGCCAGCAGGGACGCCGCGGTGCCGGGCAGCCGGCGGCGCTCCTCGGCCAACGCCACCAGCGCGTTCTCCAGCTCGCGGGGTGCCCGTATCGGGTTGGCGAAGCAGAGGTTGAACGTCCCCCGCACGCGCTGCCGGGACGAGAGCAGGGACCGTTCCACGCGCAGGTACAGCTCGCCGACACCGGGCAACGCGACCGCCAGGAACAGGGCGACCACCCCGAGCTTGGGACGCGGGCCCGGCTGAGGCAGCGCCGGGTCCACCAGCACCAGCCCGGCAACCGTCGCCGGGTGCGCCTGGGTCTGCAGGACGGAGATCAGCCCGCCCATCGAGTTCCCCACCAAGATCGCCGGGGTGCCGACCACCTCGCGCAGGAACCGGTCCAGCAGCGCTACGTTCGCGGCCACCGTGGCGGTCCGCCGGGTGCCCGGCGTCAGCCCGAAACCGCGCAGGTCCAGTGCCACGGCCCGGCGGTCGGCGGCCAGCCCCGACCCGACCGGCACCCAGTCCAGGTGCGAACCGCCCAGGCCGTGCACGAACACGATCGGCGGTGCCTCAGTCCGCCCGTGGGTCGGCCCGTCGGTTGCGCCGTGAGTTGAGCTCCCGCCGACCGTGGCGCCGGCGGCAGCCGCACCGGACGGCACAGCGCCGGCCGGCGGGGCGTCCACCGTGCTCAACGCCGGGCCGCCGGAACTGAACTCGACCCAATGCACCGGGCCGGCCAGGTCGGTCACCCAACCCCGGGCGCCCCACGGTGCGGCGAACGACCACGGCGCTTCGCGGGTGTCCTCGACCCCGGCGCGCTGGCCGATCATCGGAGCATCAGGGCCACGAAGTACCTCTCTGTCGGCCGGACCGTCTTGGGTGGCGCTCAGTGCGCGGGTGGGCCGGCGTAACGGTCGGTGATGATGAAGTCCCGCAGTTCCGGCCACATCCGCGACCACTCGGCCCGCTGGTTGGTGCAGATCCAGATGGACAGGCGGGTGTTGATCCCGGTGATGCCGTACCGACTGTTGAACGTGCCGACCTTTCGCACGTTCCCGAAGTAGCGGCGCAGCGTCTGTTCGTCGGAGCCGACGAACAGGGTGGAGCGCGCGCCGTCGGGGGGCGGGCCGAAGTACCAGAACCCCCGGCTTCCGCTGTAGACCTCCGGCAGCCCCTCCGCCCGCCCGAACTGGTCGATCGCGGACGCCTGCCAGTAGGTGTCCGCGAGCAGGACAGCCCCCTGTCGTTCGCCTTCCGGCAGCGTGTGGAAGGCATCGGCGACGGCTGTGGTCAGCTCCGGCCAGCCGGTGCTGAGGGCGGATACCGGATTTGTCGTGCCGCCACCGTCCCAGGAGATCGGCCGGATCGGCATCGTGGTCACCACCGTGATCACCGCGGCCAGCGCATACACCGGCCAGGTCGTCGTCCACCGCCACCGGCCGGCCGGTTGTCGGCGGCAGAGCTCGACCACCGCGGCGGCGTTGGCCAGCGCGAACAGGCCCGTCACGTAGTTCTGCCGACCACCGGTGACCAGGACGATCGCGAGGACGCCGACGATCGTCCAGCCGAGGAACCGGTAGGGCGCCAACTCGGCCGAGCGCAGCAGCCGCCACGTTCCGTAGCAGAACAGCACCGCGCCGATCGGGATGCCGGCGAAGACCAGGATGAGTGGCACCAGGGCCAGCCGGCCGCCAAGGATGTTCTGCTCCGCCACGATGGCCTGGGTCATGTCCAGCTGCGGCCAGCCGTGGTGGGCCTGCCACCACAGGTTCGGGAGACTGCACACGACCGCGATGCCGCCGCCCACCCACAGCAACGGCCTGCGCAGCAACTCTCGGGGACCGAGGACGAGTACTGCGCACACGAGGGCGAACCAGAAGATGACGATCAGATCTTTGGTCTGCAGGCAGACAGCGGTGGCCACGCCGGACAGCAGCAGCAGCACGTCCCCGCGGGTGCGGATCCAGCGGACCAGCAGCCAGGTGATCAGGGTCCAGCCGAATGAGTCGATCACGTCGGTGGACAGGGTGTGGCCGGTGCCGAGGAGGCCGCAGGACACGGCGTAGGCGGCCGCCGCCAGCACCTGCGCGCGACGCCCGCCGCCGAGCTCCCGCGCGATCATCGACGCCACGATCACGCCCAGCGCGGTCACCAGGGTCGCCGGCAGCCGCAGGGCCGCCACGGAGTCCGGGAACAGCGTGTCCATCAACCGGGCCAGCAGCGGGATCAGCGGGGGCTGGTCGGCGTAGCTCCAGTCCAGCCGGCGCCCCGCGGCCAGGAAGTACAGCTCGTCGCCGAAGTAGCCGTAGCGCCCGCTGGTCAGTGCGAGGACGGCGGCGACAGCGCCGGTGATGGCCAGCACCGGCCACCGTGCCCACGTTGAGAGCGTGGCGCCCGGCCGGCCGATGCGGGTCCGCCGCTGAATGATGGCCACCGAGGTGTCCTCGGCCAGCTCCGTCATCGACCGCATCTGTCCCGGCCCCCCTCAGCGGAATTAGAGATCGTCTAGGAGTCTGGGTGCCGCGGTCGCGCGGTTCGCCCCGCTGTTTCGTGGGTCACACTTTCAACCGTTCACTCAGCGAACCGTTCGCACCCGCCTCGGCAGTCGCTAGGGGGCTTCGGGGAAGTGGCAGGCGGCCAGGTGGGTGGCCGAGGTCTGCGGCAGCATCGGCGGTTCCTCGGCGGCGCAGATGTCCTGGGCCTTCCAGCACCGGGTCCGGAAGCGGCAGCCGGACGGCGGGTTCAACGGGCTCGGCACGTCGCCGGTGAGCATGATCCGCTGCCGGCGCCGCTCCACGACCGGGTCCGGGATGGGCACCGCGGACAGCAGCGCCTGGGTGTACGGGTGCCGCGACTCGGTGTAGATCTCCTCCCGGCGCCCGGTCTCGACGATCTTGCCGAGGTACATCACCGCCACCCGGTCGGAGATGTGGCGCACCACGGACAGGTTGTGCGCGATGAACAGGTACGCCACCCCGAGCCGTTCGCGCAGCTCGGCCAGCAGGTTCACCACGCCGGCCTGCACCGACACGTCCAGCGCGGACACCGGCTCGTCGAGCACCACCAGCCGGGGGCCGAGCGCCAGCGCCCTGGCGATGCCGATGCGCTGGCGCTGGCCGCCGGAGAACTCGTGCGGGTAGCGGTTGCGGTGCTCCGGGTTCAGCCCGACGGTCTCCAGCAGGTCGTCGACCTTCGCCTGCGCGTCGGCCTGGTCGGGGTGGTGGATCGCGAACGGCTCGGCGACGATCTGGTTCACCGTCCAGCGCGGGTTCAGCGAGGCGTACGGGTCCTGGAAGACGATCTGGATCTCCCGGCGCAGCGCCCGCATCCGGCGCGACGACGCCGTCGTCAGCTCCTCGCCGCCGAACCGCACCGAACCCGAGGTCGGCTCGTGCAGCCGCAGCAGGCACCGCCCGACGGTGGACTTGCCGCAGCCGGACTCGCCGACCAGCCCCAGGGTCTCCCCCGGGCGCAGGTCCATGGAGACCCCGGCCACCGCCCGTACCTGCCCGACCGTCCTCGGGATGATCCCGCCGCCGCGCACCGGGAAGTCCTTCACCAGGTCCCGGACCGACAGCAATGGCTCGGTCGCCACCGCCACCTCGTCCGGTGCAACTCCGTTCACTGCTCCTCCACCAGGTCGGCCGCCGGGTCCTCGTGCAGCCCGATCTCGGCATGCGAGAACATCCGCCGGGCGGACTGGTCGCCGCTCAGCTCGGACCACCGGTGGCAGCGCGTCGCGTGCGCGGCGCCGGGGTCCTCGGCGGCGCCGATGGTGACCAGCTCCGGTTCGGACTCCCGGCACTGCTCGGCCACCAGCGGGCAGCGCGGCCCGAACGTGCAGCCGGACGGCAGGTGCAGCGGGGACGGCGGCGCCCCGTGGATCGGGGTGAGCGGGCGCCCGATCAGCTCCGGGTGCGGCACCGAACCGAGCAGCCCGACGGTGTAGGGCATCCGGGGGTGCGCGAACAACTCCTCCACCCCGGCCGCTTCCACGACGGTGCCGCCGTACATCACCTGGACCCGGTCCGCCACGCCGGCCACCACGCCGAGGTCGTGCGTGATCAGCATGATGGCGGCGCTGACATCGGTGGAGATCTTGACCAGGGTCTCCAGGATCTGCGCCTGCACGGTCACGTCCAGCGCCGTGGTGGGCTCGTCGGCGATGATCAGCTCGGGCTCGTTGATGATCGCCATCGCAATCATGGCCCGCTGCCGCATGCCGCCGGAGAACTCGTGCGGATACTGCTTGGCGCGGCGGTCCGGCTGTGGGATGCCGACCTGATCGAGCGCCTCGACGGCCTTGGCCCGCGCCTGCTTGGCCGGTACCCGGTGGTGCGCCTGATACGCCTCGGCCAACTGCCAGCCCACCGTGTACACCGGGTTCAGCGAGGTCATCGGATCCTGGAAGATCATCGAGATCCGGCTCCCGCGCAGCGCTCGCAGGGCCTCCGGGGCGGCCCCGACCAGTTCCTGGCCCTGGAACCTGATCGAGCCGTGCACCCGGGCGTTGCGCGGCAGCAGTCCCATCATCGCCGCCGCGGTCACCGACTTGCCGCAGCCGGACTCGCCCACGATGCCGAGCACCTCGCCCGGCGCCAACTCGAACGTCACCCCGCGTACCGCGCGGACCAGGCCGTCGTCGGTGCCGAACTCCACCGAGAGGTCCTCGACCGCCAGCAACGGCTCTACCTTCCCGCTCACCGGCTTCTCGCTCACGCCCGGTGCCGGTTGCTCGCTCACTCTCGGACCTTCCGTTGCCGGGGGTCGAACGCGTCCCGCAGGCCGTCACCCATGAAGTTGACCGACAGCGAGATCAACACGATGAACACGAACGGGAACCAGAACAGCCAGGGCAGCGTGGCCAGCTCGTTCTTGTTCTCGTTGATCAGCAACCCGAGCGAGGCCTCCGGCCGGTGCACCCCGAGGTTGACGAACGACAGCGCCGACTCCAGCAGCACGGCCTGGGCCACCGTCACCGTGGCGTTCACGATGATGACGTCCACGGTGTTGGGCAGGATGTGCCGGAACACGATCCGCGAGGTGGGCGCGCCCAGCGCCCGGGCCGCCTCGACGAACTCCTTCTCCCGCAGCGACAGGGTCATCCCGCGGATGGTCCGGGCGATGGGGAACCACGAGGTGAACAGCGCGATGATCAGTGCCACGCTGAGCCAGTTGCTCTGGTTCTGCACCGACGGGGCCAACGTGAACGTGCTGCGCGCCAGCACGGCCGTGATGACCAGGTTGGGCACGCAGAGCAGCAGGTCGATCAACCGGCTGATGGCGGCGTCCACCAGGCCGCGCAGATAGCCGGCCAGCGCGCCGAGCACCACCCCGGCCACCGTGGCCACCACCGCCACCACCAGGGCGATCTGGAGCGAGAAGCGGGTGCCGGAGATGACCTGGGCCAGCATGTCGCGACCGATCCGGTCGGTGCCGAAGGGATGCGCACCGCCCGGCGCGATCTTGGCGTCCCCGCCGGCGTCCAGGCTGGCCGTCCACAGCAGCGGACCGGCGAAGGCGAACAGCAGCAACAGCGAGAACAGCACCATGCCGGCCACCGCCGCCTTGTGCCGCACGAAGCGCCGCGCGACGGTGCGCCACTGGGCCCGCGCCTGGGAGTCGGCGAATCCGGCGCTCGCCGCGTCCCTCTCGGCCCGGTCGGGGGTGGGGTTGCGCACGTCAACCAAGGCGGATCCTCGGGTCGAGGTAGGCGTAGACGATGTCGGCGAGCAGGGTGAACGCCACGATCACGATCGCGGTGATCATCATCCAGCTCTGCACCATCCAGGGTTCCTTCTTGGTGATCGCGTCCACGATCAGCGCACCCATCCCGCGCCAGCCGAACACCGTCTCGGTGATGATCGCCCCACCGAACAGCAGGCCCAGATCCAGCGCGAACACCGTGATCACCGGGATCAGCCCGGTCCGCAGCGCGTGCCGGACCACCACCCGCGCCGGGGTCAGGCCCTTGGCCCGCGCGGTGCGCACGTAGTCGGCGTTGAGGGTGTCCAGCAGCGAGGCCCGCTGGAAGCGGCTGTAGAGCGCGAACTGGATGGCCACCAGCGACAGCACCGGCAGGACGAACGCCCCGGAGTAGGAGTAGAGGATGTGCCCGAGGCCGCCGGAGAACCCGTCCCGGGGCGGCCCCGAGGTGACGATCCAGCGGCCCGCGCCGATGTTCTCCAGCCAGTTGTTCAGCTGGATGCCGGCGAACTTGAGGATCACGGCCACGCAGAACAGCGGCATGGAGAACATGAAGAACGCCGCGCCGGTGGCCGCGTAGTCGAAGGGCGAGTACTGCCGCACCGCCCCCAGCGCGCCGACCGCCATTCCCAGCAGCAGTGCGATCACCTCGGCGAAGATCACCAGTTGCAGCGTCACGCCCAGCGCTCGGCCGATCTCCGAGCGCACGTCCTGGGTGCCGTTGCCCGGGATGATCGTGGTCTTCCAGTCCCCGGTGACGAACCCACCGGCCCAGTCCAGGTAGCGCTGCGGCGGCGAGCGGTCCCAGCCGATCCGGTGGTACTCCGAGGCCACCTCGGCCGGGGTGCGTGCTTTGAGCAGCTTCCAATCGGCCAGTGGGTCACCCATCGCGGTGGTCAGTGCGAAGGTCAGGATCGAGGCAACGATCAGCAACGGGATGGCGATGAGCACCCGCCGGACGACGTACTGGAGCATCAGTGCGCCGTCCTCACGGCTGCTTGGTCCAGGCGAAGGCGTTCCACAGCACGCCCCCGACCGGCAGCAGGTAGCTCACCGGCGCGTATGCCCGGTCCGACGCGGAGAAGTCGATCAGCTGGAACAGCGGGATGCTGTGCATGTCCTTGGCCATCACGTCCTCAGCCTGGTTGAACAGCGCCAGCCGCTTCGTGTAGTCCAGCTCGGTGTTCGTCTTGGCCAGCAGGTCGTCGACCTGCGGGTTCGAGTAGTTGTTGTAGTTGGCGACGCCGCCCTTGTCCTTGCTGACGTAGTTCTGGATCAGGCTGGACTTGATCGGCGAGCCGACCCAGGCGAACAGCGCCGTGTCGAAGTCCCCGGCCGGCAACTGCTGGTCGTTGAAGGACTCCTGCCCGGCGTCGCCGATGGCGATCCCGGCCGGCTTGCAGCTGGCCTGCATCAGCTGCACGGTCTGGGCGCGCCGGTCGACCAGCTTGTGGCCGACGCTGAACGCGGCGCGCTGGCCGCCCTTGGCGTACACCCCGTCCGCGCCGAGCCGCCAGCCGGCGTCCTCGAGCAGCTTCTTGGCCTTGGCCGTGTCCCCGGTACCGATACCCTGGTAGTGGTCGACGTAGCCGGACTCGTTGGGGTTGATGGTGAAGGCGCCGAGCGGCCTGATCTTCGGGTCGATGCCCTTGACCAGCTTGTCCACGATGTCCTGCCGGTTGATGCAGGCGGCGACCGCGTTGCGCAGCTCCGGGTGGTCGCGGAACAGCGGCCGCGCCATGTTGAAGTCGAGGTGCTCGTAGGTCTGCCCGCCCCTGGCGAAAACCTCGAAGTCGCCGCCGGCCCGCACCTGCTCGGCGATGGTCGGGTCGGCCTGCGGGCCGATCACCGGGGTCTCCTTGTTGAGCAACGCCTGCACAGCGCCCTGCGAGTCGGTGACGGCCTGGGTGTCGATCTGGGACGGCGCGCCCGGGTTTCCCCACCACCTGGGGTTGCGCACCAGCACGGCCTGCTGGTTGCGGACGGAGCTCTTGATCAGGTACGGCCCCGCCGAGAGGTCCACGTCGGCGTTGAAGTCGTTCCAGCCCTTGGTGTAGAAGGCGGCGGCCCTGCGCAGGTCGGGGCTGTCGGCCATGCCCACCTTGGTGATGTCCGGGATGCCCGTCTTCTGCTCGAGCACATGCGCGGGCAGCAGCTGGTTGCCGCCCTGGGCCACCATCGACCACATGCCCCGCCAGTCGGCGAACGGGGTGGCGAAGGTGACCGTGGCGGTCTTGCCGTCCGGGGAGCACTCGAGCCTGGAGATCTGGTCGAAGCCGCTGCCCTGGGTGTCGAACGGGTTGACGCCGGTCTTGATCACCGCGTTGGCGTTGGCCAGGTAGGCCAGGTACATGTCCTTGCAGCCCACCGGGGCCCCGTCGGACCAGACGGCCTCGGGCCGCCACCTGTACTCGATCACCTGCGGAGTCGTGGACTTCACGGTGACCGACTCCATGTAGTCCTTGTCGATCTTGAGGCTGAAGTCGGCGTCCTCGAAGTAGGGCGACGGGATCACCAGGCCGAGCAGGTAGTTGTTGGCGATGTTGTTGGCCGCGCCGGTGTTGTTGTTGTAGTCCTGGAACCCCTCGTCGAGGGCGACCCGAACCTCGCCGATGTCGGGCACCTTCGGGCGGGAGAACGGCTGGTCCAGGGCACCGATGGCTCCCGGCTTCAGGTCCTGCCCCTGGTTGACGTCGCCGCCCCCCGAACCGGTGCCGCCGCTGCCGCTGCCGCAGGCCGAGAGGCTCAGCGCGGCGACCGCCACCAGCCCCAGCACTCTGATGGCCGTGCCGGCCGGCGAACCCGTCCAGGTGCCCGATCCCCGCATCTACCGCAACCTTCCGTGCTGCCTGTCGCGCCACATGTTCGGCAGCGCAATGCTTACCTCGGTGGGGCCGCGACCCCACTCCATCGCCACCCGGGTGGGTGTGGCGACTGACATTGTTGTCGCGCACAACATATGGGGAGGGACGTTAGGGATGACTTGCCGACTTGTCACGACCTGGCTCCGGTCGTGACCCATTGGTAACAACCAGTACTGACCATTTCGGCGTAGCCAGGCCAACCGCGGGGCCCGGCGCCTCAGTACTATCTCAGCGCCGCATTCAAGCTGGGCCGGCGCGTGGCCGACTGATGGGTTAGGGCGCCAGCGCGCTAGTCGGCCGGCTGCCAGCTCGGCGCTGTCACGAACGGGCCGCTGGTGAGCGCGCCGGGCCCGATGTGCCCGGTCAGCTTGTCCCCCTTCGGGGTGGTGACCAGCGTGGTGACCGACTGGAAGAGCGGGATCGCCGGCAGCTGCTGCCACAGCACGGACTCGATGTCCGCCTCGGCCGCCGCGGGGGACAGCGCACCGCCCAGGGTGGCGTCCAGCACCGGCTGCAGGGAGGCGAGGCAGAACCCGGTGGAGTTGCGCGCCGGCTGGGCGACCCCGGCCATCCCCGGCGGGCAGCCGTAGTTCGACGACGCCGTGCTCGCCAGGTCGGCACCGACCGCCCTGGGCATCACGGTCAGGTCCACCACCACGCCGGCCGGTGCCGGCGGGGCGGCCGGCGGCGCGGAGCTGGACGCCGTCGGACCGGCGGACGGGCCGGCACCGGGCGCCTGGCCGGGCGGCGGCGCGCTCGCGGTGGCCACCGGCTGACCCTCGGCGGGCGGCGCGGCCGCGGGGTGCGCCGGCGCGGCCGCGGCGGGGGCGGGCCGGGGCGTGAGCGGAGCGCTGGCGGGCGGCGCGGCCGCGGGGTGCGCCGGCGCGGCCGCCGGGAGCCCGGGACCGCCGTGCGTGCCGTGACCGGGCCGGACCACGCCGGGCGGGCCCGGCGGGAGCGGCGGCCCGGTCAGCGGGTCCGGGCTGGGACTGGGGCTGGCGCTGGCGGTCAGACTGGGCGGCGTCGGCACCACGGTCGGGTCGGTGAACAGCGCGGTGCCCGGCGCGGTGACCAGCTGGGCGTCCACCCCGGCCGCGTCGAGCTCCTTGACCACCTCCTGCGCGATGGCCAGGAACCGGGGTCGGTCGGTCGGCGCCCCGACGGTCACCCGCAGCGGAGCGCCGTGCAACATCCAGCGGCCCTGCGCACCGCGCTGGTAGCCGGCCGAGGTGAGCAGCTGGTTGGCCAGCCCGGCATCCGGGTGGATCGGCGCACCACCCGGCGCGGTGGAGTGGTAGCCGGGCTGGGACGGGGCGAGCAGCTGGGCGTCGTCCCGAACCCCGCCGACCCCGTTCGAGGTGCCGACCGCGATCAGCGCATCCCGGTTGAGCAGCGCGCCGACCGCCTGCCGCAGCCGTACGTCGGTCAGTACGCCCTGGTCGGTCCGCATCCC
Source organism: Pseudonocardia sp. (assembly GCA_036009565.1). GTDB lineage: Bacteria > Actinomycetota > Actinomycetes > Mycobacteriales > Pseudonocardiaceae > Pseudonocardia. Next base: position 5,948 of record DASYLM010000386.1, on the reverse strand, counting down.
CAGCTGCACGACCATCGGCTGCGCCACCGGCTGGATCCGCACCCGGGGCCCCAGCTGGGCCACCGCGCTCAGCGTCGGCTGGTCCGGCCACAGGTGGGCCACCGGCAGCTCGCCGGTGCGCAGCCCGTCCAGCAGGCCGGTCGGGTCGATCCGGCGGATCACCAGGGTGTCCAGCACCGGCGGGTTGACCCAGTAGTGGTCGTTGCGGGCCAACACCAGCTGGCCCCTGGCCCGGTCCAGTGCGGTCACCTGGAACGGCCCACCGGAGACCGGGATGCTGTCGCTCAGCGCGGTGCCGAAGCCCCGGGGCGCGTCCTTGAGCAGGTGCGCCGGCAGCAGGTTGTTGAACAGCCGCTGCCACGCCGGGTAGTTCTGCGCGAACACCACGTCGACGGCCTTGCCACCGGCCCGCGAGCGCACGTCGGTGATCAACCGGTAGCCGGCGGCGTCCACCACACCCGGATCGGCCCGCATCCGCTGCCACAGGTAGACGAAGTCCTCGGCGGCGATCGGGGCGTTGTCCGACCAGGACGCGCCCAGGTTGAGCTCGTAGCTGACCGTGAACGGTGCGGTCGCGGTGACCTTCGCGCTGGTCGCCACCGTCGTGTCCAGCTGCGGGTCGCCGCCGGGACCGGGCCGGAACACCGACGGCAGCACCAGCGAGGCCACCTCGGTGGACACCGGCGACAGGTCGGAGATGAGGTGCGGGTTGAACCCGGTGCCGAGGTCGTCGACGGCGACCGTCAGCTGCTTGCCGAGGTCCGGGCCCACCGGGTTGGCCGGTGGCGGGGGCGGCGGGGCGACCGGCTGGGCCTGCGGCGGTAGCGCGTTCGAACACCCGGCCAGCAGTGCCAGCGCGGTGAGGATCGGCATCAGGAACAGCGGCCACCGCGGCGCGAGACCAGCTCGTGGCACCGAAAGACCTCCTCAACCGCGGAAGGTCATCCTCCCAAAGCACTCGACCGCCCCGGCGAGGGGTGCTCGCTGGGGCGGTCGGGGTGTCTGGTGCGTCGACCGACTGGCTGCTCTACGGCCTGTCAGAAGAGCTTGCCGGGACGAACTACTGGGCGGCCTTGCTCCGGGACCTCGAGCGCGCCCGCAGGTGCGAGTCCAGCTCGACCTTGCGCACCCGGACCGACTCCGGGGTGACCTCGACGCACTCGTCAGGGGCGCAGAACTCCAGCGCCTGCTCCAGGTTGAGCACGGTCGGCGGGGTGAGCCGCTCCAGCTCGTCACCGGTCGAGCTGCGCACGTTGGTGAGCTTCTTCTCCCTGGTGATGTTGACGTCCAGGTCGTCGCTGCGGGTGTGCTCGCCGATCACCATGCCGTTGTAGACCAGCGTGGTCGGCGCGACGAACATGGTGCCCCGGTCGGCCAGCTGCATGAGGGCGTAGGTGGTCACCGGGCCGGAGCGGTCCGAGACCAGCGACCCGGTGCGCCGGGTGCGCAGCTCGCCGACCCACGGCCGGTAGCCGTCGAAGACGTGGTTCATGATGCCCGAGCCACGGGTCTGGGTCAGGAACTCGGTACGGAAGCCGATCAGGCCGCGGGAGGGCACCGTGTAGTCCAGCCGGACCCGCAGCTCGCCGTGGGTCATCTGGATCAGCTCGCCCTTGCGCGCGGCCAGCAACTGGGTGATCACGCCGAGGTGCTCGGTGGGCACGTCGATGGACAGCCGCTCGTACGGCTCGTGCATCCGGCCGTCGACGACCCTGGTGACCACCTCTGGCTTGCCGACGGTGAGCTCGAAGCCCTCCCGGCGCATCGTCTCCACCAGGATGGCCAGCGCCAGCTCGCCCCGGCCCTGTACCTCCCAGGCGTCCGGGCGCTCGGTCGGCAGCACCTTGATGCTGACGTTGCCGACCAGCTCCGCGTCCAGCCGGTTGCGCACCAGCCGCGCGGTGAGCTTGGCGCCGGGGTGCGGGTCACGGCCGGCCAGCGGCGAGGTGTTGGTGCCGATGGTGACCGAGATGGCCGGCTCGTCGACCTCGATGCGCGGCAGTGGCAGCGGGTTGTCCAGATCGCAGAGCGTGTCGCCGATCATCAGGTCGGGGATGCCCGCGACGGCCACGATGTCGCCGGCGTCGGCGGACTCGGCCGGCACCCGGGTCAGCGCCTCGGTGCGGAGCAGCTCGGTGATCTTGACGTTCTGCACGGTGCCGTCCTCGCGGCACCAGGACACCGTCTGGCCGCGGTGCAGCCGACCGGCGCGGATCCGGCAGAGCCCGATCCGGCCCAGGTACGTGCTGGCGTCCAGGTTGGTGACGTGTGCCTGCAGCGGGGCGTCGGAGTCGTCGACCGGCGCCGGCACGGCGTCGATCAGCACCTCGAACAGCGCCGTCAGGTCTTCCGCGTCCGGCACGGTGCCGTCCACCGGGCGCTCCCGGCTGGCCTTGCCGGCCCGGGCGCTCGCGTAGACCACCGGAAGGTCGAGCAGGCCGGAGGTGACCTCTTCGCCCAGCTCCAGCTCGTCGGCCAGCTCCAGCAGCAGCTCGAGCGACTCGTCGACCACCTCGGCGCAGCGGGCGTCGGCGCGGTCGGTCTTGTTGACCACCAGGACCACCGGCAGGTGCGAGGTGAGTGCCTTGCGCAGCACGAACCGGGTCTGCGGCAGCGGGCCCTCACTGGCGTCCACCAGCAGCAGCACGCCGTCGACCATGGCCAGCCCGCGCTCCACCTCGCCGCCGAAGTCCGCGTGGCCGGGGGTGTCGATGACGTTGATCGTCATGTCCCGCCAGCTGACCGCGGTGTTCTTGGCCAGGATCGTGATGCCCTTCTCACGCTCCAGGTCGCCCGAGTCCATGACCCGGTCCTGCGGCTCGCTGCGCTCGCCGAACGCGCCGGACTGGCGCAACATGGCGTCGACGAGGGTGGTCTTGCCGTGGTCCACGTGCGCCACGATGGCCACGTTGCGCAGGTCGGTGCGCAGTGCGGCACGAGGACGGTCCAAAGCCTGGGTGGGCACGCGGGTACTCCTGAGAGTCAAGGGGCGGTATCTCAAGGATACCGCGGGTCGGCGGGTCGCCGACTACGACGCTGGTCACGCCCAGCGCGGGTTTAGCGCAGCAGACGGGCCAGTTCTGGTAGCAGGATACGGTCCGCATCCAGCCAGTTCAGCTGGGGCAGCTCTGCCCCGCTCACCCAGCGCAGCCCGGCGTGCTCCACCGCGCGCGGCTCAGGTGAGCCGTTCGACACAGTTGCCGCGTAGATCCGCAGTACCGAGCCGCTCGATCCGGGCAGTTCCACATCACCGCCGAGTCGGTCCAACACGGTTATCAACGCGCCGAGCTCCTCCCGGCATTCCCGGCGCAGCGCGGCCGCCTCCGACTCGCCCCGCTCCACCCGGCCGCCGGGCAGCTCCCAGCGCCCGGCCAACTCGGCGGGCGTGGCTCTGCGTTGCGCCAGCAGCCGCCCGTCCCGCACGATCGCCGCGCCGACCACGACACGCACCGGTCCGTTCTGGCTCACCGGTCCGTTCTGGCTCACCGGGTCACGCCGGGTCGGCCGGCGGCGCGGCCGACGGCCAACGCGCCTCCACCCGGGCACCGCCATCCGGGCTCGCGGCCATCCGCACCACGCCGCCCCGCCCGCTCACCAGCGCCATGACCAGCGCCAGCCCCAGCCCGGCGCCGCCGCTCACCCCGCCCCGGTCCGCCTCGAGGCGGGTGAACCGGTCGAACACCCGCCGCCGGTCCGCCTCCGGCACCCCCGGGCCGTCGTCGTCCACCACCAGGCGCACCGTCCGCCCCGCCGGCAGCACCGACACCCACACCCGGCTCCTGGCATAGCGCCGCGCGTTGGCCAGCAGGTTGTCCAGCACCAGCCCCACCTCGCCGGGCGAGGCGGCGGCCAGTACCCGGACCGGTGCGGTGAGCGTGATCGCCGGCACCGGCGACCCGAGACCGTCCTCCCGATCCAGATCCGGGTCCAGATCCGGGTCCAGGTCCAGGTCCGGGTCCAGATCCGGGTCCAGGTCCGGGTCCGGGTCGGGATCCGACGCCCGGAGCGAAGCCGCCGAGGGACCCGTCGGCGGGCCCTCGGCCTCCACCGAGGAGTAGGCCTCGGCCTCGACCAGCTCGCCCCGGACCCGTCCGCCGCCGTGCGCCGGCTGGCCGAGGAGCTCCGACCGGTGCCCGTTCTGGCTCGCCGCATGCTCGGCCTCGGCGGCGGCCACCTCCGCCGCCAGCTCGGCCCTGGCGATCGCCTTGCGTGCCTCGGCCACCATGTCCACCGGGGTTGCGGGCGGACGGGCCCCGGCGTCCGCGCGGGCCAACGCGAGCAGGTCGGAGAGCAGCTCGGACAGCCGGGCGGCCTCGGTGGCCACCGAGCGCAGCGTCTCCTCGGCCAGCGCCGGGTCGGGGTGGTACACGGCGACCTCGGCCTGCGCCCGGATGGCCGCCACCGGCGAGCGCAGCTCGTGCGCCGCGTCGCCGGTGAAGCGCGCCAGCCGGGCCGAGGCGCTGTCCCGGCGGGCCAACAGTTCGTTGATCTCCTCGGCCAGCGAGTGCAGCTCGTCCTTGGCCGGCGGCAGCGGCAGCCGCTCCCCCGGCGGCAGGCTGATCGCGGCGGCCCGCATCCGGTCCACCGGGCGCAGTGCCAGCCCGACCGCGGTCCAGGCCGCCAGCGCCACCCCGACCCCCGCGAGCAGGGCGGCCAGGCCGAGGCCGATCGCGCCCCGGCGCAGGACCGCGGAGTAACCGACCAGGTGGGCGGCGGCCAACACCAGGCGCGGCGAGCCGTTCGGTGCGATGGCCACCACGCCGAGCCAGCGCGTCGGGCCTTCCGGTTCGTCCACGGTGATCGCGTCACCACTGGCCAGCCGGCGCACCAGCGCGGCGTCCAGCGGAAGCGGTGGGGAGCCGTCCAGCGGCCGCCCGGCCGTGTCGGTCACCCGGACCACGATGCGCTCGGATACGCCGTCCACGGAGTCGTCAGCGGGCACTACGGAGTCCTCTGGCACACCGGAGGAGAGCTGACCGGTGGCGCTGGCGGCGACCCTGGCGAGCTCGACGTCCACCGCGCCGGTGATGGTGATGCCGACGAGCCCGGTGGCCAGCCAGGCCAACGCACCGATCGCGAACATGGCAACGCCGCCGACCGCGATCGTGATCCGAACCCGGAGACTTCGACGTGCCCACCAGCCGGCGAGAGCCGCCGGCGTGTTCACCCCGAGGCTCCCACCCGGTAACCGTGGCCGCGCACAGTGCGCAGCAGATGTCCGGCGCCCACGGCCTGCAGCTTACGGCGCAGGTAGCCGACGTAAACCTCGACGGCGTTGCGGCTCGCCGCCTGCTCGCCGCCCCAGGCCAGCCGCAGCAGCTCGTCCTTGCTCAGCACCGTGTCCGGCCGGCTGGCCAGCGCGTAGAGCACCGCGAACTCCCGGGGGCTCAGCTCCACCGGGCGGCCGGACCAGCTCACCTGCTTGGTCGCCGGGTCCACCATCAGCTCGCCGAGGCGCAGCCGCCGCCCGGACTGGCCGCGCTCGGCCTCCCGGCGCCGCAGCAGTGCCCGCACCTGGGCCACCAGCACCATGAAGGAGAACGGCTTGACCAGGTACCCGTCCGCGCCGAGGTCGAGCCCGTCGGCCTGGTCGACCTCGCCGTCCTTGGCCGAGATCAGCAGTACCGGCGTGTCCACGCCTTCATTGCGCAGCTGCTCGAGCACCCGGTACCCGGACAGGCCGGGGATGATGATGTCCAACAGGATCAGGTCGAAGCTGCCCGTCAACGCGGCACGCAAGGCGGTGGGGCCGTCGGCCGCCGTGACCACGTCCAAACCTTCGGCCGTGAGGCCACGACCGAGGGCAGTACGCACCCCGGCCTCATCGTCGACCACCAGCACTCTAGGCATCAACTAAGACGCTACGCGGAGAAGCTCTCAACGAGATCACAATCTCTCAGGGCGTTCTCAGAGCACATGGTTCACCCTTGCCGCATGCATACGGGCAG
>DASYLM010000385.1:0-2668 GCA_036009565.1 Pseudonocardia sp. | reverse complement strand
GTGCTGAACAGCTCGTGGTCGTCGATGACCAGGATCGGGTACCCGACGGGAACGGCGTCGCCCGCATTCGCCCGGTTCGTCGCGGTCATGCCGAACTCGAGACGGCCCGTTGCGGGACCCGGCGCGGGACCACGGCCGCGGCCGGCAGTTCGATCACCACGGTGCAGCCCGGCCGGCCCGGCTGGGCGGGCAGCATGCGGATCGCTCCGCCGTCCTCGGCCAGCAGCTTCCGGCAGATGTAGAGGCCGAGGCCCTGCCCCCCGGCGGCCCGGTCACAGGACCGCCGGCCGAACACACCTGTCTCGGAGAGCGGCCCGAGACCGGGGCCCGAGTCGGAGATCCGGATCCGCACCCAGGCCCCGCGGCGGAAGGCCTGCACCCGTACCGGGCTGCCGGTCGCGTGCCGGGCGCAGTTGGCCACCACGTTGGTCACCACCTGGGAAAGGGTGTCCGGCACGCCCTCCACCCGCAGTCCGGGTTCGACGTCCAACCGAATCTCCATCCCGGTGGTCCGCCAGAGCAGGACGACGTCGCGCAGCACCTCGCGGATCCGGTACGCCGCGACCCGCTCGGCCTCCCGACCGGGGTTGCCCAGCAGCGCATCCAGCCGGGCCAACTCGGAAGCCACCGCGGTCCGCAGCGCGTCCTTCTCCCCCACCGGGGACCCGACCAGCGCATTGGTGGCGCCGGCCAACCCGGCCAGCCCGTTGCGCAGCTCGTGGTCCCGCTCGGCGAACCGGTCCAGGTTCAGCTGGGCGAGCCGCAGCTGCTCCTGGTGGTCGTTGTGGCGGTCGTCCACCACGCGCAGCATGACGTAGGTGAGCTGGCTCAGCCCGATCAGCACCAGCACCACGCCGAGCAGTCGGATACCGGCGAACGTCAGCTTCGAGTCGGTGTACAAACCGCTGTCCGTGGCCAGCCGGGTGGCGTGCGCGATGGCAATCACCGCGAAGCCGAGGCCGGCCCGGGCCAGGGCGGTGCCGTGCCGCCGCCAGCCGAGGACGGCCAGCCAGACGCCGGCAACGACGCCGAGCATCGACAGTCCGACGCGCAGCGGCAGGAAGGTGGTCACCGCGGCCGCCACCGAGGGTGCGCACTGGGCGACCCCGGCGGCTCCCAGGGTCAGCACCAGGCCGATCACCGCGCCGAGCCAACGCAGGCTCGGCCACAGCCTCGTCGGTGGCCACACCGAGGCGCACAACAGGCCGACGGCCACCGCGCAGGCGGCCATCCGGGCCGCGCTGCCCACCGGACTGACCGGCGCGACCAGCCAACTGGTGGTGGTTGCCGGCACGTCCACCACGCTGTAGAAGATGAGCGTCGAGCTCAGCCAGGTCAGCCGGTGATCGGACGTCAGACGCCCGGCCAGCGCGGCCAGGATCGCCGCCATGGCGGCGAACGCGCACGCGGTCACCGAGAGCAGAAGAGCCACGTGGCCCACCGAGACGGCCTGCAGCACCGCGGTGAGTCGACTCATCACGACAACCACGGCTATGGCGGCACCGACGACGGCGATCTCTCGAGCTATCTGTGGAGCCAACCCGCGCGGCGCGGCTCCTTGGACCAGCAATTCGGCAGCATTGTGCGGCAGCGAGCGCATGAGCAACTTCCCCCGTGTCCCCTCGCGCCCAAACCGCAGCGACCATTCGGTCGAGCGCCCACGACTCCCCCGAGCCGACCCAGCCAGTTACCCCTTTCGGGTGTAGCTTCGCTAGCCCGAGAGTAGCAACGAAGGCGTCGATCAATCAAGAATGGATCCAAACGAGTGGCTGTAAGGTTCAACACTCGGGTGAGGATGGTCCAAACGAACACGCTCAGTCAGCGAATGCAAGTATTCCGAAGCGGAACCATCGAATGGCCTACATTGACGCTGCGGCCTAGAGACTGTATGGGCAATCATCTAGTTCTCCGAGCTCGGCTCGGCCGGCGGCACCGAATTGTCTGCCGGCGGCACATCCCGCACCCGCTGACGGTCCCTGCGCCGGATCACCGCGCCCAGCCCGAGGCCGACCAGCACGGCCACGATCGACCACCCCAGCACCACCAGCAGGGCCCCTGCCCAAAAAGGCACACGGCAGTATTTCCTATCTTGACCCGTGATGGGGCGCTCAGTTGCCCCTCCCGGCGCAAGCCCGTCGATAGGCTCGGGCGCGCAACGGGGTGCGGCGTGAAGGGGGAGCTGCCGGTGACACTTCGCTCGGCGACCACCGGTAGCGCCCGAGCCCGGTCCGCGGGCTGACCGGGCGCCACATGCACCGCCGTCACCTACTCAAGCTCCTCGCCCTGGCACCCGCGCCCGCGCTCGCCGGCTGCGGTGCCACCGGAGCCTCGGCACCCGAACTCGCGTCCGCCGAGGCGCCCGCGCCCACCGGGACGTTCTTCTACGTCTCACCGACCGGCGACGACCGCGCCTCGGGCCGGAGCCGGACCGCCGCCTGGCAGAGCATCACCCACGTCAACGCCCAGCTCGCCAACGGTGGCATCGGCGTGTACGACACGGTGCTCTTCGAGGGCGGCCAGACCCACTTCGGCAAGATCCGCATCCCGCGCGGGCGACCGACCGGCGGCGGCTACCTGACGATCGGCGCCTACCCAGGCGGCCGCCGTCGGCCCGTGATCAGCAGTTACACGCTGTTGAACAAAGCCTCGGACTGGCGGCGCACCGGCC
>DASYLM010000384.1:0-5237 GCA_036009565.1 Pseudonocardia sp. | reverse complement strand
CTCACCGACCCGTGCCAGCAGGCGGTGCCCAGCGCGGCCGAGGGCGAGTGGTGGGCACCGCTCGAAGAGGTCTTCCATACCGACTGAGACACCGACTGAGGCACCGACTGACATGTCGACCGACCTCACGCGTGGATCAGTGACATGACCGCGCGGCTGGTGGGGTCGTACTCGTGCGCGTCGTTGGCCACCTCGCCCTGCACCCGAAAGGCGCGCATCACCACCACCCGGTCGGCCAGCGCGACCATCTCGGGGAGGTCACTGGTGATCAGCAGCACCGCCAGCCCGGCCACCGCCAGCTCGCCGATGAGCTCGTGGAACGCGGCCTTGGTGCGCACGTCGATCCCCACGGTGGGCTCGTCGATGATCAGGATCTCGGTGCGCGCGGCGAGCCACTTCGCCAGGCTGACCTTCTGCTGGTTTCCCCCGGACAGCTCGCCGACCAGCTGCTCGGAGGACGCCAGCCGGATACCCAGCTGCTCGACATAGCTCGCCGCCAGCCCCTCCTCGCGGCGCTGGGACACCCCGGTGAACCGGGAGGCGATCCGGTCCCACACGGTGACCGCGATGTTGCGGGTGACCGGTTGGTCCAGGAACAGCCCCTCGGCCTTGCGGTCCTCCGGTACGTAGCCGATCCGGTGGGTACGCAGCGCGTCCCGGACATCCCGGATGCGCACCGCCCGCCCGCGCACCCGAACCTCCCCCGCCGTCACCTTGGACAGCCCGAGCAGCGCCTTGGCCAGCTCACTGCGCCCGGCCCCGACCAGCCCGTACAGCCCGACGATCTCCCCGGGCCGCACCGAGAGGCTGACGTTCCGGTGGCCGGCGTCGGTGGCCACCTCGACCAGCTCCAGCACCGGCTCGGCCGCCGGCGTGGGACGAGCGGGCAGCGGCTCCGCCAGGTGCGACCGGCCGACCATCCGGTCCACCAGCTCGTCCCGGTTCGTCCCGGCCAGCGGCGCGGCCTCCAGCACCGAGGCGCCGTCGCGCAGCACCGTCACGGTGTCGCACAGCTCGAACACCTCTTCCAGCTTGTGGCTGACGAACACCACCGCGGTGCCGGCGTCGCGCAGCCGGCGCACCACGGTGAACAGCCGCTCCACCTCGTTGGGCGTGCTCGCCGTGGTGGGTTCGTCGAGCAGCAGCACCTGGCTGTTGGTGTGCAGTGCCTTGGCCACCTCGACCAGCTGCAGCTGGGCCACGGACAGTCCGGCGGTCGGCGTGTCCGGGTCCAGGTCAAGGTCCAGCTGCTCGAGGCAACGGCGGGCCTCGGCGCGGACCGCCGCCCGGTCCACCAGGCCGCGGCGGGCCGGAATGCCCTGCAGCACGATGTTCTCCCCGATGCTGAACCCGGGCACCAGGTTGCGTTCCTGGTGCACCACGCCGATGCCGGCGCGGGCGGCGTCGCGCGGCGAGGACGGCGCGATCTCCCGGCCGTCCAGCACCATCCGCCCGGAGTCCGCCCGGTGCACGCCGGTCAGGATCTTGATCAGGGTGGACTTGCCGGCGCCGTTCTCACCGAGCAGTGCGTGCACGGTGCCGGCGTGCAGCCGCAGGGTGGCCTTGTCCAGTGCACGCACCCCCGGGAAGATCTTGACCAGGTTCTCCGCGACGAACAGGGGATCAGCCACGCCGGCTCCTCCGCTGGGTCAATACCACGGTGCCGAGGACCACAACGCCGACGACCAGGCTGACCCAGCTCGGGTCCAGCGAGAACTGGGCCCTGGCCACGTCCACCAGCCGGACCACGAACGCGGCCAGCACGGTGCCGAGCACGGCGACCGAACCGCCGGTCAGCGCCACCCCACCGATGATCGGGGCGGCGAAGCTGGGCAGCAGCCAGTCCCCGCCGATGCTGGAGTTGACGCCCGGCGCGGAGGCCACGGTGACCATGGCCGCGATACCGATGATCAGCCCGGACAGGGTGTGCGCGAGTACCAGGATCCGGTCGTTGGAGATGCCGGACAGCCGCGCGGCCAGCGGGTTGCCGCCGCTCGCGAGCAGCCACCGACCGGGTACGGACCGGCGGACGAACACCGCGACGGCCACCGCCACAACGACCGCCACCAGCAGGATCACCGGTACGTAGGCCACCGAGGCGGCACCCAGCGCCTTCAGCCCCGGCGAGTAGTTGGCGATCGTGCGGGTGCCGACCACCCGGTACTGCAGCCCGATCAGCACCGTCATGGTGGCCAGGGTGACCACGAAGCCGTTGATCCGGGTGAACACCACCAGCAGCCCGTTGACCGCGCCGATCGCGGTGGCCAGCGCGATCCCGGCGAGCACCGCCAGCCACGCCGGCCAGCCGGCGTCGCCCATCATGGAGCCCATCAGTACGGCGGTGAACCCGCCCAGCGCGCCGACCGACAGGTTCATCTGCCCGACGGCGAGCACCACCATCTGGGCCAGCCCGATGAGCACCGGCACGGCCACATAGGTGAGCACGGTGCGGATCGCCGGCCCGCGCAGCAGGTCGCCGCCGGAGGTCACCGCGAGCGCGGCGAAGCCGACCGCGACGACCGCCAGCAGGGTGGCCTCGGTGGACCGCAGGCGGGCCGGGGTGATCCGCCGCACCCGCGGCGTGGCAGCGGTGTCGGTCATGACGACCTCCGGCGGGCGAACAGCTGGCGGATACGGACGGTGGACAGCGCGACCAGCAGGATCAGCCCCAGGTAGATGTTCAGGCTCTCCAACCCGACGCCGAGCATGGTGAGCCCCTGCTGGATGACCTGGGTGAGCGAGATGCCCATGAACGTGCCGATCACCGACACCGCCCCGCCGGTCAGTGCGGTACCGCCGAGTACCGGCCCGAGGAACGACGGGATGAGGAACGCCGAGCCGATGCCGGCGGTGAACGACCCGGCGGTCACCGCGAGCATGAAGCCGGCGAGCCCGGAGAGCAGCCCGGACAGCGTGTGCGCCCCGATCACCCTGCGCTTGGTCGGGATCCCGGACAGCTCCGCCGCGGTGGCGTTGGAGCCGGTCAGCAGCATCTCCCGGCCGGTGCGGGCCCGGGCGAACAGGTACCCCACGCCGGCCATCGCCACCACGGTGAGTAGCAGCAGCTGCGGCACCGCCGGCGAGCCGCACAGGTCGCCGGCGCACAGGTCGGCCAGCGAGAACGACCGCAGCTCCTCCATGCCCGGCGGCTTCACGGTGAACGCCGCCAGCGTGGTGAACTGGCCGTACACCAGGGTGACCAGCCCGAGCAGCGCGAAGTCCAGCCCCAGGGTGACCACGAACGAGTTCACCCCGGTACTGGTGATGATCAGCCCGGCGAGCGCGCCGACCGCCGCCCCGGCCAGCAGTCCCAACAGCAGGCCGAGGACCAGGCTCAGCCCCAGCACCTGGTAGGAGAACCCGGAGACCAGCGCGCCGAACGCGGCCATCCGGCCCACCGCCAGGTTGAGGTGCCCGATGGACAGCACCGCGAGCTGCGCGAGCCCGACCACGGTGAGCGTGGCGATGTCGCGCAGCAGCGGGAAGACCACCAGCCGGGAGTCGTAGAACGCCGGGCGCAGCGTCCCGAACACAATGACCAGGACCACGACAACCACGGCGAGCCCGGCGCGCTGGCCGGTGAGCGCGCGCAGCACCCACCGACCCCGCCGGGCGGCCGGCGGGCGCCGTTGCGTCTCGGAGTCCGGATCTGCCAGCAGGGTCACGCCACCCTCCGTCATTGACTACGTCGTCTCTAACCGCTCCTACCGGGCTGTCGCCTACTGCGCCTTGCAGCGCAGCACGGTGTTCTGGAACTGCTCGAGCAGCGCCTTCGTCTTGTCCTGCCGCTGGGTGTCGTAGGTGGCCACGTTCTTCGAGTCGACGACGAACGAGCCGGAGTCGATCGAAACGCCAGGGTCGGCCACCGTGCACTGGCCGGTGACCAGCTTGGTCAGCGCCCAGGTGCCCACGTAGGCCTGGCCGACCGGGTTCTGCGCCACGGTGGCCGCGACGGAGCCGTCCCGGATGCCGGCCAGGATGGTCGGGTCGTCGTCGATCGCCACGTCCTTGATCGGCAGCTTGCTGGCCTTCACGGCGGCAGCGGCGGCGACGGCCGGGTTGTAGGCCGTGCTGACGATCCCGTTGATCTGCCCGCCCTGCGCGGAGAGCAGGTCGGAGACGGCCTTCTGCGCGGTCTGCAGGTCGGTGTCGATATCGGTGACGGTGGTGAGCAGCCGCACCTTGCCGCCGGTGGCGTCGATGACCTTCTTCACCCCGGCGATCCGCCGCTGGGTGTTGGAGTCGACGTTGTTGCCGGTCAGGTGCACCAGCACGCCCTGCCCGCCCATCGCGTCGATGGCGGCCTGGGTGGCCTTCTCGGCCGCCTGCTGCACGTCGGTGGACAGACAGAACGAGGCCTGGTCCGCTTCGCCGGCCGGGCAGGAACCCAGCGACGCGACGGTGATCCCCTTGCTCTTGAGGTCCGAGAAGGTGCTGTTGATGTCGGTGGGCGAGACCCCGAAGATGCCCATGGCGTTGTACCCCTGGGCGGCGAGCGAGTTGGTTGCCGCGTTCTGCTTGGCCTGGTCCCACTGGCCGGTCTCGTCGAACGTCATTCCGCCCAGCCCGAGGTCGGTCTTGGCCTGCTCGCCGGCCGTCTTCCAGGGCTGGAAGTAGGGGTGCGCCCCGCCCGGCACCAGTGCCACCTTGACCTGGGCGGCTGAGGTGACCGCCGGGGCCGCGGCACCGGAACCGCCCGACCCGCCGGTCCCACCGCCGGAGCCACGGGTGCTGCAGCCGGCGGTGACGACGAGGGCCGCGATGCCCAGTGCGGACAGGCCTACCCGTACCGCGCGCGTCGTGTTCATCATGGGCTCCAGGATCTCGTTTCCTATAGGATGCTTCCTGCTTCCTACGGGAGTAACCCGATCGGGTCAAGTGGTGGCGACCCCGGCGGCGGGAGGTTTCGATCCCAGCAGACGGTGCACTAGACCGCGCACCGACCACGGCCACTACTCCCGCCGCGGTCCGCTACTCCGGCGCCAGCAGGGACTCGCGCAGCCGGAACTTCTGCACCTTGCCGGACGGCGTCATCGGGAGCTCGTCGACGACCACGACCCGGGACGGGACCTTGAACTTCGCCAGGCCGGCGCTGGCGTGCTCGATCAGCTCGGTGGCCGCGTCCGGCAGCGGCGAACGCAGCCGCACCACCGCCACCACCACCTCACCCCAGCGTTCGTCCGGCATGCCGATCACCGAGGCCTCCAGCACGGCGGGATGGGTCACCAGGCAGTTCT
>DASYLM010000383.1:0-10897 GCA_036009565.1 Pseudonocardia sp. | reverse complement strand
CGGGTGCGCCTGCTCGGAGAGCTGCGCGTGGAGCGGGACGGCGCCCAGGTGCCGCTGCCCGCTTCGGCCGCGCGGGTGCTCGCCTACCTGGCGCTGCGGCCCGACGCCGGCAACCGGGACACGGTCGCCGCGACGCTGTGGCCGGACACCGGGCGGGACAACGCGCGGGCCAACCTGCGCACCGCGCTCTGGTCGCTGCGTCGGGCGCTCGGCGGCGACGCGGTGGTCGCGTCGCGAGGTTCGGTGCGCCTGAGCACCGAGCTGGTACACACCGATCTCGCCGAGCTGTCCGGCGCCTGCCACACCGACGCGGCCGCCGCCGAAGCGCTGACCACCTCGGACGTGCTGTCCGGGCTGGACGACGCGTGGGCCGCCGAGGCACGTGCCGCGCACCGCGACCGGCAGGTCGAGCTGCTGGACCGGCTGGCCGAGGGCGCCGACGCCGCCGCCGACCCGGCCCGCGCGGTCCGCTGGTCCCGCCGCCGCTGCGCCGCCACCCCGCTGGACGAGCCGGCACACCGCGCGTTGCTACGCCGGCTGGCGGCGGCCGGTGACCGGGCCGGTGCGGTGCTGGCCGGTCAGGAGTTCACCGCGCGGTTGAGTGCCGAGCTGGGGGTGACGCCCGGCCCGGCGACCCGGGCGGCGCTGGCCCGGTTGCACGCCGGACCGGCCGAGGTCACCGCGCACGCGCACGCCGAACCACCCCGGGGGCCACTGTTCGGCCGCGCCGGCGAGCTCGCGGCGCTCACCGCCGCGTGGTCGTCGGCGCGGACCGGGGCGGGTCAGGTCGCGCTGATCACCGGCGAGGCGGGCATCGGCAAGACCCGGCTGGTCACCGAGCTGGCCCGGCGCGCCGACAATGCCGGCGGCAGGGTCGCGGTCGGCGCCGGCATCGACATCGGCGGCGAGGCACCGCTCGCGGTGTGGCTGGAGCTGGCCCGCGAGCTGGCGCACGCGGTGCCGCCGCCACCGGCTCGCGCGGTGTGGCCGCGTGAGCTGGGCCGGTTGGCGCCGGAGCTGGCGGCCCTACTCGGCCAACCCGGACCGCCGACGCCGGTCGCGGCCCCCGAGCTGGAGCGGGTCCGCATCTTCGACGGGGTGCTGCGGCTGGTGGAGTGGGCCGCCGAGGACCGCCCACTGTTGCTGGTCGCCGAGGACGTCCACCGCGCCGACCGCGCCAGCATGGCCCTGTGCGCGCACCTCAGCCGGCGGCTGGCGCGGTTGCCGGTGCTGTTCGTGCTGACCCGCCGCGACCGCCCGGAACGCCCGGAGGCGGACGCGGTCGTCGCGGAGCTCATCGGCTCGGCGGTGCCGGTCACCGAGCTGGAGCTGCGCCCGCTCGGCGAGCGCGAGGTCGTCGCGATCGTGCGCAGTCGGGCCGGTGCGCTGCCCGAGCGGGACGTCCAGCGGGTGGTGGACGCGGCGGACGGCAACCCGCTGCTCGCGGTGGAGAGCGCGCGGGCGCTCGCGGCCGGTCGGGACGAGCTGCCGCCCAGCCTGCGCGCCGGGGTGCGGGCCAGCCTGCGCGGCCTGCCACCGGCGGCCCGCGAGCTGGCCGAGGCGGTCGCGGTGGCCGGGCGGGAGCTGCGCCCCGGCGAGATCGCCGCGCTCGGCCTCACCGACCGGGCGACGGCCGAGCACCGGGCGCTGGACAGCGGGCTGCTGCGCCGCCGCGGTGGTGCCCTGCGGTTCCGGCACGCGCTGCTGGCCGAGGCGGCCCGTGCCGACCTCGCCGACCCGACCGCCGTCTACCTGCGGCTGGCGTTCGCGGTGGAGGCGGCGGCGGAGACCGCGCTGGGCGCCGATGCGACCCCGGGTGCCGAACCCCGACACGTCGAGGTGGCGCGGCTGCTGGGGCGGGCGGACCGGGACGACCTCGCCGCGCCCCGCTGGTGCCGCGCCGCCGGGCACGCCCGCTCGGTGGGCGCACTGCCCGAGGCGGCCGCGTTCTGGGCCGAGGCGACGCGCTGCGCCCCGGCGGCCGCCGGACCCTGGCTCGAGCTGGGCGAGGTGCACGCCTGGCTGGGCCGGGTGCCCGACTACGAGCGGGCCTGGCAGACCGCGCTCGGGCTGCTGACCCCGGCCGAGACACCCGGCGCCTGGTGTCGTCGCGGGCGGCTGCTGCGCGGGGTGATGTGCCACCCGGCCGGTTCGCTGGTCGCCTACCGCACCGCGCTGGAGCTGATGCCGGCCGTGCCGGACGCCGCGGTGCGGGCCGAGGCGCTGCTCGGGGTGGCCTGGGGCGAGGCGGTGGCCGGCGACCCCGCGGTGGTCGACGGGCTGCTCGACGAGGTGGCCCGGCTGCTCCCCCAACCGGATGCCAGCACGACCGCCGACCTGGAAGGGGTCCGGCTGCACGCGCTGATCAGGCTCGGCCGGTTCGACGAGTGTGCGTCGGTGGCGGAGCGCGCCGGGACGGCCGCCGCACGGGCGCACCGACCCGACCTGGCGTACGGGGCCTGGGTGAACGCCGCCTGCGTGCTGGCCGCCGGTGGCGACCTGGCGGCCGCGCTGACCATGGCGGACCGCGCGATCGCCGCCGTCGACGGCATCGCGATGCTCACCGTGCGCTGTCTCGCCGCGCGCACCCATCTGCTGTCCCGGCTGGGTCGCCACGACGAGGCCACCGCGTGCGTGCGGGGTCAACTGGAGCTGGCCCGGCGGCTGGACTCCGCCCCACTGGAGGCGTTGACCTGGTACGACGCCGGCCTGGTCGCGCTGGCGGCCGGCCGGTTCGGCGAGGCGGCGGGGCTGCTCGGGGACGCGCTGGACGCCGGCGCCGAGCTCAGCCGACCCGCCGCGCGACTGGCGAGGGCGGAGGCGCTGGCCGCCGCCGGAGATCCGGGACGGGCCGAGCTGGAGCTGCGCGCCGCGGTCTGCGAGCCGGTCGGGCCCGGCGACCAGGCCTGGGCGCTGGTGCCCCGCGCGGCCCGGGTGCAGGGCCTCATCGCGCGCGGCCGCGGCGACAGCACGGTGGCCAGGGCCCGGCTGCGCGAGGCGGCGGCCGGCTGGCGGCGACTGCGCCCACCCCGGCTCGGCGACTCGCACCTGGCGAACCTGGTCGACCTGGGCCGGCCGCCGGTGGTCGGGCTGGTCGAGCCGGAGCGGGAGCTGGCCAGGGTGCGCGCCGAGCTCGCGGACCTCGACGAACCCGGCGGCAAGGCGCGCGCCGGCATTCCCGGCGAGGTGGGCTGATGCCCGGCTTCGAGCTGAGCGGGCGGTCGCGGGCCCCGGTGGAGGAGGTCTGGAAGCTGCTCCACGACCCGAGCAGGTTCCCCGACTGGTGGGCGGGCGTGGAGACGGTGCAGTCCCCCGCCACCGAGCCCGACGAGTATGTGCTGTGGCCGACCGGCTACCCGGACTTCCCGATGCCGCAGCGGTTGCGCGGCAGCCGCGCCGAGGGCCGGGTGACGATCTCCTGCCAGATCTCCGACCTGGAGTTCAGCTGGCAGCTCACCCCGGACGGCGACGGCACCCTCATCCAGGTCACGGTCGCGCTGCCCGAGCGGGAGGCGCACCGGCTGGCCGGCCAGCGCGAGTTGATCACCACCTCACTGGGGCGGCTCGCCCAGCTCGCCCAGGACGAGGCCCGCTGACCCTCGGGGCCATCGCTCGCCCCGCCACCTCCGCCCCAACCCCCGGCCCGCACAGACCTGCCGCGGCCCGCACAGCCCGTACAACCCCTGTGCGACCTGCACCCGCTCTGTGCGGGCGGGAAACTGTGCGGCCGGCACCCGCTCTGTGCGGGCGGGGAACCGCGGGCGAACCCGGCGGGCGCTACTCGCCCCGGATGACCCGGCGGAGCTTGGGGACGCGCTCGGCCAGTGCGCGCTCGGCGCCTCGGCCGGCCGGCTGGTAGTAGTCCTTGCCGACCAGCTCGTCCGGCGGGTACTGCTGGGTGAGCACACCCTCCGGGACGCCGTGCGGGTAGCGGTAGCCGATCGCGTTGCCGAGGCGGGCGGCACCGGCGTAGTGGCCGTCGCGCAGGTGCGGCGGCACCGCGCCGACCGCGCCGCCCCGCACGTCGGCGATGGCCGCGTCCACCGCCATGATCACCGCGTTGGACTTGGGCGCGGTCGCCAGGTGCACGGTGGCCTGCGCGAGGGCCAGCCGCGCCTCCGGCATGCCGACCAGCTGGACGGTCTGGGCGGCCGCCACCGCGACCGGCAGCGCTGTCGGGTCGGCCATCCCGATGTCCTCACTGGCGTGCACCATCAGCCGCCGCGCGATGAACCGGGGGTCCTCGCCGGCCACGATCATGCGGGCCAGGTAGTGCAGCGCGGAGTCGACGTCGGAGCCCCGGATCGACTTGATGAACGCGCTGATCACGTCGTAGTGCTGGTCGCCGTCCCGGTCGTAGCGCACCGAGGCCTCCTCGACCACGGTGCGCACGATCGCGGCGTCGATCACCGGCTCGGCCCCGTCTGCGACCAGCGCGGTGGCGGCGTCGGCGGCAGCCTCCAGCACGGTCAGCGCGCGGCGGGCGTCGCCGGCGGACAGCCGGACGAGCTGCTCGCGGGCCTCGGCGGTCACCCCCACCCGGCCGCCGAGCCCGCGCGGGTCGGTCACCGCGCGGTCCAGCACCACGCCGATGTCCGCGTCGGTCAGCGACTCCAGCTTCAGCACCAGGGAGCGGGACAGCAGCGGGGTGACCACGGAGAACGACGGGTTCTCCGTCGTCGCCCCGACCAGCAGCACCAGCCGGTCCTCCACGGCGCCGAGCAGCGCATCCTGCTGGGTCTTGGAGAACCGGTGCACCTCGTCGATGAACAGCACCGTGGTCTGCTCGGTACGGTCCAGGCGGCGGCGGGCGTCGTCGATCACCGCGCGCAGCTCCTTGACCCCGGAGGAGAGCGCCGACAGCGCGACGAAATGCCGCTCACCGCGCCCGGCCATCAGCCGCGCGATGGTGGTCTTGCCGGTCCCCGGTGGCCCGTAGAGCAGCACCGATGCCGGTGCGGCGCCCTCGACCAGCCTGCGCAGCGGCGCACCCTCGGTCAGCAGGTGTCCCTGCCCGACCACCTCGGAGAGCTCGCGGGGGCGCATCCGGACGGCCAGCGGGGCGGTGGCCGACGGCTCGGACCCGGGCCTCGACCCTGACCCGGCACCGGACCCGGCACCGTCGATATCGATGTCGAACAGACCGTCGTTCGTCGGACCACTCACGGCCCCGACGCTACGCCAGCGGCCGGCCAGGGCATGCCCTGACCGGCCACTTCGCGCGCCGGCGGGTGCCGGCACAAACTCCTAGGCCGCCATCGGCGGGGCCCCGCCGGGCGGCTGGTCGTCGTCGCCGTTTCGCCCGGAACGCGCGCGCCGCCGGTCCAGCACCTCCACCCGGTACCGCTCGCGCTCGACGGCGAGCAGCCTGCGCTCCTCGGTCAGCCGGCGCACCTCCTCGGCGGTGCGCTTGCGCAGAGTCCGCTCCCGGGCCGCGTCCGCCGATCGACCGGCCAGGAAGGCGGCGAAGACCAGGAAGCCGTACGCGAAGATCATCCAGTGGGTCCACATGGGAGGCCTCCTTCTTGGAGGTGCGCTTTGGGCATCTGAATGGTCCCATCCTCCTGTCTGGTTGAAATCTGCCTAACAGGTGAAAACCACTGAAAAGTTGACTACATTCAACCGGTACACGTCGTATCGCCAGAAGCTTGCGTATGGACCGGGTCGGCGGGCACACTCGCCGGAGCCGCCAGGAAGGGCCGCCCCATGCACCTCGCCGCCCAGATGCCACCCGCGAAGATGGGCTCGCGCGGCCTGATGGAGCTGCGGATCGCGCGCAAGATCGCCGCGCTGAGTGGCATCGCCGGGGATCCGGAGAGCTCCGAGGACGCCGGCGGGGGGCGCGCCTGGCTGTCGGACTACCGGCAGCTGACGATGACCGAGCTCACCCTGGGCGCGCCGGTGCGCGCCAAGTCCGATGACCCGCTGATCAGCGACAGCGGGGCATTCACCCGGGACGGGCGGCGTTTCGTCGCGGTCAACGGGTCGAAGGTGGCGTACCTGCCGATCCCGAACGTCGCGCTGGCGAACTACGGCCCGGACACCAAGGCGGCCCTGGTGCTGACCGGCGCCAACCGGGTCCTCGAGCCGGTCGCCGATGCGGTGCTGACCGCGATGGAGCACCTGCTCGCCGGGCTCGACGACCAGTTGCTGCTGGTCGCGGTCGCGCAGTGCCTGCTGCAGGAGGTCTTCCAGGCCCAGCCGGTGCTGATACTCAACGGTGTCCAGGCCGGCATCATCCAGCGCGCCCTGATGCTGCCCACCTCGATGGTCCAGTCCGACGAGGACGGGCCGCGCGAGGTGGCCAGGGTCGAGCTCGGCTGGCCGAAGGACGAGCAGTGGGACTCCCCGAGGGACCTCGCCGTGGTCTACCAGCTGTGGGACGCACTGGTCGCGCGCGGCACGCTGTTCGACTCGCTCGGCCAGCCGGTGCCCGCCGACCCGGACCAGAAGCCGTACCTGCGCCCGCTGCCGCTGTCCCGCTTCGAGCAGGACGGCCTGAACACCAGCACCGGCGACGCCGAGGCGCGGATGCGCCTGCTGGTCCGGCTGCGGGACAGCAGCGAGTCCCAGCTCGCCGGCAGCACACCGGGCGCGCCGCGCTGCCGGCTGTGGGTGCGCCGCCCGGCCGGCCGCAACCCCTGCGCCGAGGTCGTGGTACCCCGCCAGCGGCAGATCGAGGTCCTGCTCGCCGTGACGGCCGACCGACTCGAGCTGAGCCGCCCCGACGAGCCGGCCGACGACGAACGCGTGATGGCGCTGCCCCGCCTGGATCCCGCCGACTGGGTCGAGGAGAGCCTGCTGCGGCGTCGCGCGGTGCTGCTCGCGCACTACTACGCGATCCGGGCGGCCGGCTGGATCGGCGGGATGACCGCGCTCGGCCGCCGCCGCGACCGCACCGAGTGCGTGCAGCGCTGCGCCATGCTGGTCGACGCCGCCCGCCAGCTGCTGGACACCGACGACCCGCTGCGCGACCGGCTGGTCGTGTTCGGCCTCGGCTACCAGCTCCCCTACGACTCGACGCTGGGCAACGCGGTGGCCTACTACCCGGAACTGGCGGCGACGGTGGATCGGGTGATCGAACGGGTGGCGCACACCGGGTTCGGCCAGGCCGACCTCGTCGAGCAGCTCGAGCTCGTGCTGTTCGACCTGAACAACGCGCGCCGGGCGGCCAGCCGAGGTGTGGTGACCGAGCCGAGCGCGGACCGGCTGACCGCCGACATGCGCCGCTGGTGGCAGGTCGCCCGCGAGCTGCGCGACCAGCTGATCGCCGACGAGAGCGAGCGGACCTACCTCGACCACGACTACGCCGCGTTCCTGATCGAGTCCGACGACGCCGCCGAGGTGCTGAGCGGGCTGGACCTGCTGCAACGGGTCACCCCGGAGCGGGAGCGGGCCGCCGAGCGGGAGGGCCGGTGGAGCAGCCTGCGGGTCGCCTACCGCAGCTACCTGCACGGGCTGGCCGTCGGGCTGGACCGCGACCTCGACCCGGCGCTGCGCACCGACTGGGCCGCCCAGGCCGTCCAGATCGCCGCCCAGGTACGCGAGCACCCCGAGACCCGCGCCTATCTCGACCGCCGCAGCCGGACCCGCCCCGGCGGGCCGCCGCCCCGGCTGGACCGGGCGGTGTTCGCGCTGCTGCTCGACCTGGCCGGGGCCTGGGTCGCCGCCGTGCTCAGCGGTGCGCTGCCGGCCGCGGCCGCCGACGGTGCCGCCGCGCGGGCCGATCTGGCGGTCAAGGAGATGAACGACTATCTCGCCACCGTCCGGGGTGAGCAGGACACCGGGGCGCCGGGCGTGCTCGCCATGCCACTCGCCCAGGCCGACGAGCTCACCCGCCGCTGGCTGGGAGCCCGGAATAGCGACTGACCGGCAACGGGGCCGATCCGGGTCGCGGTTAAGGTCGGGTCCGTGCGCGAGATCCTGGACATCCTGGCCCGTGACGGGCACGCGACCGCCGAGCGGATCGCCACCATGACCGACATCCCGGAGGAGACCGTCCGGGAGCGGATCAGTGCGTGGGAGGCGGCCGGCATCATCCGCCGGTACAAGGCGGTGGTGGACTGGGACCGCTACAACAGCGCCGGCCCCACCGACCTGCCGGAGACGATCACCGCGTTCATCGACGTCTCGCTGGTGCCGTCGCGCGGGGTCGGCTTCGACGACGTGGCCGCGCGGATCTCCCGCTTTCCCGAGGTGCGGTCGGTCTACCTCGTCTCCGGCAGCCAGGACCTGCGCTGCACGGTCACCGGCACCAGCCTGCGCGACGTCAGCGAGTTCGTCTCGCAGAAGCTGTCCACCATCGACCGGATCCGCGCCACCGCCACCCACTTCGTGCTCAAGACCTACAAGCGCGACGGCGACGCCTTCATCGAGCCGGATGCCGACCACCGACTGCCGGTCGTCCCGTGAGCGGCGGCCGATCGTGAAGCCGCTGAACAGCGTGATCTCCGCCTGCCCGCCCTCGGGTATCCGGCGGTTCTTCGACATCGCCGCGCAGCGCGCGGACGTGATCTCGCTCGGCGTCGGCGAGCCGGACTTCGTCACGCCGTGGCGGGTCCGCGAAGCGGGCATCTACGCCCTGGAACACGGCGCCACCACCTACACCTCCAACGCCGGGCTGCTCCGGCTGCGCGAGCTGATCTGCGCCGAGCTGGCCGGCCGCTATCAGGTCCAGTACGCCCCGGACGGGGACTGTGTGATCACCGCGGGCGTGTCGGAGGGGCTGGACCTGACCCTGCGGGTGCTGCTCGAACCGGGCGAGGAGGTGATCGTCCCGGAGCCCTGCTACGTCGCCTACCAGCCGTGTGTCTCGTTCGCCGGCGGGCACCCGGTCCCGGTGCCGACCAGCGCCGAGGACGGCTTCCGGCTGCGGATCGACGCCATCGAGGCCGCCGTCACCGACCGCACCAAGGCGATCCTGATCGGCTCGCCGGCCAACCCGACCGGCGCGGTGCAGACCCGGGAGGACCTGGCCGCGCTGGTCGAGCTCGCGGTCCGGCACGACCTGTACCTGATCTCCGACGAGATCTACGAACGGCTGACCTACACCGGCGCGCACACCTGCCTGCCCTCGCTGCCCGGCGCGAAGGAGCGGACCGTGCTGCTCGGCGGGTTCTCCAAGGCGCACGCGATGACCGGCTGGCGGGTCGGCTACCTGTGCGCGCCGCGGCCGGTCGCCGAGCTGGCACTGCGGATGCACCAGTACACGATGCTGTGCGCGCCGCACGTGTCCCAGCTGGCCGCCGTGGAGGCGCTCACCTCCGCCGGTGCCGAGGTCGACGAGATGGTGGCCGACTACGACCGCCGGCGCCGGGTGTTCGTCAAGGGCCTGCGCGAGATCGGGCTGGACTGCCCGGAGCCCGGCGGGGCGTTCTACGCGTTCCCGTCGATCCGCTCCAGCGGGCTGGACTCGGAGACCTTCGCCGAGCGCCTGCTGCACGCGGAAGGCGTCGCGGTGGTCCCCGGCAACGTCTTCGGTGCCCCCGGGGAGGGACATATCCGCTGTTCGTACGCCACCGCACTCCCTCTTTTGGAAGAGGCATTGGAACGAATGGGGCGGTTCTTGCGACAGTGTTCGTGAGCGTGTTCGTGAGCGTGTTCGTGAGCGTGTTCGCGAACAGGTCCGGAGCAGGTCCGTGAGCGGGGACGGCACCGTCGGGTGGAGAGCATCGGTGGCACCCCCTAGAGTGATGGCCGACTACTGATCGTCTTCAGTAGCGGAGATGGGGGGATCTCCATGCCGGACCCCGACGCCGCATGGAACCGTGCGCCGGGCCGTGCTGAGCGGCGCTGGCGCAGGTTCAGCGCCTCGCTGCCGATGCGGACGGCACTGATCGCCGTCGGCTCGGTCTGGATCCTCGGGTGCGTCTGGTCATACCAGGAGCAGAGCGCGTTCGCCGCATCGAAGGGCTTCACGTTCCCGCACCTGCTGCCGCTGGTGATCGACGGGTTCGCGGTGTCGATGGCGGGCGTGGCCTGGGCCGCCTCGCTCGATGCCCGGCCGGCGATCCCGGCCCGGCTGGCGACGTTGGTCGCGGTCGCCGCCTCGTCGGCGAGCAACGGTGTCTGGGCGTACCTGCGCGCCAACCACGACATGGTCACCGTGGTGCTCGGCGTGACGGTCCCGATCGCGGCGAACCTGGCCTTCGAGGTACTGCTCGCCGAGCTGCGCCGCCAGGTACAGCGCCGGCGGGGGCTGCCGCCGCCGGTCGCGGTGCCCTACCCCCGGATGATCCGGATCGTCCTGGCGCCCTGGCAGACGTTCCGCACCTGGCGCGCGGTGGTCCTGGAGATCACCGCGATGGACCACGCGGTGTCCCGGCCGGAGAACGTGCAGCACGCCGAGCCGGGCATCCCGCCCACCGCCACCGCTGTGCCGGCCACTCGGGCCACCGCCGGGCCCGCCAGGACCGCGACGGTGACCCGGGCGGCCCGGCCGGCCGCCGCCCAGGTGAACGGCCGCGCCGACACCGCGCTGCCCGCCGCCGCGCACCCGGCCGCCGAGCCCGCCCGCGCCGCCCAGTCCGGTCACCGCCAGCCCACTCACGCCGAGTCCCCGTACGCCGACGCGCACGCCGAGCCCCAGTACGCCCGGTCGCCCTACGGGGAGTCCAGGTACGCCGAGCCCGATGACGCCCAGCCCGAGTCCGCCGGGTCCGAGTACGCCCAGCCCGAGTACGCCCAGCCCGACTACGCCCAGCCCGATTACGCCCGGTCCGATGACGCCCGGTCCGATGACGCCCGGCCCGCGCAGCCCGCCAGCTTTCAACACGCTGAGCACCCGCCGGTAACCGACCCGAGGACCACGGCTCCGACGGTCGGCCAGCCCGCCGCCGTCGCCCAGCCGGTCCCGGTCGCCCAACCAGCGCCGGTCAGCCAGCCCGGCGCCGTGTCG
>DASYLM010000382.1:0-2309 GCA_036009565.1 Pseudonocardia sp. | reverse complement strand
CGCCGGCGACGACCACAACGTGATCGACATCAGCTGCAACGCACTGAGCGAAAGTCATGCTCAGGAGATCACCGACGCCCTCGCCGCGCTGCCCGGCGTCGAGGTGCGCAAGGTCTCCGACCGGACGTTCCTCGTGCACCTCGGCGGCAAGATCGAGGTCACCCCGAAGGTCAGCCTGCGCACCCGGGACGACCTGTCCCGCGCGTACACCCCGGGGGTGGCGCGGATCTGCCTGGCGATCGCGGCGAACCCGGAGGACGCCCGCCGGTTGACCATCAAGCGCAATACGGTCGCGGTGGTCACCGACGGCTCGGCGGTGCTCGGGCTGGGCAACCTCGGCGCGGCCGCCGCACTGCCGGTGATGGAGGGCAAGGCGGCGCTGTTCAAGCGGTTCGCCGGGGTCGACGCCTGGCCGGTCTGCCTGGACACCCAGGACACCGAGCAGATCATCGAGACGGTGCGCGCGATCGCCCCGGTGTACGGCGGGATCAACCTCGAGGACATCGCCGCGCCGCGCTGCTTCGAGATCGAGGCCCGGCTGCGCGAGATGCTGGACATCCCGGTCTTCCACGACGACCAGCACGGCACCGCGATCGTGGTGCTCGGCGCGCTGCGCAATGCGCTGCGGGTGGTCGACAAGTCGTTCGCGGACTGCCGGATCGTGGTGTGCGGGGTCGGCGCGGCCGGCTCGGCGATCATCCGGCTGATGCTGCCGGAGGGCCCCGGTGACGTACTGGCGGTCGATGTGGACGGCATCGTGCATCCCGGCCGCGCCGGTCTGGAGTTCGATTCGAACCTGACCTGGATGGCCGAGCACACCAACCGCGACGGCCGCTCCGGCACCCTGGCCGACGCGATGGTCGGTGCCGACGTGTTCATCGGGGTGTCCGCGCCGAACCTCTTCGGCGAGACCGAGTTGGCCTCGATGGCGTCGAACTCGGTCGTGTTCGCGCTGGCCAACCCGGACCCCGAGGTCGACCCGGCCCTCGCCCAGCGGCACGCCGCCGTGGTGGCGACCGGCCGCTCGGACTACCCGAACCAGATCAACAACGTGCTGGCCTTCCCCGGCTTCTTCCGCGGTCTGCTCGATGCGCAGGCCCGGACCATCACCGACAAGATGCTGCGCGCCGCGGCGGCGGCGATCGGCGCCGTGGTCGCCGAGCCGAACCCGTCGTTCATCGTGCCCAGCGTGTTCGACCTGTCGGTGGCCACCGAGGTCGCCAGGGCGGTCCGCGAAGCTTCCTGAGCCCCCGGGCCTCGGAGCCCTTGGTGGCTCTTCGGCTGGCGGTGGCTCGCACAGAGCCCTTGGTGTTCGCACAGAGGCTGGAACCTGTGTGTGGCGTGCGCTCGGTGTGTACGGGTGTGCGGCGCGCGGTACGTGCGCGCGGGATCGAGCGGCGGCGCGGGCTCGGCGCAGTGCTGCCGCCTCCGACCGATCACGTGGTCTCGTTCGAAATCAAAGTAACCTGGGTCCGGTTCTGGTCATGTTCAGAACGGACCCAGGTTACTCTGATCAAGTAGATATGGCCGGTCAGCCCAGGTTGAGCCGCTGACCGGGTCAGCCCAGGTTGAGCCGCTGCCCGGGTCGGATCAGGTTGGCACTGTGCAGGCCGCCCCGGTTGGCCTCATAGATGGACTGCCAGCCGCCGGGGACCCGCTGCGCCGTGGCGATCCCGGACAGGGTGTCGCCGGGCCGCACAAGGTAGGTGTGCCCGGCGCCAGGAGCGGCACCCGCCACCGGAGTGGGCGCGGCGTGCTTCGGTCCGCCGGGAGCCGGGGCCGCCGCCGGAGCGGGCGCCGCGTGCCTGGGCTCCGCCGGAGCCGGAGCTCCGGCAGCCGGAGCGCCGGCAGCCGGAGCGCTGGGAGCCGAAGTGCCGGCAGCCGGAGTGCCGGGAGCCGGTGCCGCTGCCACCGGAGCTGCCGCCGGAGCCGGGGCCGCCGCGACGGGAGCCGGAGCCGCGGCAGCTGGGGCGAGCGCCCGGGCCTGATCGTGCGCGGCTCGGGCGGGCGCTGGGGCGGCCTTCTCGACTGCCGGTGGGGCGGCGGCGAGCACTACCCCCGGGGCGCCGGTGGCGGCGGGCCGGTGCGCCTGGGGCAGCGCGGTGAGGGCCGGCACCGGCTTGGTGTCCGGCTGGGTGGCGGCGGCCAGCAGCGGGGCCAGCGCGGGGGGCGCGGCCGGGGCGGGCGGCTGGACGGCCGGCCGCACGGCCGGGAGCTGCTCGGAGGGCTCTCGGGGCGTCGGTATCACTGGGACGGCCGGCCTCTCGGCGGGGCGGTCCGTGCCGTGGGCCCGGGTACCGAGGTGCGGG
>DASYLM010000381.1:0-11587 GCA_036009565.1 Pseudonocardia sp. | reverse complement strand
TTACCCCGAACGCCGTACGGTTAAACCCACATGGCGGCCAACCGGCAGCGCGTACCCGATCGAGGCCCACAGCGGCTGGGCCACCACGTCCACCCCACTGGGCAGCGGCAGCGTGGCGACGCCGTAGAACGGGGTGCCCTGGTCGCGGCGATGATGTCGCCGGGCTGGACGAAGCGAGCCATCCGCGCCCAGAAGCTCAGCTGCATGAGCGGCCCGGCCGACGGTGCGGACGCAGGTTCGGACGCCTGAGCCGGCTCCGGCCGTGACGCCGCGGCGGCCAGCGGCGCGCGCTCGGTCAGCAACTCGCGCAGCACGCCCAGCGCGGCGGCCATCCCCATCGGGAACGACTTGCCGCGAGCACCGCGTGCCGGTCCCGCAGGTCGATCAGCTTCTCCAGTCGTGCGGTGGACCCGCCTGAGCTGAGGTCGGCGAGCCGCAGGCAGGCCCGATCACCACGTCCGCCCCCTCGACCGCGGCGCGGACCGGCTCCTCGCTCAGCGCGCCGATGTAGAGCCCGAGGAACCCTGGCGCGGTCTCGTCCAGCACCAATACGCGACCAGGCGGTGGACAGGTCGGAGTTCCACCAGCGGGGGAAAACGATTACCGGATCTTGGACTTACCTTAGGATCAGCCCGGGGGAACGCCGTTACGCCAGGTACGGCCCCCCGGGGGAGGTCTGAAGGATGGGCGGTCGCGCCACCCTGCACGACGTAGCTACGGCGGCCGGCGTATCCCGGTCGACCGCGTCCCGGGTGCTCGCCGGCACCGATCGCAACGTCGACCCGGACCTGGCCCAGCGGGTGATCGCCGCGAGCGAGGAGCTCGGCTACCGCGCCAACCCGGTGGCCCGCGCACTGCGCCGCCAGACCACCGGCAACTTCGGGATCCTGGTGCCGTCGATCCGCAACCCGTACTTCGTGCATCTGGTCGACGCGTTCACCCAGGTGGCCAGGAGCTCCGGGCTCGGTGTGGTGCTCGCCGACTGCGGCGACGACCCGCAGGTCGAGGCGACCCGGATCGAGGCGTTCCACCAGTCCTTCGTCGACGGCCTCGCCGTGGTGCCGACCTCGCTGTCCCGCAGTGGCGCGGCGATCCGCCGGGCCGGGGAACGCTCCCGGGTGGTTCAGATCGACCGCTGGGCGACCGGCGCCGGCTGCGGGTTCGTCGGGGTGGACAACGAGGCCGGTATCGGCACCGTGATCGACTATCTGCGCGGCTCCGGGCGCCGGCGGATCGTGTTCGTCGGGGCCGAGCAGGAGACCTCGGCCGGTGACGAGCGGCTCGCCGCGTTCCGGGCCAGGGCCAGACCCGGTGACCGCGAGATCCTGCTCCCGCACTTCTCCACCTCGGCCGGCCGGGACGCGGCCACCCAGCTACTCAAGGAGGGCGACCTGCCGGACGCCGCGCTGTGCTCGGCGGACGTGCTCGCGGTCGGGCTGCTCAGCACCCTGCTCAAGCACGGCGTCCAGGTGCCCGACGACATCGCCATCACCGGCTACGACGGCACCGACCTGCTGGAACTGGTCGACCCACCGATCAGCGCGCTGCGGCACCCGGTGGAGGAGATCGCCGCCCGGGCGCTGGGCATGCTGCTCGGCTCCGAGGAACCGAGCATGGTGCGGCTCAAGGCCGACATGGTGCTGCGCTCCACCACCTGAGCGCTCCACCACCTGAGCGTTCCAGGGGCTCACGGGGTCAGCGGCGGTAGCGCGAGCCGGGGTGGTCGTCGGCCAGCAGCGGGCCGGGCGCGGTGCCCAGGTTCTGCCGCAGGGTCGGGGCGGCGTAGTCGGTCTGCGCGCGGCCGCGGCTGCGCAGCTCCGGCACCACGTGCTCGACGAAGTCGACGAACGTGCCGGGGGTGACCGCGTAGGCCAGGTTGAACCCGTCCACCCCGGACTCGTCGACCCAGCGCTCCAGCTCGTCGGCCACCGTCGCGCCGGAGCCCACCACCACCGGGCCCCGGCCGCCGATCGCGATGAACCGGCCGACCTCGCCGACGGTCCAGTCCCGGTCCGGGTCCGCGGTGGTGAAGGAGGCCAGCGCGGAGCGGGTGGCGTCGGTCTCCACGTACTCCAGCCGCTGGCCGGGGTCGGCGTCGGCGAGGTCGACCCCGGTCCAGCCGCCGAACAGCGCCATCGCGCCCTCGTGGCTGGCGTACTCCAGGTAGGAGTCCCGCTTGGCGATCGCGTCCGCGTCGGTGGCGCCGGCGATGGCGGTCAGCATGGCGAACACCTTCACCGCGCGCGGGTCCCGGCCGGCCGCCTCGGCGCTGGCCCGGACCGCCTCCACCGAGCGGCGCAGCACCGCCGGCGACGGCCCGCTGACGAACACCGCCTCGGCGTGGGTACCGGCGAACCGGCTGCCGCGCGGTGACGCACCGGCCTGGAACAGCACCGGGGTGCGCTGCGGCGACGGCTCGCACAGGAACGGGCCGGGCACGTCGAAGTAGCGGCCCTTGTGCTCGATGTCGTGCACCTTGGCCGGGTCGGTGAACACCCCGCGCACGGCATCGCGCAGCACCGCGTCGGACTCCCAGGAGCCCTCCCACAGCTTGTAGCAGACCTGCAGGTACTCCTCGGCCAGCTCGTAGCGCTCGTCGTGCGGGATCTGTTCGCCCCGGCCGAGGTTGCGCGCCGCGCTGTCCAGGTAGGAGGTGACGATGTTCCAGGCCACCCGGCCCTTGGTCAGGTGGTCCAGGGTGGTCAGCCGGCGGGCGAGTGCGTAGGGCTGCTCGTAGGCCAGCGACACGGTGACCCCGAAACCCAGCCGCTCGGTCACCGCCGCCATCGCCGGCACCGCCAGCACCGGGTCGTTCACCGGTATCTGGGCGGCCTGGCGCACCGCCGCGTCCCGGGAGCCGCCGTACACGTCGTAGACGCCGAGCACGTCGGCCAGGAACAGCGCATCGAAGCCGCCGCGCTCCAGCAGCTGGGCCAGCTCCGTCCAGTAGTCCAGGTCGCGGTAGCGGTGCCCCTGGTCGTCGGGGTGGCGCCACAGCCCGGCGGACTGGTGCCCGACGCAGGCCATGTCGAATGCGTTCAGCAGGATCCGGCTCACTCGGCGATCTTCTCCCCTGCGGTATCCCGGTCGGTGATCGAGGTGCGGAACGTCTCCGGCGCGAGCAGGGTCGAGACGATCGTCAGTGCGGAGAGCACCAGGAAGTAGGCCCAGATCAGCCACGGCCGGCCACCGCCGGCGATCAGCAGCGCGGCGGCGATCAGCGGCGCCGTCCCGCCGGAGAGCACCGAGCCGAACTGGTAGCCGATGGACGCGCCGCTGTAGCGCACCCCGGTCGGGAACAGCTCGGTGAACCAGGCGGCCTGCGGCCCGTACATGGCGTCGTGGAACACGTTCACGGTGATCACCATGGCGAGCACGATCAGCACCGTCGACCCGGTGTCCAGCAACAGGAAGAAGCCGAGACTGGCGACCGCGCTGCCGATCGCGCCCCACAGGTAGACCGGGCGCCGGCCGATCCGGTCGGACAGCACGGCCCAGGCCGGCGTGCTGACCAGCCCGATGGCCGAGGCGATGATCACCGCGGTGAGCCCGGCGCCGGGGTCGGCCGACCTGCCGTGGGTCAGGTAGGTCAGCGCGAACGTCGTGCACAGCACGTACAGCGCGTTCTGCGACATCCGCATGCCGATGGTCAGCCACAGGTTGCGCCGGTGCGTGCGGGTCACCTCGAGCAGCGGCCGGCGGGCCACCCCGTCGCGCTCGCGGGCCTCCCGGTACACCGGCGCGTCCTGCAGGCTGAGCCGGATCGCCAGCCCGACGACCACCAGGACCAGGCTGAGCAGGAACGGCACCCGCCAGCCCCAGTCCAGGAAGGTGGCCTTGTCCATCGACCCGCGCACCACCGCGAAGATGCCCGACGCCAGCAGCATGCCGGCCGGCGAGCCGATCTGCGGGAAGCTGCCGAACAGGCCGCGGCGGCGGTTCGCGGAGTGCTCGACCGACATGAGCACCGCGCCGCCCCACTCGGCGCCGACGGCAAGGCCCTGCAGCAGTCGCAGCACGACCAGCAGCACCGGTGCCAGCAACCCGACCCTCGGATAGGTGGGCAGCATCCCGATCGCGGCCGTCGCCACCCCCATCAGCAGCAGCGACGCCACCAGCATCGAGCGCCGCCCGACCCGGTCCCCCAGGTGCCCGGCGACCAGGGCACCCACCGGGCGGGCACCGAACCCGGCGGCATAGGTGGCGAACGAGGCCAGCACACCGGCCGAGGGGTCCACCGAGGTGAAGAACAGCGGGCCGAAGACCAGCGCGGCCGCGGTGGCGTAGAGGTAGAAGTCGTACCACTCGATGGTGGTGCCGACCAGACCGGCGATCGCCGCCCGGCGTGGTCGGGCCGGGGCCGGGCTCGCGGTCTCAGCCGCGGTCGGGGTGGCCATCAGGTGCTCCCTTGACTGGTTTCGGGGCGGGTTCGAGGTTCGGCATCAGGAGCCGGTGGCGCCGAGGTCCCGAATGCGCTCGCCGACCACGATCTTGCTGCGCAGCACGCCGTAGCGCTGGTAGTTGTCCGCGATCCCCTGCAGCTCGGCGACCACCGTGGGGTCGAGCGGGGTGGCGTCGCGGACCGAGCGCTGCGCCACCAGGGCGGCGACCGACGGGGACCGCTTGGTCAGTTCGGTGTAGATGCGGGTGTTCTGCTCCGGGTTGGCCTTCGCCCAGCGCAGCGCCCCGTTGAAGCGACGGACGAAGTCGGCCATCGCGGCCGCCGTCGAGGCGTTGCGCAGGGAGTCGTTGTTCGCATCCAGGAAGCTGAGCCCGGAGGCCAACCCGGATGCGTCCCGCAGCACCCGGTCGCCCTGCTCGGTCTGCGCGACGGCGGTGTACGGGTCCCACGTCGACCAGGCGTCGATCGCCCCGGAGCGCAGCGCGGCCGCCGCGTCCACCGGCTGCAGGAAGCTGATCTTGACGTCGTTCGCGCTGAGCCCGGCCTCGCCGAGCGCCTGAAGCAGCAGGTAGTGCCCGATGCTGCCCTGCGTGGTCGGCGACACGGTGTGCCCGCGCAGGTCGGCCACCGTCCTGATCGGCGAGTCCTTCGGGACCACGACGGCCAGCCCGCCCTGCTTCGGCGACCGGTTGGCTGCCACCACGGTGATGTCCGAGGTCGCGGCCAACGCGTTGAGGGTTGGCGCATCGCCGGCCACCCCGATGTCGATGGCGCCGCCCTGCAGCGCCTGCAGCACCGGCGCCGCGGCCGGGAACTCGGCCCAGCTGACCTTGTACGGGGTGCCGTCGAGCACGCCGGATGCCCGCAACAACGCCTGCTGGATGCCGGCCTGGTCACCCACCCGCAGCGTCACCGAGCTGAGGTCGACCGGGCCGTCTGCCTTCGGCGCGCCGGAACACGCCGCGATGGCGAACAGCACGGCGGCGGCCAGCGCGGGCAGGAGTCGGCGTGGGCTGGGCATGGGTCTCCTCGTAGAGCGTGACAAATCCGCTGGTCAGGACCCGTGAGCGGTATCGGTCGCTATAGCGACCAATACCACTCACGGGGTCTGAGCTGGGCTTTCTAGGGGGTAGAGCTCGGGCAGGTTGACCACGATGGCCTCCTGGGTGCTCCGCGAGATCACCACGACAGCCGGGTCGTCCGGGTCGGGGTTCTCCTCGCGGTGCGGCACGAACGGCGGAACGAAGATGTAGTCGCCGGGGCCGGTCTTGATCCGGACCTCGTCGTTGCCGTCGTGGAAGACGAACTCGGGCCGGCCGCTGACCACGTAGATCGCGGTCTCCGACTCGCCGTGGTGATGGTTGTCCGACGCGGTCGACGGGGCGACGTGCGTCTCCCCCATCCAGATCCGCTCCGAGCCGACCCGCTGGCCACTGACCGCGGCCAGCCGGGTCATGCCGCCGCTCTGTGCGGTGTTGCTGTCCAGCTCACCGGCCCGCACGTGGTGAACGCGGGTGCGCGGCGGAGCATCGCCGCGCTGGGGCAGGTCCGGGTGGAATGCGTCGTTGGTGGGTTCGCTCACCGTGCTGCCTCCTTCGGGCGGCCCCGCTCGGCGACCGCTCCGGTCCGGTTGGCCTCGACGCCCTCGACGGACCATCCTTCGAGGAACGTGGCGACGGTCCGGCCGAGCTGGTGCCACAGCCAGGAGTTCGGGCCGTCGGCGTGCAGCGAGACCACCTCGCCCTCCACCGCCCGCACCACATCGGCAACCGTGATCGCGGACGACGGTCGGGCCAACCAGTAACCACCCTCGCACCCCCGCTGACTGCGCACCAAACCGGCGCGTCGCAGCTCGACCATGAGGTTGACCAGCGAGTTCAGCGGGATCCCGCGAGCATGGGAGATCGCCTCACAGCGCACCGGGAGGTCACCGCCGCCGGCAGTGATCAGCTCCGCGACCGCTCGCAGCGCATAGTCCAGCCGGGCCGAGACGTGCAGCGGCGCGGCGCGGCGGGCGCGTACCGGGCGGGCCGGTTCGACCGCGCTGTCCTCCCGGGTCGGCGCCCCGTCGCCGACTTGATCCCGGATCACCGCGCCCTTGCCGACCCGCTCCAGGAACAGCACGAGCCGGGCGGCCACGCTGCGGTGGAACTGGTCGTTGAGCACGTCGTGCACACCGTCCACGACTACCGCGAGGTCGGCGGCCGGATGTCGGGCGGCCAGCTCGCGGACCGGGTCGACCGGCGCGATCCGGTCGTCCTCACCGTGCAGAATAAGAGTCGGCAGGTCGGCCAGCGCGGCCGGCGGCGGGCTCACCTCGGTGCCCAGTTCACCCCAGCGGAACGACCGGTCGCCGGTGAGCAGCGCCTGGTGCACCGGGCACGCGGTGCGCGCGGCGAGCTCGGCCCGCCGGGTCGGCACGGCGGCGGTGGCCGGCGTCAGTGGCAGCCCGGCCAGCACCAACGCATCGAGTGCCACCTCGCCGCCCACCGCGAGCCGCCAGGCCAGCAGCGCGCCGGAGTCGACGCCGAGCAGTACCCGGGACGCGCCGCCGTGTTCGCCCAGTAGCGCGGTCACGGCGGCGGCGTCCAGGGCGAGGGCGGCGGCAGCGTCCGGGACGCCGCCCGGTGCGCCGCCGGTCCCGAGGTCGGCCACCACGACGGTGTAGCCATCCACCGCCAGCCGCCGACCCAGCCGCTGATACACCCCGGGGTGCTCACCGCGACCCGGCAGCACCACCGCGGTGCCCCGGGAGGTCGCTCCGTCCGGCGACCAGACCTCGGTCACCGGGCCGCCCCGGTCGCCGGCTCCCGCGCACCGGCGCGCGCCCACCCACCGGTCTGTTCGCGGTGGGCCAGCTCCTGGCGGACCAGTGGGAGCAGCTCGC
Organism: Pseudonocardia sp.; assembly: GCA_036009565.1. Classification (GTDB taxonomy): domain Bacteria; phylum Actinomycetota; class Actinomycetes; order Mycobacteriales; family Pseudonocardiaceae; genus Pseudonocardia. Next base: position 4,298 of record DASYLM010000381.1, on the reverse strand, counting down.
GGCCGTAGTCGACGGCGTCCGCCAGCGGGTCGTAACCGCGGATGAGCAGCGTGCTGACACCGATGTCCACGTAGTCGAGCAGCGCGGCGGCCACCGTCTCCGGGGTGCCGACCAGCGCGGTGGAGTTGCCGGCCGCACCGGTCGCCGCGGCCGTGGGAGTCCACAGCGCCCGGTCGTGGCGCTCACCCCGCTGGGCGGCGGCCAGCAGCCGCTGCGACCCGACGTTGGCCGGTTCGTTCTGGCCGCCCTCCCGCATCCGGTTGCCGGTGAAGGAGCCGTGCCCACCTCGGGAGACGGTGATCTGGTCCAGGATCCAGTAGGCCCGTTCCCAGGCCAGCTCCTCGGTCGCGCCCAGAATCGGTCGGAACGACACGCTGATCCGCGGCGGCTCGGCGCGGCCCGCGGCACCGGCGGCGGCACGCACCGAGGCGATCTGCTCGGCGGTCTCGGCCAGCGGCTCGCCCCACAGCGCGAACACGTCCGCGTGCCGGCCGCCGACCCGGTATGCCGCCGCCGACGAACCGCCGAAGTAGACCGGGATGCGCGGGCGCTGCAGCGGGCGGATCTCGGCGTTCACGTCAGCCACCCGGTAGTGCCGGCCCTGGTGGCTGAACGGGCCGTCCTCGGTCCAGGTCCGGATCAGCACGTCGAGGTACTCGTCGGTGCGGTCGTAGCGCTCGTCCTTGTTGAGCCAGTCGCCGTCGCGGCGCTGCTCGACGTCACTGCCGCCGCTGATCACGTGCATCGCCACCCGGCCGCCGGAAAAGTGGTCCAGGGTGGCGAAGCTCCGGGCCGCCAGCGTCGGCGCGACGAACCCCGGCCGGTGCGCGACCAGGAAAGCGAGCCGCTCACTGTGCGCCGCCGCGTAGGCCGCGACCTGCAGCCCGTCCGGAGTGCTCGAACTGTGCCCGACCAGCACCTTGTCGAAGCCGGACTCCTCGTGCGCACGGGTGAACGCCCGCACGAGATCGCGGTCGACCAGCGGCCCGGCGCCGGGATGGATCTCGGAGACGAGCTGGGTGCCGATCATCCCGATGAACTCGACCGTCACGGTGTCCTCCTCGTGGACGACTCGGGGCTTCGACCGAGCCCGGAGCGCGGACCGGTCCGCGCGGGGCCAGGTGTACCCGAGCGATGCGGGTGGCGGAATGAGCTGGGCGGCTGCGCCCGGACCTCGACACGTGGCGACGCCCGGGGCCACGGGGTGCGGGTCAGCGCGGACAGAGGGCGGACGACACTCGCGACAGGTCGATGTGACCCCGCTTGGTGAGCATCAGACGTCCGACCACGCCGGCGACGCTAACCGCGTGACACCCGCAATCTCAACCATAAGAGTTGTATTTGTGAACCAAGTCACCCAGGCCGCTCCCCGTCCCGGCCGCACAGAGCCGGTGCACGCCGCACAGACCGTGCAAGGTCTGCGCGACCGGCAGCCAGTCTGTGCGAACGACCGTTCAGCCGCGACGCTCCGAGGCGGTACGGGCAGACCGGGTCGCGCTACGCGGTCGCTTCCATGTCGGGCGGCCCGGTCAGGCCGGTGACGGCGTCGCGGCGGGGGCGCGCCGTCGTCTCCTGGATGAACGCACCGGCCTCGATCAACGCCGCCATCGCCTCCGGCAACAGGCCGGCGAGCACCGGGAACGCGTGGATCTGGCCGTCCCAGATCTGCAGCGTGCAGTCCACGCCGGCGGCGGTCAACCGCCGCGACATCGCCTCCGCGTCGCAGCGCAGCACCTCCGCCCCGGCCACCTGTAGCAGCACCGGCGGCAGCCCGCGCAGGTCTCGGTTGATCGGCGACAGCTCCGGGTCGAGCGGACCGGCCACCGGCGCGATCAGCTGGTACAGGGTGGGCAGCCGGCGGCCGGGGATGTAGGCGTCCCGGCGCAGGTTCGCATGCCCGTGCTTGTCGGTGCAGTCCCAGTCGAGCAGCGGTGAGATGCCGACGATCCCGGCCGGCGCCGGCAGCCCGGCCGCGATCGCGTCGAGGGCGACGCTGAAGGACAGGTAGCCACCGGCCGAGTCGCCGGCGAAGACGATCCTCTCGGCCGGGTAGCCGTGCGCGAGCAGCCACCGGTACGCGAACACGCCGTCGCGCACGGACCCGCCGAGATGGGTCGCCGGGAACTGTCGGTAGGCCACCGACAGCACCGGCTTGCGCGAGGTCCGGGACAGTGCGGACACGCACCGGCGGTGGGTGCCGATGCCGCCGCCGATGAACGCGCCGCCATGGAAGTACAGCACCGCGCCGGCCGAGGGATCGGGCAGCCCGGGAGCCACCCCGTCGGCCTTGACCCACTCGACCAGGAAGCCGCCGATGCGCAGTCGCTCGGTCCGGGTGCCGGCCGGCGCATTCCGCAATGCCGCGAGCAGCTCGAGGGCCGGCAGCATCCGCAGGCTCGTCGGGGTGAGTGGCCAGAGACTGAGGACCGGCCGGGCGACCCAGCGGGCCATCCCGTGGATCACTCTGGCCCTGACGCTGAACCGGACGCGGTGTTCAACCCTCGGCGCACTCATGCCTGGCCCCCTTTGGCTAAGCGGAGTTCGCGCTCCGGGCCGGCCGCGCAGCGAACTGCGCAGGACCTTCCCGGTGGCGTCGCGTAACAAACTCCCAGGAAACGGTACCTCTTTTAACGCCTTGCCGAACCTAGGGAAATTCACAGATCCCGGGCCTTCACTCCAGCGCGCGCACCGGCTTCCCGGCCAGGTAGCCGGCGATGTCCTCGACGATGTCCCGGTAGAAGACCCGGTAGCCGCCCTGGGTGACATAGCCGAGATGCGGGGTGGCCAGCACGTTCGGCAGCGAGCGGAACGGGTGGTCGGCGGGCAGCGGCTCGACCTCGAACACGTCCAGCCCGGCGCCGGCGATCCGGCCGGCCCGCAGCGCCTCGATCAGCGCGGACTCGTCCACCAGCGGCCCGCGCGAGGTGTTCACCAGGTAGGCCGTCGGGCGCAGCAGCGCCAGCTCCTCGGCGCCGATGATTCCCCGGGACCGCTCGGACAGCACCAGGTGGATGCTCACCACGTCGCTGCCGGACAGCAGCTCCGCCTTCGACCCGGCCAGCCGGACCCCTGCCTCGGCGGCCCGCTGCTCGGTGAGGTTCGCACTCCAGGCCGAGACCTCCATGCCGAAGGCCAGCCCGACCCGGGCCACCTGCGTGCCGAGCCGGCCGAGCCCGAGCACCCCGAGCCGGGCGCCGGCCAGGTCCATCCCCACGGTCCGCTGCCAGGGCCCGCCGGCACGCAGTCCGACGTTCTCCGCCGTCACCCCCCGGGCCAGGTCCAGGATCAGCGCCCAGGTCAGCTCCACGGTCCCGGTGCCCACGCCGCCGGTGCCGCACACCAGCACACCACGCTCGGTCGCGGCCGCAACGTCCACCGAGGCGTTGCGCATCCCGGTGGTGATCAGCAGGCGCAACGCGGGCAGCCGGTCCAGCAGCGCGCGCCGGAACGGTGTGCGCTCGCGCATCAGGACCACGATCTCGTAGCCGGCCAGCGCCTGAACCAGTGCGTCCTCGTCGTCGACGTGCTCGCGGAACACATCCACCTCGACCTGGCCGAGCACCGGGCCCCAGTCCGCCATCTCCATGGCCACACCCTGGTAGTCGTCCAGCACCGCGCACCTGCGCTTCACCGCACCCAGCCTTCCGCCGTATCCCAGGCCATGTCCCAGCCGTCCCGCCGCCCAGTTAACCCTGGGCACCGCCCACCCGCCGGGCGATTCCGGTACCTGAGAGCCGGTCGGTGGCGGATAGATGAGCGGATGGTCACGACCGCGCCACCGATCGGGGCTGGCCCGAAACCGAGGGCGCGCCGGGCGATCGACCAGCTTCGCAGCACCGTCGAACTGGCCACCTATCCGCATCGCGCGCTGCCGAGGCTGTACCGCCGGTTCGGCCCGGTGTGCACCCTTGGCGTCGGGTCGACCCGGAATGTGTTCCTGCTCGGCCCCGAGGCGAACCGGTTCGTACTAGGCCACTCCGAGCTGTTCCGCTGGCGGGAGGCGTTCGACGCGCTGGTCGTGGTGGACGGCGAGACGGCGCTGATCGTCAGCGACGGCGCGGACCACCAGCGCCGGCGGCGACTGGTGCAGCCGGCGTTCACCCGCCGCCAGATCGACGGCTACGCGCGGACCATGCGCGCGACCGCCGACGCCGCGATCGACAGCTGGCGGCCCGGCCAGCGGGTCGACCTCTACCAGGAGTTCCGCCGCGTCATCCGGCGCGCCACCATCCAGGTGCTGTTCGGCCCCCGGCTGGCCCACGACGAGCCCGAGCTGGGCCGCCTGCTGCAGCACGCGC
>DASYLM010000380.1:0-4057 GCA_036009565.1 Pseudonocardia sp. | reverse complement strand
GGGCTGCGCCGCCGGGGGGTCCGGCTTCGCGGCCGGCGCAGGGTTGTTGTGCCTGACCGGAGCCGGGCTCTCGTGCTTCACCGGAGCCGAGTCCTGCCTAGGCGGAGCCGAGTCCTGCTTGACCGGAGCCGGATCCTGCTTAGGCGGAGCCGAGTCATGCTTGGGCGGAACCGAGTCATGCTTGGGCGGAACCGGAGCCGGCAGGATGACGGGCGTCTGGCCGTTCGGCGGTGCCTGGTCCTTGCCGCCGCTCGGATCCGTCCCCGGAGATTTGGGGTGCGGGTGTTGATTGCCGGGACCACCCGGCCATGGCCAACCGTTCCCGGGGCCACCCGGCCAGTGGTTACCAGGATCGCCCGGCTTACCGGGGTGATCACCTTCGCCCGGCTTACCCGGGTGATCACCTTCGCCCGGCTTACCCGGATGGTCACCTTCGCCCGGCTTACCCGGGTGGTCACCATCGCCGGGCCTGCCGGGGTGGTCGCCGTCGCCGTTGTGACCGCCGTGGCCGTCGCCGTGGTGCCCACCGTTCCAGCCACCGTCGTGGTCGCTGTCGTGGTCGTCCGAGTTGTCGCTGTCGTTGTCGTCGTCGGTCAGGTCGACCGGGTCGGCCTCCTCGGTGCGGTACCGGGTGCCCGGGGCCAGCACGGTCACACCACTGGCCAGCGAGCGGGAGCCGGCCGGCGCCGCGACGCCCGGCTTGAGGTGCACGAGCTGCTCGCCGGCGCTGAGCACCTGCGCGATCGCGGGCACCGGTCCGCCCGGCGCCGTGGACAGCGCGGGCGGCGGAGCGGCCGAGAGCGCCACCGGAGCCGGCAGCGGCACCGCGCCGGACACCACCGACTGGGCGACCACGGTGACCGCGCCGAGTGCGCCGACGGTCAGCACGGCCGCCGTGGCGGCCGTCGTGGTGCGGTTCATCGAGCTGGCCCGCCGGATGACGGCGTCGACCGGGGGCAGCATGACGGATTGGGTCAGGTCCTCGTCCAGCCGACGCAGCGCGTCGGCCCCGAGGTTGACGTTCCCGGTCACATGTCCTCCCAGTTCGCGGCGGGTGGCTGGGTCTGGGGGCGCAGCGCCATGAACTCGTTCAGCTCACGGCGGGCGTGGGCCAGGCGTCCTTCGACCACCCCGGTGTCGACACTTTCGATCTCGGCGACCTCGGTCAGCGGCAGGTGCGCGACGTCGGCCAGCACCAGGACCCGGCGCCGATAGGGCGGGATCTGGCGCAGCGCATCGAGCACGCCCGCATGCTGAGGGTCGTCCGAAGGTGAGTCAGCGGACCGGCTCCGGTCGAAACCGAGGCGGGCCAGCAGCCGGCGCCACCGCCGGGTGCTACCGCGTACCGCCATCTGCCGGACCCAACCGGTGGGGTCGGGCAGCTCACGGATGTCGGCCCAGCGCTGCCAGGCTCGCGCATAGGCGTCCTGGACCAGATCCTGCGCCTCGCCCGGATTCAATGTGATCATGCACAGCTGTGCGACCAGCCGGGGGTAGTTCGCCTCCAGGTGCGCGCCGAACTCCCCGCGCAAGCTGGGCTCTGGTGCAATCGCAACAGTTGCGCCCAGGTACCCGGGCTCGGGTTCCGGCTGCCTGCCGTACTCCACGTGACTCCCCCTAGCCGCCAATAGGCCGCCCCCTGATTGCAGGTATCGGAGAGAAGGGCGACTCGGGGGGCATGACCGCCCCTTCTCCACATGGACTGGGCGCCGTTCCCGGCATCCGCCTTGCATCCAGTGTGTCGGAGAACGCCCTGCGTGTGTTACAGCGTCGGCGGATCCATACCGACGTGTCGAGAGGTCTCGCCAGATTCCGGTATCCGCCATCCGGTGCGTGTCGCCCAACGCTCCGCGGTGCTGAGGGCAGCGTCGAACCACGGCTCCTTTGCCTCTATGTAGCCAGCGGTGTCCGAATCGGCACTGTACGTAGCGGCCGCCTGTCTCTTGGCCGCGAGGTACTCCTCCCGAGCCGCCGGCTCGGCCCGCAGCCAGTCCCGGAACAGCAGCGCGTAGCGGTATCCGGACGAGTCGACCGCGCGCACATGCAGGTTCACCGGCCGCCCGGGGTCGGCGGATACGTAGAGCCGCTTGGTCCAGTGCGCCGGGTCCGGGTCGGCCGGTTTGGGGCTGTCCGCCAGGATCGAGGGCCACCAGGTGAACCCGGCCGCACGCAGCGCGTCCCGCTCATCCGTCCCGTCCAGGGAGCGGACGCCGAGCTGGATGTCGAGTACGTCCTTCGCCGGGAAGCCCGCGACGGCGGTCGAACCGATGTGTTCCACCCGTACCGCCCGGTCGCCGACCGCGGTCCGGATCCGCGCCGCCAGCCGGTCGTACTGCGCCGGCCAGTCCGGGTCCGGCTCAGCCAACCGGGGTGGCATCGGTGGGCGCGGGCGGTCCAGCCGCAGGTTCGCCTCGAACGGCACCAGCCGGTCCCGCCACAACCGGTCCACCTCGGCGCGCACCGCTCCCGGCGTCCCGGTGTTGTCCAGCCACACGTCCGCGGCCGCCCGGCGCGCCGCGTCGTCGGCCTGCGCGCCGATCCTCGCGCGGGCGTCCTCGGCCGTCATCCCCCGGTCCTCGACCAGACGCCGGATCCGCTCCTCCATCGTCGCGTGCACCACGATGACCAGGTGGAACGCCGAGCTCATGCTCCCTTCCACCAGCAACGGGATGTCCTGCACGACGATCGCGTCCGGCGGCGCGGCGGCCACCAGCTCGGCGGTCCGCCTGCCGATCAGCGGGTGCAGGATGCCGTTGAGCCGCTGCCGGGCGGCCGGGTCACCGAACACAACTGAGCCGAGCTTGGGCCGGTCCAACCCGCCGTCCGAGTCGAGCACCCCGTCGCCGAACGCGGCCGCCACCTCGGCCAGCCCCGGGCTGCCCGGCTCGACCACCTCGCGCGCGATCAGGTCCGCGTCGACCAGGTTCGCACCCAGCTCCACCAACCGCCGGGCAACCGTCGACTTGCCGGCCCCGATGCCTCCGGTCAGCCCGATCCGCAACATGCCCGGGACGCTATCGCGACTCTCCGGTGGGCTCGGGGGCGAGGTTCGGCAGCACCCGCTGGGCGAGGTCGACCATGACCGACCGGGTGAGGTTCGGCGCGACCACACCGCGCTGCAGGGTCATGCTCACCGAGGAACGGCCGCTGGAGACCAGGAGGACGTTCTTCCCCCGCTCGGCGAACAGCACCGCCCGCGCGCTGCCGATCGCCAGGTTCTCCGCCGACTGGGCCTCGTGCCGCTCGGCGGCCACGTTGGTGGTCAGCTGGCTGTCCGCGGCCGAGCGGGTCGTGTAGGCCGCGAGGATGAGCTCGACGTCCGGGACCCCGCCCCGGGTACCGGCCCGCTTGTACTGGCAGGTGACCCGCTCCAGTCGACCGACCGCCGGCGCCGCCTGCCCGAGCACGGTGTGCACCCCTACGCTGTCCACCGGCTGACCGAGCAGCGCCGACATCTTGGTGCCCGAGACCACGTCGGTGCAGTCCGGAGGCAGCAACCTCTCCCGGGCCGGCGCCGCCGAGCGCGCCCCGGCGCCCGGGGAGGCCGCGAAGGTCGGGATGGACTCTTCGTAGTCGCCGTGGCCGGCGCCGCCCGCGCAGCCGGCGAGCGCGCCGAAAACGACCGCGGTCACGGCCACGGCCACGACCCCGGCGGTTACGGTTCGCCAGCGCACGGCCAGACGGTAGCCCCGCGCGGACCCGCCGACCGGTGTCCCGCGCTCTAAACCACCCGAGCCGGGTACCCCCGAAAGTTTCTCGGGGGTACCCGGCTCGGCTGAGTCAGGCTGTCCCGGCGTCAGCGCGCCGGGGTGTTGCTACTCAGGAAGCGCCACCGGAGAGCTTCTCGCGCAGGGCCGCGAGCTGCTCGTCGCTGGCGAGCGTGCCGCCATCGGTGCTGGTGCTGTCCGAGGAGTAGTTCGACGGGGCTGCCCCGCCGCCACCGACGGCACCTTCCTCGGTACCGGCCGCGGCCTCGGCCTCGGCCGCCTTCTTGAGCTGCGCGATGTGCTGCTCGTAGCGGACGTGCGCCTCGGCGTACTGGCGCTCCCACTCCTCG
>DASYLM010000379.1:0-1898 GCA_036009565.1 Pseudonocardia sp. | reverse complement strand
CCCGGGTGGCCGGGTCCGGGTCGTCGGCGATCCAGCGCAGCGCCGCATCCCGGACCGCCGGCGTCAGGCTCACGCCTCGACCCCGCTCACGCCCGGTGGCCGGCTCACGCCCGGTGGCCGGCTCGCGCCCGGTGCCCGGCTTGCGCCCGGTGCCCGGCTCACGCCCGGTGCCCGGCTGCCGCCCCGACCCCCGGTCAGGCGCCCTGCCCGGCTCACGCCCCGACCCCGTGCCCGGTCACGCGCCCGGCCCGCTCACGCCTGGTTCACCAGCTCGCGCAGCAGCTCGCCCATCCGGCCGGCCGCAGCGGCACCCGCCTCGATGACCTCCTGGTGGCTCAGCGGTTGCCCGCTCAGCCCGGCCGCCAGGTTCGTCACCAGGGACAGCCCGAACACCTCCAGCCCGGCCGCCCTCGCCGCGATCGCCTCCAGCACCGTGGACATGCCGACCAGGTCGGCGCCCATCGTGCGCAGCATCCGGATCTCGGCAGGGGTTTCGAAGTGCGGGCCGGGCAGGCCGGCGTAGACGCCTTCCTCGAGCGATCCGTCGATGCGCTGGGCCAGTGCGCGCAGCCGCGCCGAGTACAGGTCGGTGAGGTCGACGAACCTCGCGCCGACCAGCGGTGAGCGGGTGGTCAGGTTCAGGTGGTCGCTGATCAACACCGGCTGACCGACGGCCAGGCCCTCCCGGATGCCACCGGCCGCGTTGGTGAGCACCACCAGTCGGCAGCCGGCGGCGGCCACCGTGCGGGTCGCGTGCGCCACCGCCGCGACCCCGTGGCCCTCGTAGTGGTGGGTGCGGCCGAGCAGGACGAGCACGCGGTGCGACCCGACGAGTAGTGAGCGGATGGTGCCGCCGTGTCCGACCGCGGCGGGCGGGACGAACCCGGGCAGCTCCGACATCGCCACCTCGGCGGTCGGCGTACCGAGTGCGTCCGCCGCCGGCCGCCACCCGGAGCCGAGCACCACCGCCACGTCGTGCCGCTCCACCCCGGTGCGGGCGGCCAACCCGGCGGCGGCATCGGCCGCCAGGCTCTCCGGATCGACCGTGCTCCCCGGGTGGGTCGGGTTCGCCGGGTGGGTCGGGCTGTCCGGGGTGGTGGTCAAGGCCGCGGCTCCCTCAGGTTCGGCGCCCGCCGGTTCACGGATGGAACCCCTGGGCGATGGTGGTGAACAGCTGCTCGGACTCGGAGCCGGCCCGGTCCGCGGGCACGGTCAGCTGGACCACCCACACATCGTCGCCGACCGGACTGAGCTGGGCGTAGCTGAACCGGCTGGAGGTGCCCTGCGCCCCGGTCCGGTCGGACCAGTACCGCACCTGGTTGGGCGGCACCTGCTGCACGACGACCTTGGCCACGCCGAGCACCCCGGCGGTGAGCCCGTTGCTGAAGTCGGCGGGCGTCGCGGGCTGGGTGCGGGTGCCCACCAACTTGTCGACGCGCACCTCGCGCGCGCCGTCCGGGCTCACGAACCGCACCGAGGCCACGTTGTTCGTGCCGATCAGTCGGTACTCCTCCCAGCCGGCCGGCACCGACGCGGTGAAGTTCAGCGCGCCGGCGCCGTAGCGCTGCGCGGAGTCGACGTGGTTGGTCATCGGAGTGGCCGTGCTGCTGCCGCCGGCCGGGCTGACCGCCGCGGTGGTCAGCGGGGACTGCCCGACCAAAACCCGGGTGCCGGTCCAGCCACCGGCCGCCCCGAGTACCACCGCCAGGGCGCCGACCAGTACCAACGGCAGCGCCCAGCGGCCGCTCGACCCGGCGGGATGGGCCAGTGGCGGTGGTGGCGTCGGCCGGTTCACCGGTGGCCGGACCGGCGGTGCCGGTTGCCAGCTCGGCCGGGCGCGCATCCCTTGGTTGTTCATCACCTGGTTGCCCATGGCCTGGCTGCCGGGACCGTGGTCG
>DASYLM010000378.1:0-6834 GCA_036009565.1 Pseudonocardia sp. | reverse complement strand
CCGGGCTGAGCGCCGTGCGCAGGGCCAAGGCCTGGAGCATGGCGGCCTGGATCTGCGGGGGCAGGCCCGGGGTCCGCACCGCCTGGGCCAGATTGGCCATCAGAGGGGCGAGCCCGCCCTGGGCGAGCGCCGCAGCGCGGGTGGCCTTGTCGAGGATCTGGGCCTCGGCGGCGAACGGGTCCTGCTGGCGGGTGGTCGGGCCGGCCGCCAGCCGGGCGGCGAGTGCGCGGGCGGCCGGCAGCAGCTCCGCCGCAGGGTGCAGCTCGTTCACCAGCCCCCAGCTCAGCGCGGTCGCCGCCGGCAGCCGCTCGCCCAGCATGGTCAGCTGGGCCGCCCTGGCCAGCCCGACCCGCTCGGCGAGGAAGTAGGAGATACCGCCGTCCGGCATCACGCCGATGCGGACGAACGCCATCATCAGGTACGCGTCCTCGGCGGCCAGGATCAGATCGCAGGCCAGCGCCAGCGAGGCGCCGATGCCCGCGCACGCTCCGTGCACCGCCGCGACCACTGGTTTCGGCGCGGACCGGATCGCCAGCACGATCGGGTTGTAGATCTCGCGCAGTCGACCCGACACGTCGGGGTCGCCGTTCGGCATCAGCTCGCGGGCGTTCTTCACGTCCGCCCCCGCGCAGAATGCCCGGCCGGCGCCGGTGATCAGCACGGCGCGCACCGAGGGGTCCGCCGACGCCCGGCGCAGCGCCGCGAGCAGGGTCAGCCCCATCCCTGGGGTCCAGGCATTCAACGCCTCCGGCCGGTTCAGCTCGAGGTGAGCGACCCCGTCGTCCTGGCGGTAGCGGATCGTTTCGTCGTCCATGGGCACGGACCGAGATGTTAACATCCTGTCCAGACACACTGTCCGATCTAGGAATCGCGGAGGCAGTGGGCATGACCGATCTCGACAGCAGGCTCCGGTGACGGGCAGCCGCGAGGACCAGCGCGTCGGCGTGGTGTCCAGCGAGTTCGCCGCGGTGGAGCTGAGCATCGACAACGCCGCGAACGGCCCCCGGCTGCGCATCGAGGACCTCCGGGGCAACCGGGTGGCCTTCCTCGACGCGCTCCAGTTGGAGAGTCTGGCGTGGCTGCCGACCGAGCGGTTGAACGCGCTGCTCGACCCGTACGCCAGTCGCGGGGACGGCCCCCCGCCGGCCGAGGACTGAGCAGGACCGACCTGAGAGAGGACCCCCGGATGCTCCCGAGCATCGAGCAGCGGCGTGCGGACCTGCGCGCCGCGCACCCGGCGTGGCGACCCCGCACCCTGGACCGGGCGCTGCGGGAGACGGCCGAGCAGTACGGCGACCGGCCGCTGGTGCTCACCGACGACCGCACGCTGAGCTACGCCGAGGCCGCCGACTGGGTTCGCCGCCTGGCCGACGGGCTGGCTGCGGCGGGGGTGCGGCCGGGGGACCGGGTCGGTGTGCTGATGGCCAACTACCTGGAGTTCGTGCCGGTGAAGTTCGCCATCGCGGCGGCCGGCGCGGTGGCCGTCCCGTTCAACTACCTGTACCGCGCCGACGAGCTGGCCTACGTGCTGGCCCAGTCCCGGTGCACCATGTTGATCACCATGACCGGGTTCGCCGGGCTGGACTACCTTGCCATGCTGGACGGCATCGCGCCCGGCTGGGACCGCGGGCCGACCGAAGCGCTGCCCGAGCTGCGCCAGGTCGCGTTGCTGCCCACTGACGGCCGGGATCGGGACGGCGTGGCCACCGTGGACAGCCTGACCGAACTGGGCGGGGCGAACCCGGGCGCGGCCGACGGAGCCCCTGGCCGGCCGCACGACGTCGGCGACATCCTGTACACCTCCGGCACCACCGGCTCGCCCAAGGGCGTGATGGTGACCCATGACGCGGTGCTGCGCACCGGCTACGCCTCCGCGTTGACCAGGGCGTACGAGGACGGCCGGCGCATCCTGTTCTCCCTGCCCTGCTACCACATGTTCGGCTACGTCGAGGGTCTGCTGTCCGCGATGTTCGTGGGCGGGGCGATCGTGCCGCAGACCGCGTTCGACCCGGCCCGCTACTTCGCCGGCATCGAGCGGCACCGGGCCACCGACATCCTCTGCGTGCCGACGATGACCGTTGCGCTGCTCGAACACCCGGCGCGCACCCGGCACGACCTGTCGTCGGTGTTCGGCATCCTGTCCGGGGCCGCCCCGGCGCCGATCTGGCTGTGGGAGCGGGTGCGCGCCGACCTCGGGATCACCGAGATCACCACCGGCTACGGGATGACCGAGGCCGGTGGCGCGATGACGCTGAGCAGGCCCGAGGACTCGCTGGAGCTGCACTCCACGACGGTCGGCGCGGTCAAGATGGCCGGCGCGGCGGGGCTGGCCGAACATGACGGTGCGCTCTGCGCCTACGAGGTCATCGACCCGATGACCGGGGAGGACCTGCCGGCCGGCAGTGCGGGGGAGCTGGTCGCGCACGGGCCGACGATCATGCTCGGGTTCTGGGAGAAGCCGGCGGAGACCGAGGCGGCGCTGTCCGGCGGGCGGCTGCGCTCCGGCGACCTGGGCCGGGTCCGCGACGACGGCTACCTGCAGCTGACCGGGCGCAGCAAGGAGCTGTACAAGAGCGGCGGCGAGCTGGTCATGCCCAAGGAGATCGAGGAGCTGCTCAGCCGCCACCCCGGCATCAGCCAGGCGTACGCGGTCGGCGTGCCGGACGACCGGTGGGGCGAGGTCGGCTGCGTGTGGGTGGTGCCCGAGGCCGGCGCCGCGGTGACGGTGGAGGAGATCCTCGAGCTGTGCCGGGGCAAGCTGGCCAGGTTCAAGGTGCCCAAGCACGTGCTGTTCCTGACCGCCGACGAACTGCCCACCACGCCGACCGGCAAGGTCCGCAAGTTCGAACTGGTGCGCCTGGCCGCCGCCCGCCTAGCCTGACGAGGGTTTGCCCGCGGCTTCGGTGTGACCGTTGCGGGCGCCGGCGTAGAGGGTGTTCCACACGATGCTCGTGTACGCGTCCACCAGCATGTCCAGCTCGTCGTCGGCGGCGTCGCGGACCAGCCGGTGCAGCCCCCGCTCCGCCATCCAGGTCAGCCAGGCGGCGGTCTGCGCGGCGGGCAGCCGCTCGTCCACCGAGCCCGTGCGCTGCCCGGTGCGGATGTGTTTGCGCAGGCCGGCGATGTTGCGCTGCATCATCTCGTCGACCTGGCCGCGGACCCCGGTGTCGTACGCGGCGGCGTCGAACGCGGCGGCCATCAGCGTGGTGTGCGGCCGGTACACGGTCACCACCCGGTTCAGCGCGGCCCGCAGGTCGTCCCAGGTGGCGTCGCCGTCGAGCGCCCACCAGGCCTGCGCCGCCACGTCCAGCTCGGAGATGATCTCGGCCAGCCAGGCCCTGATCAGCTCGCCCTTGTCCTCGAAGTAGACGTAGAAGGTGGAGCGGGACACCCCGGCCAGCGACACCAGCCGCTCCACCGACAGCTCGGTGAAGTTCTCCCCGTCGGCGAGCAGCGACTCGACGGCGGCCAACAGCCGCGCCTTGATCTGGTCCCGGCGCTCGGCGCGGCTGCCCTGTGTCTTGCGGGTCACGGAGGGCATCAGGGGGTATCCATTCAGACTCTCAGAACCCGAACGACTTTCCGATCACGTCCAGCATGATCTCATCCGCCCCGGCGCCGATGCGGTACAGGCGGATGTCACGCAGCACCCTGGACACGTCGTACTCGTCCATGTAACCGGCGCCGCCGTGGATCTGCACGCACTGGTCGGCGACCTCCCACGCGGTCTGGGTGGCCAACAGCTTGCTCATCGAGATCGCCCGCACCGGGTACTCGCCGGCGGCGTAGGACCGGGCGGTCTGGTAGATCAGCGCGCGCGCGGCCTCGAGCTTCGTGGCCATGTCCGCGAACTTGTGCCGGATGGCCTGGTGCTGGCCGAGCGGGCGGCCGAAGGTGTGCCGCTCGCGCGCGTAGGTGAGTGTCTTGTCGAACGCGTACTGGCCGTAGGCGAGGCACCCGGCGGCGCCGATCAGCCGCTCGGCCTGCAGCTCCCACATGATCTGCTCGAAGCCCTTGCCGACGGTGCCCAGCAGCGCGGAGTCGTCGACCCAGACGTCTTCGAAGGACAGCAGCGCGGTGTCCGAGGCGTGCATGCCCATCTTGCGCAGCTTCTGCGCCCGGCTCACCCCCGGCGTGTCCATCGGCACCAGGAACAGGCTGAAGCCCCGGTGCCCGGCGTCCGGGTCGGTCTTGGCGACCAGCAGGATCATGCTGTTGCGGTGGCCGTTGGTGATGAACGTCTTGGAGCCGTTGATCAGCCAGCCGCCGTCGTGGCGGACCGCGCGGGTCTTCGTGCCGGCCACGTCGGACCCGGCGTCGGGCTCGGTGATGCCGAGGGAGTACATCTGCTCGCCGGCCACACCGGGGCGGACCCAGCGCTGCTTCTGCTCCTCGGTGCCGAACTCCAGGATCGGCGGCATCACCATGTCGGTGTGCACCGAGAGGCCCATCAGGAACCCGCCGCTGCCGCCCCGGGCGATCTCCTCGGCCAGCACCAGGTTGGTGAAGTAGTCGCCGCCCTGACCGCCGTACTCCTCCGGGACGGACAGGCCGAGCAGACCCAGATCGCCCATCCGTCGCACGATCGAGTCCGGGAAGGTGCTCTCCTCCCACTCGGCCACGTGCGGCACGATCTCGCGGTCCACGAACGCGCGGATCGAGGCCCGCAGCGCGTCGTGCTCCTCGTTGAACACGACGTGGCCGGTCGGGACGGTGGCCGGATCGGTGACGGTCATGGCTCGCTCCAGGGCAGGGACCGGGCTCGGGCGGCGGATACCCGGTCAGGGCCGTACACCTCCGGCCACAGGTCTGGCTGGACATAGTGTCCGGACGGTCTGGCCGAGGCTAGCATTCTTCCGGCAGGATGGGCCCATGACTGGCTCACAACCGCCGCTGACCACGTCGTGGTGGCCGGCCGACCGGAGCATCCCGCTGACCGGGCACACGGTCGGCTCGCTGCTGGGCGAGCGCGCCGGGCAGCTACCGGACACCGTCGCGCTGGTCGCCACCGGGCACGACGGGCAGCCGAGGCGGTACAGCTATGCCGAGCTGTACGAGCAGGCGCGGCGGATCGCGGCCGGTCTGCTGGAGCTGGCCGAGCCGGGGGAGTTCGTCGCGCTGTGGGCGCCGAACCTGGCCGAGTGGCCGCTCATCGAGTACGGCGCGGCGCTGGCCGGCGTCGTGCTGGTCGCGCTCAACCCGGTGCTGCGTCCGGAGGAGCTGCGCTATGCGCTGCAACATTCCGGCGCCGTCGCCCTGCTGCACGCCGACCGCAGCCGCGACTACGACCTGGCCGCCGTGGCCGCCGAGCTCGCGCCGGGGTGTCCCGCGCTGCGGCACGTGGTCAGCCTGTCCGCGCCGGAGCGCTACACCGCGCCGGCCCGCGCCGAGCTGCCCGAGGTCGACCAGCTCAGCCCGGTGATGCTGCAGTACACCTCCGGCACCACCGGCACCCCGAAGGGCGTGCTGCTGCACCACCGCGCGCTGGTGAACGTGGCCATGCTGACCATGCGCGCCGCCGAGCTCGCCGACGGCGCGGTCTGCCTGAACCCGCTGCCGCTGTTCCACACCGCGTCCTGCGTGGTCAGCACCCTCGGCCCGCTGTGGCTGGGCGGCACCATGGTGCTGATGAACCGGTTCGACCCGGTGGTTGCGTTGGCCGCGATCCGCGCGGAGCAGGTCAGCGTGCTGATGAGCGTGCCGACGGTGCTGGGTGCGGTGGTCGAGGCCGCCCGGACCGACGCCGAGGCGCCGCCCAAACTGGGCACTGTGCTGGTCGGGGCGTCCAATGTGCCCGGCAGCATGATCGAGACGGTGGAACAGCTGTTCGGGGCCTCGGTGCACAACCTGTTCGGCCAGACCGAGCTGGGCCCGGTGCTCACCCTGACCAGGCGCTCGGACACCAGGGCCGACCTGGTCAGCACGATCGGCCGGCCGATCGCGCACACCGAGTGCCGCATCGTCGACCCGGCGAGCGGCGAGACGGTGCCGCTCGGCGAGTCCGGTGAGATCTGCGCGCGCGGCTTCCAACAGCTCATCGAGTACTACCGGGACCCGGAGGCCACCGGGCGGGCCGTCGACGCGGACGGCTGGCTGCACCTGGGCGACCTGGGAGCGATGGACGAGCGGGGCATGGTCCGGCTGACCGGCCGGCTCAAGGACCTGATCATCCGGGGTGGCGAGAACATCGCGCCGGCGGAGATCGAGAACTGCCTGGTCACCCATCCCGCCGTGCTGGAGGCCTCGGTGATCGGCATGCCGGACGAACGCTGGGGCGAGGTGGTGGTGGCGGTGGTGCGGCTGCGTTCGCCGCTGCCGGACGCGGCCACCGAGCTGATCGAGCACGCCAGGGCCGGCCTGGCGAAGTTCAAGGTCCCGTCCCGGGTCGTGGTCGTCGACGAGCTCCCGATGACGCCGTCCGGCAAGGTGCAGA
This sequence comes from Pseudonocardia sp., assembly GCA_036009565.1. Lineage (GTDB taxonomy): Bacteria > Actinomycetota > Actinomycetes > Mycobacteriales > Pseudonocardiaceae > Pseudonocardia. The sequence goes on along the minus strand of DASYLM010000378.1, from coordinate 401 downwards.
AGTTCCGGCTGCGCGAGTCCCTGCTGGCGCGGGAGTAGCGGACCCCGCCGGGAGTGGTCGTCGCGCCGCGGGAGTTACGGCACCGCTTCCCGCGCACCTTGCGACACCACGTCGCACTCCCCGTGGACGTCGCGCATGGTGCGAGGTGCGCGGGAAGCTTTCACACAGCGCGTTCGTAGCTCACACAGCCGCTGCGGAGGCTGTGTGAGCGGGCGGGGGCTGTGTGGGCGGTATGGGGCGCGGAGGCGGCCGGGGTGCCGTCGGCGTACTGCGGCTCGGCGCGGCCCGGTGCGCGGCGCACCGTCTGCGGGGATCGAAGTTCCTGCCGCCGGGCCGCCCACCACTTGACCCGATCGGGGTAATCCCGTAGGAAGCAGGAAGCATCCTATAGGAAACGAGAT
>DASYLM010000377.1:0-26469 GCA_036009565.1 Pseudonocardia sp. | reverse complement strand
CCCCCCCCCCCGCCACTCACAGGGGTTAGGCGCTGACGAACTTCTGGCGTAGCTCGCCGATGCCGGTGACGTAGGTGACCAGCTCCTCGCCCGGCTGCAGCCACCGCTGCGGCTTGCGGCCGAGCCCGACGCCGGCCGGGGTGCCGGTGAAGATCACGTCACCGGGCAGCAGCGGCAGCACCGCGGACAGCCCCTCGATCACCCGGGGCACCGAGAAGATCAGCAGGCTGGTGCGCGCGTGCTGCACCGACTCGCCGTCGATCGCGCAGCCCAGCTCGAGGTCGTCCGGGTTGTCGAACTCGTCCGGGGTGACCACCCAGGGGCCGATCGGCGCGAAGCCGGGGAACGACTTGCCGACGCTGAACTGCGGCGCCGGGCCCTCGGTCTGCCGGATCCGCTCGGAGATGTCCTGCCCCACGGTCAGCCCGGCCACGTAGGACCAGGCGTCGTCGGCGGACACGTTCTCCGCGCGGCGCCCGATCACCGCCACCAGTTCGACCTCCCAGTCGGTGTGCCCGCCCGGCGGCAGCGTGACCGTGGTGACCGGCCCGGAGATCGAGGTGCGGAACTTGGTGAACACCGGCGGGAACTTGTCCGGCACGGCGAGCTTCGACTCAGCCGCGTGGTCGGAGTAGTTGAGTCCGATGCCGAACACCTGGGCCGGCGTCGGGGTCGGTGCTCCGAGGTCGGCCGCGTCGAAGCTGACCGCCTCGCCCAGCTCCGCGCCCTGTGCCCAGCTCAGGAACTCGTCCCACACGTCGTAGACAGCTTGCGGGTCCGGCCCGAACCGACCGGCGCTGGCCTTGTCCACGTCGACGGCGCCCTGCTCGGTGAACAGGGTCAGCCGGCCGGACAGATTTCCGATACGCACTCCGTATTCCTCCCTCGATGTCGTGACCACCGCGGGGAGCGCACTCGCCCCCGCTCCGGCGCCACGGATCAGACCAGTGCGGTCACGTCGCCGCGCAGGCCGAGCAGCGACTTGCCGTAGACCTCCGCGCTGATCTCAGGGTGGACCACCGCGTGCCGGCTGGCCACCTCACTGTCGCGCCAGATCCGCTGCAACGGGCTCGCCTCGGCGAAGCTGGATGCCCCGTGCGCGGACACCAGCGTCCGGATCGCCTCCCTGGCGTAGGTCACCGCGACGCCGGTGTCCATCCGGGACTTGGCGCGCGCGTCGTAGTCCGGGTAGACGTCCTGTGCGGCGGCCTCGTCGATCTCGGCGGCGGCCCGGTAGGCGTGCAGGTGCGCGGAGTCGATGAGGGATGCCGACCTGGCCACCGCGAGCTGCACGCTGGGCGAACCGACCTGGTTCTCGTAGAACGTGTAGGAGATGGTCCGCTTCGGCGCCTTCTCGATCACCAGGTCCAACGCGGCGGTGGCCAGCCCGAGCTGTGGACCGGCCAGGATCAGCGCGGACACCGGGATGAACGCGGAGCGGTACAGCGCCTCGCCGGTGAACGGGGTGGCGTAGTCGCCCTGGATCGCCTTGACCAGCGACAGGTAGCGGTGCGCCGGGACGAACACGTCGTCCGCCACCAGCGTGTTCGAGGCGGTGCCCTTCATGCCGGCGACGAACCAGGTGTCCTCGATCGTCAGCTCGGTCATCGGGATGAGCACCAGGCCCTGGTCGCGGGGCGTGCCGTCGGCATTGACCAGCGGGATACCGACCAGTGCCCACTGTGCGTGCGCCGACCCGCTGGCCCAGCCCCACCTGCCGCTCGCCGCATGATCGACAGCAGCCCGGCCTCGTCGATGGCGGCGATGTTCTCGGCCACCACCTGGCGGTCGTCCTCGCTGCGCCGGGCGTTGGCGGCGAGCAGGGGGACCAGCTTCGCGGCCCGGCCGACCAGGTCGGCGCGCAGCTCGCGGTCTTCGTCGGTGGCACTGGGTCGGTCCAGGATGATGCTCATAGATCTCTCCCGGGGGGCCGAGGTGCGGGATTTCAGCGTGCTCACGTCATGGGTTCGGGTCGTGGGATCGGGTCGTGGGATCGGGTCACAGCCTCAGGTCACAGGCTGCGGGGAAAACCTCGACAAGTCAAGGCGTTTTCAACATTGCAGCGTGATGCTGAAGATGATTGACTCTCGCGCATGAGCCGCAGCGGCGTCCCCACCCGCGCCGAGCGGGTGTACGCCGAGTTGCGTGCGGACATCCTGGCCGGTCGGCGCCATCCCGGCGACCGGCTACCGTTCGCCGACCTGTCCGCCCGCTACGGCGCCAGCATGGGTGTGGTCCGCGAGGCGCTCACCAGACTGGCCGCCGAGGGGCTCGTCGAGTCGGAGCCGCAGTACGGCTTCCGGGTCATGCCGATCTCACCCGACGACCTGCGGCACCTCACCGAGGCCCGGCGCGCGGTCGAACCACTGGTGCTGCGGCTGGCCGTCGAGCACGGCGGGTTGGCCTGGGAGGGTCAGTTGGTCGCCGCGCACCACCGGCTGGAGCGCACCCCGGCCCGGGCCGCCGAGGACCCGGACCGGGTCAGCGAGGAGTGGGCGGGCGCGCACGCGGAGTTCCACGAGGCGCTGCTCGCGGGCTGCCCGAACCCGCGGTTGCGGGCCGTCGCCGCGTCGCTGCGGGACGCCGCCGAGCTGTACCGCCGCTGGGCGGTGTCCCTGGGCAGTGACACGCACCGCGACATCCCCGGCGAGCACCGGGCCATGCTGGACGCCGCCCTGGCGCACGACGCGGACGCCGCCGCGGCAGCCCTCAGCGCACACATCCAGCACACCACCGACGTGCTGCTCACCCGAGCCTCCACAGCGCTCGCCACCGTCGACGACTCGCTGATCGACCCCGCCACCAGCGCCTGACCCTGCCGGCCGCTGCCGGCGTGTGGAGCTCACACAGCGCGTCCGGCTCGGCACAGCGGCCCAGGCGGCTGTGTGAGCGTGCCGTGGGCTGTGTGAGCGGCCGGCCGGGCGGGGGGCCGGGCAGGGGGCGGGGGGTCAGTTTCCGGTGCCCTTGCCCAGCCGCAGTGCGATCGCCGCGCCGGCGGCCACCAGCAGCACGCCGCCGAGGATCCACGGCCAGGCCGGGATGCCGCCGGAGCCCGAGCCCGAGTCGGCGCCCGACCCGGCCGCCGACGGTGCGTTCGGACCCGCCGACCTGTCCGCCGCCTCGGCCGCCGGCACGCCGTGCCCGGGGCCCGCCCGGGTCAGGGTGAAGCGCACCAGGCCGCTCACCGGGTGACCGTCGTCGGACACGATCCGGTAGCCGACGGTGTACCCGCCGGCCGGCCCCAGCGGCTGGACCGGAGCGCTCACCGTGCTGCCGTCCACCGTCGACGGTCCGGCCTCGAAGTGGTTGCCGTCCGGCCCGACCACGGTGACGGTGCTGAAGTACTCCTTCACCGGCAGGTCGAACGTCAGGGTCACCTTGCTCGGCCCGGTGGCCAGGCTGGCCCCGTTCGCCGGGTCGCTGGCGGTCAGTACGTCGTGCGCGAACGCCGTGCCGGCGCCGAGCAGCAGTGCCAGCCCGGCGACCGGCCAGACCAGCAGCTGCCGGTAGAGAAGGCGCATCAGTTGCCCTGCCCGCCCCGCCGGCCCTTCAACACCGCGCCGCCGCCGAGACCGAGGCCGAGCGCGCCGAGGATCAGGCCGATCCCGCCCAGCCAGCGGGCCGTGTTGTCGACACCGTCCGAGCCGCCGGATGCGCGCGACGAGTCACCGGGACCGGCCGGGGTGGCCATCCCGTGCCCGGCCATGTCCATGTCGTGTGCGCCGCCGTCGCCGTCGACCAGCTTCAACGTGGGCGCTGGGTGCTCCGGCTCCGGCGCGCCCGGGGCCTGGGTCTGGTCCCAGTTCACCACGGTGCCGTCGTCGTAGGTCTGCGCCGCCGGCATCACCAGGGAGTCGGTGTTGTCCGGCAGCGCGCCCAGCGACACCTCGAAGTCGGCGAACTCGGTCGGGGTGAGCTTGGTGCCGGGCTGCGCGGTCCAGGTGATGGTGTGCACCGCCTCGGTGACCTTGCCGTCGTCGGTCTCCACCGGCGGGTTCAGCGGCGCCTTGGTGACCACCGCGGTCCAGCCGGGCATCGGGGTGGTGCGCACCGAGGGGATCGGGTGGTCGGAGGGCAGGGTGACCTCGAGCTTCACCGTGTTGGCGGTCTCGGACTCGGACGGCACCCGGAAGGCGATCTTGGCGTAGCTGCCCTTGGTGGCGACGCCGGGCTGCGCGGTGACGTGGGCGAAGGCCACCCCGGAGGTGACCAGCGCGAGTGCGGCGGCGCCGGCGACCGTGAGGCCGGCGCGCAGCGGCGCGCGCCAGTGACTGGTACGGGAGGTGTTCATGGTTGTTCCTGTCTCGTGTCTCCGCGCGGGAAAGGCGCGCGGCGCGGCACGCCGCTGTGGCGGTGCCGGGGAGGGGAGGGTGTCGGGGGTTCGGGGCGCGCGGGTCAGGACCCGGCGGTGACCGGACATCGCGGCGGTGGCCCTCGGCGCAGGTGCAGCCGCCGACCGAGCACGCCGCGCAGCCGGGCGTCCAGCGGTCCGGTGACCACGCCGGGGCGGGGGCCGGGGGGCTCGGGCGTGCGCGGCATCGACAGGGCCAGCGGCAGCACTCTGGCCAGCGCGTGCGCGACGGTGAACACCGCTGCCTCGGCGCCGGCCAGCACCGCGGCGGTGATCACCGTGGCAAGCGCGTGCGCCCCGAGCATCAGCGCGGGCATCAGCGCCGGCACCGCGAGCAGGCCGGTCCCGGGCGAGCCGGGCGAAGTGGCGTGCTGATGCGAGCCGCCGAGCAACTGGAGCAACCCGTGCAGCGCCAACTGCGAGCCACCGACCAGGACGAGGATGGCCAGTGGTCCGCGCCTGCGGTCGGCCAGGGTGATCAGGAACCCGGCGAGCAGCAGCGCGAGCACGACCAACAGTCCGAGGTCCGGCAGGGCACCGCCGGCCGCGCGATGGCCGCCGTAGGTCAGCAGCGCACAGACCGACGCCGCCGAGAGGCCGCGCGCTACCCGCGCACCACCTCGAGTCGGGACCGGCCTCACCGGCGCAGCTTAACGGGCGGGGCACCCACAACTGCCAGATGCCCTACTAGACCGATCGGTATTGGGCCCTACTGACCTGCTGATGAACCCCGCGAGTCGACGCCGAGCAGGTTGAGAAGCTGTGGCTCGATCCGGTCCAGCTCGGCGCCCACCGCCCGATGTGCGGCCCGGCGGCGTTCGGTCGGCATCAGCTCGGCGGCCCGGACCGCGGCGGTCAGGTCCAGCAGTCGGGGTTCGGTGTCCGCGACGAACTTGTCCACGGCGGCCGTGCCGCCCTGCCGGGCGCCCGAGTCGCGCAGCTGGCGCAGCGTGTTCGCGATGCCGTCGATCCGGGCGTGCAGCGCGCCGCCCTTGCCGCTGTAGCTGTTCAGCTCGCCGGGGGCGACCCCCAGTCGCCGGGCCCGCCGGTCGTCCCACGCGCCCCGGGCCACCGCGGCCGCCCGCATGGCGATGGGCAGCAGCACCGGTGCCAACACCTTGCCGACCGCGATCGCGCGCTTGGCGTTGCTCGCGGTGACCATGTCGGACAGGTGCCGTGCCGACTCGGCCTCGCCGGCTGCCTTGTCCTGTCGCCGCTTCATGCGCGACACCCTAGTCGTCTGGATCACCGAACGCCGTGCTCATCCACCGGAAGCGCGCTGCGTGCCGGCCAGAACGGCCCCACCAGGGTGGCCGGGAGGTGGCTGGCGTGTTGCCGACGCACGGATGTCGGGGAAGGTCTCTACGCTGCTTGGCGTGACGGTGATTGCGGGTCGGGTGGCGTTGGACGCTGCCGCCGTGGTCCGCTGCCGCCGCCGGGTGCACCTCGACCACGATCCGGCCGCCGCCGGGGCGCCCCGCGCGCGCCCCGATCCCGCGCTGGAGCAGCGTCAGTCGGACTCGGTCTCGCACCGGGCCGAGGTCGGCGCCCAGCTGGCCGCCGCGCTCGGCGAGGGCTGGCTGGCGGTGCCGCCCGGGCGGCCGTCGGAGCGGGAGCAGGCCACCTCGGCGGCGGTGGCCGCCGGCGTGCCGTTCATCTGGAACGCGGCGCTGCCCCTAGACCTTGCCGGTGCCCGGCGCGGCGAGGTCGACCTGTTGGTGCGCGCCGAGGACGGCGGTTACCAGCCGCTCATCGTGGTGCGGCACCGGGTGACCGACCCGGGCTCGGGCGCGCTGACCAGCCCGTTCCTCGCGCCGAGGGCCGAGTTGGCCGCGCCGGACCTGGCCCGCCGACCGCGCTCGCAGACACGTGACCAGCTGCGCCTGGCGCACCTGACCAGGATGCTGCAGGTCACCGGCTGCGCCTCGAGCGCCAGCCTGGGCGGCGTGATCGGGATGGACGCCGACGTGGTGCTCTGGCACGACCTGGCGGCGCCGAGCTGGCCGGGCGGCCGCAGCACGCTGGCCGAGTACGACGCCAGGTTCGCCGACCGGCTCGCCGTCGCGAACGCGGCGGCAACGGGCGCGCCGGCACTGGCCCAGCCGTCCCGGATCACCGAGTGCCGGCGGTGCCCTTGGTGGCCCACCTGCGAGGCGGTGCTGGCTGACGAGGGCGACGTCAGCCTGGTGTTGCGCGGTGAGGATGCTGTTGCGCTGCGCGCCATCGGGGTGACCAAGGTGACCGAGCTGGCCGAGCTGGATCCGTCCGGGCTGCCGCCGGTGCCACTGCACGGGATGCCGTTCGCCGACGCGGTGGCGCTGGCCAGGGCCTGGCAGCGGGGCCTGCCGGTGGTCCGCAAGGTGGCCAGGGTGCCGATGGTCCGGGCCGACGTGGAGATCGATGTCGACATGGAGAGCTTCGGCGAGTCCGGCGCGTACCTGTGGGGGTGCCTGCTGTCCACGCCCGGCGGGGCGGACCTGGCCGACAAGCTCGGCGAGCCCACCGGGTACCGCGCGTTCGCCACCTGGGAGCCGCTGCCCACCGTCGACGAGGCACGCTCCTTCGCCGAGTTCTGGGGCTGGCTGCGCACGGTGCGCCGGCGCTGCGCCGAGCTCGGGCTGACCTTCGCGGCGTACTGCTACAACGAGCAGGCGGAGAACCGGTGGCTGCTCGGCTCGGCCGACCGGTTCGCCGGCCGGCCCGGGATCCCGGACCGCGCCGAGATCGTCGAGTTCATCTCCTCGGACCGTTGGGTGGACCTGTTCGCCGTGGTCAGCCAGTGGTTCCTGTGCGCTCACGGCAAGGGGCTGAAGCGGATCGCGCCGGCCGCCGGGTTCAGCTGGCGCGACCCCGAGGCGAGCGGGGAGAACTCGATGCGCTGGTACCGGGACGCGGTCGGGATGGACGGCGCCCCGCCGCAGGAGGGCCAGCGCGAGCGACTGCTGCGCTACAACGCCGACGACGTGCACGCCACCCACGTGCTGCGGGAGTGGATGTGCTCGCCGGCACTGGAGCGGGTCCCGCTGGCCGGCGAGCTGTGACGGCACTCTTTCGGTGACCGCGACCGGCCTAGGCCGGCGGATGTCGAGCCCGGTCAGTGAGCCCGGTCAGTGTGCCGCGGCAGGCCCGTAGTCGACCGGCGTGAGGTACCGCGGGTCCTTGTGTGCCTGCCAGTACCGCTCGCGCAGCAGGCTGGTGACCGGCCCGGGTCGGCCGGCGCCGACCGGCTCGCCGTCGAGCGAGGTGATCGGCATGACCCCGCCGGCGGTCGAGGTGGCGAAGAGTTCGGTGGCGCCGCGAAATGCCTGTTCGGAGATCGCGGCGGCCCGCGCCCGGATGCCCTCCTCGGCCGCCAGCTCGAGGACGGTTCGCCGGGTGATGCCCTCCAGCGCGCCGGCTTCGGGGGTGAGCAGCTCCCCGCCGGTCAGGGCGAACACGTTGTAGCCGGAACCCTCGGTCACATAACCGTCGTGATCGAGCAGGACCGGATAGCGCGCACCCCGGTCGTACGCCTCGTAGAGCCCCTTGGTCAGGTCACCCCAGTGGAAGTTCTTCACCGTCGGATCCACCGAGCCCGCCGGAATCCGCCGGACCGTTGCCGCGATGACCGCGTCCATCCCGGTCTCGGCGTCCTCGGGGCGGAGGATCCAGACGTAGGGGATCGCGTAGGCGTAGAAGCGGTTCTCGAACGTGCGCGGGTCGCGTGAGCCGTCCCGGGGCACGCCCCGCGTGCAGATCACGTCCACGTAGGACTCGCGGAGACCGGACAGCCGGACCAGCCGCATCAGGATCTCGGTGGTCTCGGCCCGGCTGAAGGGCAGTCGCAGCCGGAGGCTGGTGCAGCTCCGCTCGAACCGCGCCAGGTGATCGTCCAGCCGGAAGAACGCGCCGTCCCACACGCCGACCACGTCGTAGGTCACGTCGGACCTCGAGAACCCGACGTCGGTGATCGGGACGCGGGCCTGGTCGACGGGCACGAACCGGCCGTCGACGAATGCGGCGCCCTCCTCGAATCCCGTAGTCATGATCCCAGTGCGGTGTGCAGTCGTCGGCGGAGTTCGGGAGCGAGGTGGCCGTCGTCGCCGCGCAGTGGCTCGCCGACGAGTCCGTCGAGGACGATCTCGACCCTCTGGGCGAGGGCCGTGAGCAGCTCGGGTTCGGGCAGTCGCAGCCGATCGGGGCGCAGTGCGAGCCCGATCACGCTGTTGAAGCGCAGGTAGGCGCCGGCGGCGTCGATCAGCTTCGTTGCCGGCGGCAGTTCGGAGTCGTACGTCGCCGACTCGGGGTCGGCCGAGGCGAAGAACTCCTCGGCGCCGTCCAGGATCCGGGCCCGGGTGCGGGCCTTGCGCCGATCCTGGCGCGGCGAGCTCTTCGATTCAGTCGTGGACATGCGCTCCCCATCACGTGCGTCGTCACTCTGCAGGTTAGGCGTCCTGGCAGCGGTGCAGCTCTTCGGCGGCAACGGCTACATGGCCGAGTACCGCGTCGAGCAGCTGGCCAGTGACGCCAAGTCGCTGATGATCTACGCCGGTAGCAACGAGATCCAAGTGACGCACATCGCGAAGGGGCTGCTCGCGTGAGTGTGCACCGGTCCGGCTGGATGGACTCCGACACCGACATGCTCGCCGAGCTGGCGCGGAACTTCTTCGAGAAGGAGTGCGCGCCGAACGAGCAGCGCTGGGGCCGCCAGCAGCACGTCGACCGCGAGGTGTCGCTCAGGGCCGGTGAGTACCCCATCGCCCGGCTGTACGCCGACTCGCGGGTACAGAAGGTCTACGGCGGGTCCAACGAGATCATGAAGGAAATCATCGCGCACCCTGTGACCGGGCGCCCGGGTTACGGGCGCGGGGCGCCCATCGGGTTGGGCACCGGGATGACCCCGGTGTCGACGAGGTGCCGGCTGATCGGGGTGGCGAGGTCGATGGCCCGTTGGACGCCGGTCGGCCCGAGGCGTTCGACGGGCGCAGCGGCGAGCCGGTCGGTGAGCTCCTCGATGTCGCGGCGCAGCGCACCGCCGACCTTGGTGAGCCGGCCATCGCGGTCCAGCATGCCCCTGGCCCGCAGCCCGCTCAGCGACTGGGCCCAGTCCTCGTCGCTCCAGCCCCGGCTCGGCTGGATGACCTCCCGGGTGATCGCCCCGGTGGCCACGAGGGTCAGCGTGGCGTCCAGCCCGCGCAGCCCGGCGCCCACCGCGGCGAGCACGTGGCCGTCGCCCCGGTGCTCGCGCAGGATCGTGGTCGCCAGCCAGGCCGACGCCACCGGGTCCGCCGGGCGTGGCGCTGTGGACCACGCGGCGGCCAATGGGCGGCCGTCGAACTGGCAGCCGGCCACCGCCTCCCACAGCAGGCCGGACAGCTCGGTGAGGTCGGCGACCGCGGTCGGGTCGAGGCTCGCGCGCAGGGCGGCCGCAACGCCGGTCATCCGGGCGTCCAGCACTGCCCCGGGAGCGGCGAACCCCCAGGCGTCCGGGATGGCCCTGGCGACCATCGCGGGGGCGAACCCGTAGGCCATCGCGGCCACTACCTGCGGCGGCACCGGACCCAGCGGCGCCACCCGGCTCGCGAAGTAGCCCATCCAGAAGCCGCGCAGCCCGGTGCGGCGGACGGCCTCGGCGGATTCGGGGGCGAAGTAGGCGACGGCGTGGATCGGTTCGATCGCTTCCCAGAACCGCCTGGCCAGGGTGGGGGTCGGTGCCATGGCTTCACCCTGCCGCACGGTGAGCTGCCCGGCACGGCGTCACCGTCGCGGCGACCCAGAACGTGGCGGCCGGCCCGGCCCGGGGGCCGGTGGACGCTGTTCAGGACCCGCCTAGCGGGCGCTGCTGTCCCGGAGTACCGAGGGCAGGGTGCGGACCAGGATCGAGATGTCGCTGATCAGGTTGCGGGTCCGTACGTAGGTCAGGTCGAGGTGCAGCATCTCGAGGGTGCCCATCGCGGAGCGGCCGCTGACCTGCCACAGCCCGGTGATGCCCGGCCGCACGGAGAACCGGGGGCGGAACTCGGCCGGGAACATCTGGGCTTCCCACTCCAGGCACGGGCGGGGGCCGACCAGGGACATGTCGCCGACCAGCACGTTGAGCAGCTGGGGCAGCTCGTCCAGGCTGGTCGCGCGCAGGAACGCGCCGACGCCGGTGACCCGGGGGTCGCTGTCGAGCTTGTAGCTGCCGTCGATCGAGGTGTCCTCACCGCGCAGCTCGGCCGCGATCAGCGCGCGCAACATCTCGTCGCCGACGCCGGTGTGCATGGTGCGGAACTTGTACATGGTGAAGGTGCGGCCGCCGAAGCCCACCCGCTGCTGCTGGAACAACGCCGGGCCGACGCTCGTCCAGCGGATCATCATCCCGATCACGATCAGCGGGATGGCCAGCACCAGGAGGCCGAGGGTTGCGACTGTCAGGTCTACGACGCGCCGGGCGACAGACTCCCAGGTCGCTGCCGTGGGCAGCGGGAAGTCGAGTACGGCCTCAGGCATCGAACCCTCCAACAGCGGTCGCCGGCAACGTGCGCACCGAGCTGAAGGCGCGACTAACAATGTCTAACGAGCGGGAACGGTCAAGGTTCGCGTTGTCGGCGGATCCCTCGACAACCGATCCACGGTGATTCTCAGGGTGGATCTCAGGGGTCAGTGTGGTTGCGGACATCTGCGGCTGGCCGGCTCAGGTGTATCCGAGCTTGTTGCTGCAACCGGGCCAGGCATGCCAGCCCTTGTCGCGCTGCACCTTCTTGGCGACGGCTATCTGCTGCTCGCGGCTGGCCTGGTCAGCCGTCGGCGCGTACTGCCGGCCCCCGTAGGCCCGCCAGGTCGCGTCGTTGAACTGCAGGCCGCCCTTGTAACCGTTGCCGGTGTTGGCGTCCCAGTTCTGCGTGCTCTCGCACTGGGCGAGCTTGTCCCACTTGGCTTCCTGCGCACCCGCGCTGGACGACTCCGACTGCTTCCAGGACGGCTTCGCCGGCCTCTGCCAGGTGTGCGTCCTCGGTTCCTTCCAGGACGGCGAGTCGGTGTGCCGCCAGCTGGGGGTGTAGTCGTCGGTCGCCGCCCTGGAGGAGCGGTGGCTGCGCCACGACGGCGTCTCGTCGTCGGCCGAACTGCCCGAGTCGTCGTTGCGGGAGCTGGCCGAGTCGTCGGAGCTGTCCGAGTCGGACGAGTCGGACGAGTTGTCGGAGTTGTCGGAGTCGGACCAGTCGTCCGACCCGGTCGAGTCCCGGCTCGACGAGTCCGAGTCGCTGGCCGAGTCGTCGTCCGACCAGTTGCCCGAGTCGTCATCGGCCCACTTGGCCGATCCCCGGTCGGTCAGCGTCGGTGTGGCGGCCACCGCGGTCCCCGCGATCGCCAGCGGCACGGTCGCCATCACGGTCAGCGTGCCGACCCGGGCCAGGCACAGGGTCGTGCTCGTGGGCTTGCGGTGGCGACCAGACATCGAACTCCAGACACGACGAACACCGGGGCTTGGACCTGTTGTTCTAGTTGATCCAACGAGGGGAAGCGTGGATCGATGCAACGTAGGGTAATCGAATCGAGATCTTTGGCAACACTGCGTGCCCGGTGTGTCCGGCACCGACCGCTCCGCGTGCAAGGTTCGTGCAACGGTGGCCGCCGCCCGAGCGGCGCGTGACCCTCTAGGTCGACGGAGAGACCAGGAGGTCGTCATGTCCGATTTCCCGCGCGGCAGAGTCGCCGCGAACGGCATCACCTTCGAGTACCTGGAGGCCGGCGCGGGCCCGCTGGCGCTGTGCATGCACGGTTTCCCGGACAGCCCGTTCACCTACCGCCACCTGCTCCCGGAGCTGGCCGCCGCCGGCTTCCACGCGGTGGCGCCGTTCGTCCGGGGCTTCGCGCCGACCGAGCTGCCGCCGCTGCGCAGCCACGTGCACACCAGCGTGATGGTGGCCGACCAGATCGCGCTGGCCCGGGCGCTCGGCGGTGGCCGCGACGCACTGTTGGTCGCGCACGACTGGGGCGCGGTCGCGGCGTGGGGAGCGCTCTACCAGGCCCCGGACCTGTGGGGACGCGCCGTCATCGTCAACATCCCGCCGTTCGACATCTTCGGCGAGAACCTCGGCACCTACCCGCAGATCAAGAAGAGCTTCTACTTCTGGTACTTCCAGATGCAGCGGGTCATCGAGGACCGCATCCGCCAGGACGACTTCGCGTTCATCCGGGACATCTGGGGTGACTGGTCGCCCGGCTACCAGGCCGACGAGGACCTGGTGCACATCCGCGAGGCGCTCGCTGACCCCGACCACCTGCGCGCCGCGCTGGGCTACTACTGGGGCCAGTTCGACCCGACCCGGTTCGGCTCCCCGGAGTGGGCCGCGGAGCAGGCGGCCGCCTGGGGCGGCGGTGCGGTGCCACAGCCGGTGCTCTACCTGCACGGCACCAACGACGGCTGCCACGGCGTCACCCAGGAGCAGGTGGACCGGGTGGTCAACTACGGCGGGCCGGGTTCGGAGAGCGAGCTGATCGAGGGTGTCGGGCACTTCATGGCGGTGGAACGCCCGAGGGAGATCAACGAGCGGATCCTTGGTTGGTTGAAGCGCAGCGGGTGAGTCCGGCGGGTCCCCGCCCTGGTGCGAAAGGCCCTATCCCGGTGTAGTCGGCCGGCGCATGATGGGGTGAGCTGGGTCACTCCCCGCGGCGTCAAGGCAAGGGGACCGGGGTGGACAACGCGGTCTGCGCGGTGCGCCGGGACACGAATCTGCGCCGGCACGCCCGCGACCTGCACCGCGCCCACGAGGCCATGCTCAGCGGTGACCCGATGGTGACCACGCCACGCGGCGTGGTCGCCCGGTCCTGGCGGCGGATGCGGGCCGGCGGTCAAAACCCGGACGTCTCGTGCGCGGTCCACCTCGCCGCCGCGGACGTGCTCGAGGGTCGGCGCCGCGCGAGCCCGCTCGCCGGCGTGATCGACGGGCTGCGCGCGAGCTTGGCCTCGGTCGCCGAGGACGCCCAGCACCTGATGGTGGTCACCGACGCCGAGGGTTTGGTGCTCTGGCGGGACGGCAGCGCCGGGGTGCGCCGACGGGCCGACGCGCTGGGCTTCACCGACGGGGCGCGCTGGACCGAGACTGCGGTCGGCACCAACGCGATCGGCACCGCACTGGTGGAGGACGCGCCGGTGCAGCTGTTCTCCGCCGAGCACTTCACCCGCAGCCTGCACTCCTGGACCTGCACGGCCAGCCCGGTGCACGATCCGCGTACCGGTGAGCTGCTCGGCATCGTCGACGTCAGTGGCCACGCCGCCACCGTGCACCCGGCGACCGTCGCCCTGGTGGAAACCGCCGTCCGGCTCGCCGAGGCCGGCCTGTGGCGGGAGCGGGAGGCGCGGCTGGGCTTGCTGCGCACGGTGGCGGCCGGGCTGCTGAGCAGGGTGCACGGTCCAGCGCTGGTGGTCGACGACGACGGCTGGGTCGCCGCGTCCAGCGGGATCGCCGCCGTCCGGCGGGTCGCCGCGCCGGCCGAGCGGGTGCCGGTCGTGGTGCCCGGGTTCGGCGTCGGGCTGCCCGAGGTGGTGCCCGGCGGTTGGCTGCTGCGGCTGGACTCCTCGGCCGGCGGGGCACCGCGACTGTGCCTTGACCTCGCCGCACGGCCGCCCCAGGCGGTGGTCGAGGGCAGCGGCATCTGGCGCTACCCCCTGACCCTGCGGCACGTGGAGCTGCTGGCACTGCTGATGGACGCCGGGCCGGCCGGGCTGGGCGCGACAGCGCTGAGTGAGGCGATGTTCGGCGACAAGGAGCATGTGGTGACGGTGCGCGCCGAGGTGTCCCGGCTGCGCCGCAAGCTCGGCGGCCTGCTGCTCACCCGGCCGTACCGGATCGCGTCGAACGTGCTGGTCGAGCCGTGTGACCTGGTGGCCGTGCTGGCGATGCGTCCACCCGCGAGGAGCGGCTGACCGCACCGGGCGGCTTCCGGCCGGGTGGCAACTCAACCGGTGACGTCGCGGCCGATCAGGTTCCGCGCGATGATCCACTGCTGCAGTTCGTTGGCGCCCTCGAAGATCTCCAGGATCTTGGCGTCCCGGTACATCTCCTCCAGCCGCACCGACTCGCCGCTCTCGGCGACCTCGCGCGCGAAGCCGACAGCGCCGTGGATCTGGATGGCCTCGCGCACCAGGTCGTTGGCCAGCCTGGTGCCGTACGCCTTGGCCATCGCGGCCTCCGGCTCGGCGGAGCGGTCGCCGCGGTCGAGCAGCGTGGCAGCCTTCTGGTAGAGCGTCCGGGCGCACTCGATCTCGGTGGCGCGCTGCGCCATGGTGAACTGCCAGTGCTGCATCCTGCCCAGCGGACCGCCGAACACGTGCCGGGTGCGCAGCCGCTCGACGGCGAGGTCGAGCGCCGCCTGGGCGACGCCGACGCCCGCCGCGCCGATCCCGATCCGGCCCCGGACCAGCGCGGACAGCGCGACACCGAGACCACCGCCGACGGTGCCGAGCAGGTTCTCCCGGGGCACCACCACGTTGTCCAGCACGATGTCGGCGGTGATCTGGCCCCGATGGCCCATCTTGAGGTCGGGCCGGCCGACCCGGACGCCCGGCGAGTGCAGGTCGATCAGCAGCATGGTGGCGCGATCGGTGTGCCCGGCGCGGCACAGGATGGACACCCAGCCGGCGACCACGCTGTTGGTGATCCAGCGCTTGCGGCCGGTCACGACGAAGCCGTCCGGCGTCTCCTCGGCGACCGTCCGCATCCGCTCGGCGGTCAGGTCCGAGCTGGTCTCCGGTTCGGTGGTGGCGAAGGAGAACGCGGTCCGGCCGCTGGTCAGCTCGGGGATCAGCCGGGCCCGCATCTCGTCGCCGGCGTAGGTCAAAGTCTGTGGCACCAGGATGCACTGGCCGTCGTAGACGCCGGCCATCGAGGACGAGTGGTACGCGATCTCCTCGGTGACGGTGCAGGTGCCGAGCATCGGGTGCTCCAGGCCCCGGCCGTAGTCGGCGCCGAACGGCACCGTGAACAGGCCCTCGTCGGCCAGGCCGCGGAAGGCCTCCCAGGGGAAGCTGTCCGCCGACTCCTCGCGCTGGCCGATCTCCCTGGCGAACGGGGCGAGCCGCTTCTCCACCGCGGTCCGGGCCTCCGCGCGCAGTGCCACGATCTCCGGCGGCAGCCAGACGTCGTGGGTCATCCGGTCCTGGGTCCGCGGCGGTGCGGGGGCCATCAGTGCGCTCCTTTGTCGACTGGCCGGAATAATACAGTCATGCGTGACCGTTTTGCCGGATCAGTCGAGCAGCGTTCTGCGGGCGAGCCGTTTCCACATCGGCAGGTGCGGGTCGGTGCCCGGGTCCCGGGGCTGCACCGCATAGCTGAGTGCCACCCCCCGCATGCTGGTGAAGAGCAGGTCGCGGACCTCGGCGAAGCTGTCGTGGCCGCTCAGCTCCGGGCCGTACATGGTCTCGATCACGTGCCGGACCGCGCGGCCCAACTCCCGTTCGGTGGGTGCCAGCTCGCCGCGCAGCTCGGTGTCGGTGCGGGCGGCGTGCCAGAGCTCCATCGCGGCCCAGAAGTACGGCTGGCGAAACGTCTCCCAGAGCAGCTCGGTGGCCCGGTCGATGCGGTCCGCGCCGGTGGTCTGGCGTTGCTCGGACTCGGCGATCCACCGCTCCATCTCACTGATCCGCTCGCTGGCGAGATGCTGCGCGGCGGCGACCAGCAGGGCGGCTCGGGACGGGAAATGGTGCAGCAGGCGGCCTCGGGTCACGCCGGCCCGCGCCTGCACGGTGACCGTCGTCGTGCGCTCGTAACCGTCAGCGACCAGGCACTCCACCGCGGCATTCAGGATCAGCGCCCGGGTGTGTCCCCGGCGCTGTTGCTGGGTGCGAGCGACCCGCTGTTCTGGCGCCACCACACCCCGACAGTATCCGCACCACCCGGCCCAGCGGGGTGGCGTGTCGGGCGGGGCTCAGTCGGGTGGCGCCGGGGTGAGGATGACGACCGGGATCTGGCGGCCGTCCGTGCGGCGCTGGTAGTCCGCGTAGCCGCGGTAGAAGTCCACCGACTTGCGCCACAGCCGGTCCCGCTCGGCGCCGGTGGCCTCCGAGGCCAGGTATTCGCCGCTGCGCGCGCCGGCCAGCACCGACACCCTGGGGTTCTTGCGCAGGTTGTGCAGCCAGGACGGGTGGCTCGTCGCGCCGCCCTTGGAGGCGATGAGGGTGATCCGGTCGCCGTCGGTGCCGTACACGAGCGGGTTCTCCCGCCGCTGGCCGCTGCGCGCGCCGGTGGTGGTCAGCAGCAGCACCGGGTAGCCGACACTCACGCTGAACCGCCCACCGGTGGCCCGCAGGAGTGGCCGGTCGATGTGCGGGAACACCCGGACGTAGAGGAAGGCGCCCGCCCTGGAGCCGGCCGCCCGCTGGGCCAGGTCCCGCAGGCCGCTCACAATCGGTTCCGGTTCGTCACGTCGTTGAGTCTGGCGCGGTCCGGGGCACCGGGCTTGGCCTGGCGTGCACCCCCGTTGTGCACTTCGTGCACCGGTCGAACCGGACCCTGAGCCCCCGCAGGAACCCGCCCACCATCGGGGCGGTTCGGGCGGCCGAGCCGCCGCCGGCGCCGGACTCTCCCCGACCCGCCGACCGCCCGGCGAGCGGGAACAAGGAGACGAGATGCGCACATCGGCGCGGCTGGTGCCCGTCGCCGTGCTCGGCGCGCTGGCGCTCGGCCTGACGGCCTGTGGCGCCCCGGCACCCGGGGCGGACACGCAGCCGCCCGCCCCGGCCGAGCCGTCCTCGACCGACGCCGGGGCGTCCGCCCCGGCGGCCCCGAAGGCCGGTGCGGCCAGCCCGCTCACGGGCGCCGACTGGGCCACCCTGACGGGCTACCGGTGCCCGGCCGAGGACCAGAAGGTGCTCGTCGACCAGGTGGTCTACGGCGACATCACCGGCGACGGTGTCTCCGATGCGGTCGTCTCGCTGACCTGCTCCACGACGACGTCCAGCAATCCGCTGCGGATCGAGGCGTTCGACGGCAGCTCCAGCCCAATGCATCCCCGCTCGCTCGGGGTGCTGATCTCGGACTCGGACCCGATCTACCTGGAGAAGGCCGACGTCACGATCGCGCACCCGACGGTCACCGTGAGCGGGGAGGCCCTCGGCCCGGATGCGCCGCTGGCCGCCGGCCCCCACGTCCGCCTCACCCAGTCCTTCATCTACCGGGACCAGACACTGCGCCCCGGCCCTCGGCACACCTCCGGCTGACTCAGCCGAACACCGCGCGTGGAAGGTGATCTCGGCGTCGGCGCACTGTCGCGGTCCCCGGCCGGGTTCAGGTCACCGGGTTCGACAACATCGACTTCGCAGGGCTCGGCGGGCCCGCGCTGACCACGGTGGACGAGGATGCCACTGGCTGAGCGGGAAGGTGCCGAGGTGTCCGGTGCGTGGGGGTGCGGCGGGGTCGAGGTGTTGTCGAGGTGTTAGAGCCTCTCGAGCCGTAGCGGGAGCCCGTCGGTGGGCATCGGGCCGGTGCCGTAGCCGATCGGCGGCTCGTACCCCGCCGGCACGCTCAACCGGTAGCGCAGCAGCAGCTGGTACATGATCGCCTTGACCTCCATACCGCCGAAGTGCAGGCCGATGCACTTGTGCGCGCCGCCGCCGAACGGCGCCCACGCGTAGCGGTGCACCTTGTCCTCGCGGCGGTCCTCGGCGAACCGGCCGGGGTCGAACTCGTCCGGGTCCGGCCACACCTCGGCCAGCCGCTGGGTGGCGTAGGTGCTGGTCATCACGATGGTGCCGGCCGGGATGTAGTGGCCGAGCACCTCGGTGTCCTTGACGGTCTCCCGGAACAGCCCGCCGACCGGGGCGTTGATCCGCATCGTCTCCTTCATCACCAGGTCCAGCGTGCTCAGCCGGTCCAGGTCGGTGAACTCGATCGCGGTCTTGCCCAGCTCCTGTGCCTCGGCGCGGGCCTTCTCCTGCCACTCCGGGTGTTTGCCCAGGTAGTAGCCCATCATGGCGAGGGTGATGGTGCTGGTGTCGTGTGCCGCCATCATCACGAAGATCATGTGGTTGACGATGTCGTCGTCGGTGAACCGCTCGCCGTCCTCGCTCCGCGCCCGGCAGAGCACGCTGAACAGGTCGTCGCCACCGCCGGCCTGATGGGCCGGCAGCCGCTCGCGGAAGTAGTCCTCCAGCACCCGCCGCCCGCGCAGGCCGCGGGCCCAGACCCCGCCCGGCACGTTGGCCCGGAGGTAGGCCTGGCCGCCGTGCACCGCGTCCACGAACGCCTTGGTGATCCGGTCGGCGTCCCTGCCCACCTTCTCGCCGACGAACACCTCGTTGGCGATGTCCAGGGTGAGCTGCTTGGCGGCGTTGTACAGCTCGAACCGGCGACCCGGGCGCCAACTGGCCAGCCCGTCAGTGATCCGCGGGTTCATCGCGTTGAGGTAGTTGACCAGGCGGGGCCGGGCGAAGGCCTCCTGCATGATCCGGCGGTGCTGCAGGTGCTCCTCGAAGTCCATCAGCATGATGCCGCGGTGGAAGAATGGGCCGATGAAGTAGTTGTAGGCACCTTCGTTGGCGAACGCCTTGTCCCGGTTGGCCGCCACGATCTCAGTGCCCTCGGGCCCGACCACGCCGACCACCTTCGTGCCCAGCACGTTGCTCCAGCTGACCGGGCCGAACTTCTGGTAGCGGCGGCGGCCGAACTCCAGGGTGTCGTACAGCACGCCCATCGCATGGCCGATGACCGGCAGGCCGCTGTCGCCCATGACCGGCTTCAGTCGGGGGTCCGGTGGCGTGGCCAGCGGGCGGGTCGCGGCCGGCACCCGCTGGGACAGCGCGGCGGCCGCGGACTGTACCTGCCTGATGAGTGCACCGGTCATGATCGGGGTCCTTTCGCCGCGCCGCAAAAGCCGTCCTCGGACGATAGAGGAATCGCTCGTTTCCGTAAACGGTTGATTCCCAAATCGCGTGACTGTGTCAGACTGACGGCATGGCTCGGACCGCGACCGGCACCTACGGCGGCGTGTCGGCCGAGCAGCGCCGCGCCGAGCGCCGCCGCCGACTGCTGGACGCGGCGCTGGACAGCATCGGCACCAAGGGCTGGTCGGCGACCACCCTGCGGGGCATCTGCGAGCGGGCCAAGGTCGGCCCCCGGTTCTTCTACGAGAGCTTCGCCGACCTGGACGAGCTGGCCGCGGCGTTGCACGAGGAGCTGTTCGACACCGCGATGCGGCACACGCTCGAGGCCATCGCGGCGGCGCCGGACGAGCTGACCGCGCGGACCGCCGCCGCGTTCAGCACGATGATCGCCGAGATCGTCGACGACCCGCGCCGGGCCCGGGTGCTGTTCGCCGAGGCGTACGGCAGCGCGGCCCTGATGCAACGGCGGTTCGCCGCGATGCGCACCATCGCGCGGGTGGTGGTGGAGCAGAGCCACGACCTGCTCGAGCTGCCGCCGGACGGCGAGCGCACCCTGCGGGCGATCTCGCTGCTGCTCACCGGCGGGGTCACCGAGTTCGTGCTGGCCTGGCTGGACGGCGGCCTGGACATCAGCCGCGACGAGCTGGTCGACATCAGCGTCGACTACGCCCTGACCATGGGGAACGCACTGCCCGCGATGGCCCGGCGGCTGACCGGTTCGGCCCCGCCGGCCCCGCTGGCCCCGCTGGCCCCGCCGGCCCCGCTGGCCCCGCCGGCCCCGGCGCGCTGACCTCTCGCGCGGCGGCTGCCGTGCTGGTCTCTGTGCTGTCTCCGGCGCTGACTGCTCGGGACCGGAGTTGTCGGGGTCGGTCGCCATAATGGCGGCGTGTGGTTCGCATGGACCGAGGTGCCGGCACCGGCACCGATCGGCGCGCTCACCCTCGGCGTCACCGAGGCGGGCGTCGCGCTGGTGTGCTTCGGCCCGGCGCGGATCTCGGGCCGGCACCTGGCGATCGCGGCCGAGCGGCTGGGCACCGAGCCGGTGGTCGACACCGCCCGCACCGATGCGGCCGCCACCGAGCTCGCCGAGTACCTGTCCGGTCGCCGCCAGACGTTCGCCCACCCGATCGACTGGCGGTTCACCACGGGCGACCAGCGCACCGTGCTGACCGCGCTGTACGAGTCCGTCGGCTACGGCAGGACCATCACGTACGGCGAGCTCGCGGTGCGCAGCGGCGCCTACCGCACCGAGCGCGGCGCCGGTCAGGCCGCCCGGCGGGTCGGCGCGATCATGGGGTCGAACCCTGTCCCGGTGATCGTGCCGTGCCACCGGGTGCTGGCCGTCGACGGGTTGGGCGGTTTCGGCGGCGGGCTGGAGGCCAAGCGCTGGCTGCTCGGCCTGGAGGGCGCGTTGCCGCCGATGCTCGACCTGTGGCCCGACTGAGCAGCTGGCCTGTCGTTTTCCGGGCGAGGTGTGGCGCGACCGACGAAGTGAGCGGGGACGCATTCGCATTGTCGGGCTGAGAGCCGCCTCCTACACTCTTAGGTGAGAGTTAGGTCGCCCTAATTTGTCGCGGTCAGGCCCCAAGATCGTTCAAGTCCCTTACCGAGGAACTCTCGAGCCGGCACGTTCGTCGCAACACCGGCCGCCCGGCAGGCAAGGTCCGCAGCCCCTTCAGTCCCAGAGGAATCCGATGACAGCAGCCCCAACCGCCACCCAGACCACAGCGAGACCGGAGCTCGAGCCCGAACCGAAGAGCAAGCTGGAACAGGTGCTCCTGGTGGTGTTCGTGGTGCTGCCGTTCCTTGCCGTGCTGGCAGCGGTTCCCCTCGCCTGGGGCGCCGGCTGGGTCGGCTGGAGCGACGTGGTGATCTTCGCCGTGTTCTACGTGGTGAGTGGGCTGGGCGTCACCGTCGGTTTCCACCGCTACTTCACGCACGGCTCGTTCAAGGCGAAGCGGCCGCTGCGCATCGCGCTCGCGCTGGCCGGCAGCATCTCCCTCGAGATGAGCGTCACCGACTGGGTGGCCACTCACCGCCGCCACCACAAGTACTCCGATCTCGAGGGCGACCCGCACTCGCCGTGGCGGTTCGGCAACGACTGGAAGGCGCTGACCAAGGGCCTGTTCTTCGCCCACGTCGGCTGGCTGTTCAGCGACGAGCGCACCAACC
Source organism: Pseudonocardia sp. (assembly GCA_036009565.1). Taxonomy (GTDB): domain Bacteria; phylum Actinomycetota; class Actinomycetes; order Mycobacteriales; family Pseudonocardiaceae; genus Pseudonocardia. Next base: position 5,104 of record DASYLM010000377.1, on the reverse strand, counting down.
GCGCGAAGTACGCCCCGGACCTGGTGGCGGACAAGGACATCGAGCGCATCCACCGCTTCTTCCCGCTGCTGGTCGTCGGCTCGCTGCTGCTCCCGGCGCTGCTCGGCGGACTGGTCACCTGGTCCTGGTTCGGCGCGCTGACCGCGTTCTTCTGGGGCAGCCTGGTCCGGATCTCGCTCCTGCACCACGTCACCTGGTCGATCAACTCGGTCTGCCACGTGTTCGGCGACGAAACCTTCACCACCCGGGACCGCTCGCGCAACGTGTGGTGGCTGGCCATCCCGTCGTTCGGCGAGTCCTGGCACAACCTGCACCACGCCGACCCGACCAGCGCACGGCACGGCGTGCTCAAGGGGCAGCTCGACTCCTCCGCACGGGTGATCCGCTGGTTCGAGCAGCTCGGCTGGGCATCCAACGTGCGCTGGCCGAACCAGGAGCGCCTCGCCGCCAAGCGCATCACCCCCTGACCCAGCCACCCCCCACCCACTCCGCGAGTCGCGGTTTTCGTCAGGGCGAGTCGGGGTTTTTGTCAGGGTGAGTCGCGGTTTTTGTCAGTTCCCGGGCGGTTCTTCGGAGCCGCCCGGGACTCGCGAACGCACCAGGGAGCGCAGCGCCACCGCCGTCGCCACCGTAGCGACCAGCCCGCCGCTGCCGGCGATCAGGAAAGTCGCCCGGGCCGACGTGGCGTCCAGCAAGATCGCGCCACCGGCGTAGGACAGCCCGGCCGCCACCCCGATCGCCCCGTTGAATGCGCCGAACACCCGGCCCTGCATCGCGGCCGGCACCGCCCGCTGCAGCAACGTGGTACCGCCGACGTCCATCGCCGCAATGCCCAGCCCGCGTACCGCCTGCAGCCCGAACGCCACCCCGACCGCCCAGCTCAACCCGGTGAGCAGATTGCCGGCACTGCTCACCGCCCAGCCGCCGAGCATGAGCAGCGCGAGCCGCCCGGTCACCGCTCGGGTCATCGCCGCCCGGGTCGCCCCTCCGGTCATCGGTCCGCCGTCGGCCGCCCCGCCCGCCGCCGCCCCGCCCGCCGCCGCCCCGTCGGCCGCCGCCCCGTCGCCCGCCCGACCGCTCAGCCGGGACAGCGCCGGCCGCCCGAGCAGCCAGTAGCCGGCCAACAGCCCGATGCCCACCGCGCTGAGCAGCACCGCGATCGCCGAGTCGCCGCCGCCCAGAACGTCCCGGTTCAGGAACACCAATGCCACGTCGTCGATGCCGTTGAAGGCGACCACCGCGAAGGTGCCGAGCACTACCGCCCTGGCCACCCTGGCGCGCAACAGGTAGGCCAGCCCGTCCCTGGTGGCCCGCCCCAATCCCGCCGGAGCTCCGAGCGCGCCGCCCGCGGCGCCGTCGTCGGCTCCGTCCCCGTCGGGCCGGCGCAACGCCGGAAGGCGGGCCAGCAGCAGCGCGGACACCGCGAACGTGCCGGCGTCCAGCAACAGGACGCCGCGCACCCCGAGCAGCGGCAGCAGCACGGCCGCGAGCAGGGGGCCGAGCGCCTCGGCGCCGTTGGTACCGAGCCCGAGCGTGGCGTTCGCACCGGGCAGCGCGGCCGGCTCGACGAGTCTGCCGACCGCCGTCCGGGACGCCGGGGCGAATACCTGCGCGGCCAGCGCGCGAGCCGCGACCATCACGAGCAGCACCGGCAGCGACGGTAGCCAGAGCGCGAGCAGCACGGTCAGCCCGACCTGGGCCAACTCGCAGCCGATCATGATCCGACGCAGGTCGTACCGGTCGGCCAGTGCGCCGGCCAGCGGGCCCAGCAGCGCCGGCAGCACGTCGCCGAGCAGCAGCAACGCGGCCACCGCCAGTGCCTGACCGGTCCGGTCCGCGACGTAGAGCAGCAGGGCGACCAGGCTCAGCGTGTCACCGAGGAAGGACACCGTCCGGGCGGCGCACAGGGCGCCGAAGTTGCGGTTGGTCCGGATCAGGGTGAGCACGCCGCACAGCATGGTCGACAACGGGCTCACGCGGCTGCCGAGTTTCCCCGGCGCGATCCTGCGCGATCCGGCGCGCGTCGGCGGGCGCCCGGTTCCGCAAAATTTAGCGACTCGCCCGGACGGAATCCGCGACTCGCCCGGACGGAATCCGCGACTCGCGCGGACGGAATCCGCGACTCGCGGAAGAACGGGGAAGCGGGTTACTCCTCCAGGAGGTAGCCGACGCCGCGGACGGTGCGGATGCGCTCGGAGCCGAGTTTGCGGCGCAGGTAGCCGATATAGACCTCGACGACGTTGGAGGACGGCGGGTCGCGCCACAGCATGGTGGTCAGCTGCTCGCGGGACAGTGCCTGGTCCGGGTGGCTGATCAGGATGGTGAGCAGCGCGAACTCCGTCGGGGTCAGGGTGACCAGCCGGCCGTCCACGCTGACCAGGCCGAGCGCGGTGTCCACGGTGACGTCGCCGCGCCGCGCCACCGAACGCTCCTGCGGTTGCTGGTCGCGGACCCGCAGGCGCAGCCGGGTAACCAGCTCGTCCGCGCCGAACGGCGTGAGCAGGTAGTCGTCCTTGGCGCCGCGCAGCCCGGCCACCACCTGGTCGCGCTGCTCGCGGGGGGTCAGCACGACGACCGGGGTGTCGGCGGCGAGGCGGGCCAGCCCGGCGAGCACCGAGGACGTGTCCAGGCCGGGCAGTCCGACCTCGAGCACCACGGCGGAGAAGGAGGCGGCCTGTACGGCGTCCAGCACCCGGGTGCCGTCGTGGATCACCGTGGCGTCGAACGAGTGGGACCGCAGACCCCGCAGCAGGGCGCCCGTCGACCGGTCGGACGGCACCGCCAGGAGAACGCGATACCGCCGGAACGTGGTCGTCCGAGGCTGCTGCACTCGGCCCAGCGTCGCGCGCCATGCGTGTCATGACAATCGACGAACGGCGGGACAACCCGTGCGGCGGAGCGATTTTCAGGGTTTTCTGAGCTTGCTGTCTGACAGTTGGCGCAGCGTGCCTTGGCTATCGGCGCAGTGGCTCGCCCTTGGGCGCGAGCCGCCGACCACCGAGTTGTGGGTCTCTCAGCTTCCGCAACCTGGCGTGGCGTCGGTTCTTAACTGTCCTTGCAAGCGCCAGTCCCGGTCAGACGCTCCCCCGTGGGATCGGACCGGCGCCCAAGTCCAGCTCCCCAGCGACACAGTACGACCGGCGACCCGTCGGCCACCCCGGCCCGTTCGGCAGCGCCGGAGAAAGGTTGCGTTCCCCGTGCTCCCCGACACGACTCCAACGCTGCGCGTGACCATGGTCTTCGCGGCCCTCACCGGGCTTGCGGTGGCCGTCATGGCCTGGCTGTTCATCCCGTCACCCCCGATCGCTGCCATCGGGTCCGGCGGTTGGACGCAGACCGCTTCCGGCCCGGTCGGCCCCACCGACCGGACGCTGCTGGTTGCACTGCGGCAGGACGGGCTGTGGGAGGTTCCGGTCGGCCAGCAGGCCCAACAGATGGCGGTCAGCCCGGCGGTCCGTCAGCTCGGCGGCACCGTGGCCACCGATCTGGGCTGGCTGTCGGCCCAACTGCGCGCGGTCTCCGTCCGGTTGGGCGTGGTGTTGCCCAGCCAGCCGACCCCGGACCAGCAGAGCTGGCTGGTCGAGATTGCCGGCAAGTCCGGTCCGGCCTATGACCAGACCATGGTCAGACGGCTGCGACTGGCCTGCGCCGACACCCTGAAGATGATCAACAAGGCCGGAGCTGACACCCGGAACGAACAGATCCGCCAGCTCGTCGACCAGGCTGGGCAGCTGGTCCGCCGGCACATCGAGTACATCGACGAAATTGGGCGGGCCGCCGGCGCAGCGGCTCCCGGGGCGGCCGGCACGTCGTCCCCACAGTCGGGCGTGACAACGATCGGCGCGGCTCAGCCGGCCGGCGGGGCTCCGCTCGCAGCGGGCAGTGGTTCAGCGGCGGCACAGGTCCGGTTGCCCGGGCCCGACCCGACGATGGTCGCGCTGTCCGTCCTGGTGGTCCTGGCCGCCGCGATCGCCGTGATCGGAGTGGTCCGCGTGGTGCGGCCCTACCTGGACGCTCCCTCCGGCCGGTGGTGGGCGGCCCGTACCGCCTCGGGTCCGCGCCGACGGCCGGTCACGCTTCGACCGGTGCGGTTGCGCCGGCCGGTGGCGCCGCTACCGCCGGTGGAGCTCGGACCCCGCGGCGCCCGACGACGTTGGTAGTCGACGAGCTTGGTAGTCGACGAGCTTGGTAACCGACGAGCTTGCTGGCTGACGGTGCCCGGCGCCCCGATGCCGGTCACTTCACCGTTCCCCCGATGACGAGAAGAGAACGCTCATGGTTCGACCCACGACACGACATCGACTACCTCGACCGACCCGGATGCTGGCGTTGGTGGTGACCCTGCTGGTGGGCTGCGGGATCGTGGTGGCCGCCGGCACCGCCGCGGCCGCCGGCGGCGACGGTCGTACCGACCTCACCGCGGCCGACCAGGCCAACGGCGACGAGCGCGACGGCAACGGCCGCAACCGACGAGGTCAGGGCAAGACCGACGACGGCACCGGCAACAACCAGGCCGACGACAACCAGAACGGCAACAACCAGGCCGACGACAACCAGAACGGCAACGGCCAGAACGGCACCGGCCAGGCCGACGACAGAGATCTCGGCAACGCCAACAACCAGCGGGACAACAACGGCAGGAACAACCGGAACAACGACGACCGCAGTAACCGCAACGCCAATGGGAACAACAACAACAACAAAGACAGCAACAACAACAACAAGAACGACAACAACAAGAACGACAACAACAACAAGGACGACGTGGAGTTCCCCGGACGGGACAAAGCGCAGCCCGCGTCAGACGACGACTTCATCAACATCAACGACGTCCCCCCGGACAACGACCGGCTCCGCGGCATCCGGAGCGACGACAACCAGCGCGGCAACAACCAGCGCGACAACCAGGTCGGCAACAACCGAGGCGACAACCAGGCCGGCAACAACCAGCGCGGCAACCAGTTCGGCAACAACAGCGGCAACAACCAGGTCGGCAACAACAGCGGCAACAACCTGGTTGGCAACAACAGCGGCGGCAACCAGTTCGGCAACAACAGCGGCGGCAACCAGGTCGGCAACCAGTTCGGCAACAACAGCGGCAACA
>DASYLM010000376.1:0-5825 GCA_036009565.1 Pseudonocardia sp. | reverse complement strand
CGAGTCGGGGATTCCGTCCGCGCGAGTCGGGGATTCCGTCCGCGCGAGTGGGGATTCCATCCGCGCGAGTCGGGGGCTGCCAGCACACTGAGTCGGAATTCTCAGCACACTGAGTCGCGGCTCCCGTCCCCGCAAGTCGCGAAATCCTTGCAGGCGTCGAGTCGCTGGGTGCGCTGGGAGCGCTGGGTGCGCTGTTGCGTATCCCTACGCAGAGCAAAGCGACGAACGGGCACCCCGGGAAGCTGATGTCGACACGCCGCCCGCCATCTCGCGGAGCGCGGTCCGCTGATCGGAACTACGGTCGTCTCGGCGATCGACGACACCGACGTCGTCGCGCGACCTCTACCGAGGGGGACCCAGTGGCCGTGACCATGTCGTGCGCCTTCAACACGTCACTGGACAGCCACGAGCACGCCCGCGTCGCCGAGCAGCTGGGCTACCGCAACGTCTGGTTCTACGACTCGCCCGCGCTCTACGCCGACGTCTGGGTGCAGCTGTGCCGAGCCGCCGAGCGCACCGAACGCGTCCGCCTCGGTCCGGGCGTGCTGGTGCCGACGCTGCGCCATCCGATGGCCAGCGCCGCCGCGATCTCCACGCTGGTCTCGATCGCCGGGCAGGAGCGGGTCGCGGTGACCGTCGGCGCCGGCTTCACCGGCGCATTCACCCTCGGACAGCGACCGGCGAAGTGGACGTACGTAGCGAACTACATCCGCACGCTGCGTGCACTGCTGCGCGGCGAGCAGACGGAATGGGAGGGCGCCCAGATCCGGATGATGCAGTACCCCGGCTTCGGTACGCGGCGGCCGATCGAGATCCCGATCCTGGTCGGCGCTCAGGGCCCGAAGGGAACGGCGGTGGCCGGAGACATCGGCGACGGGGTGTTCGGTGCGCCGAGGCCGATTCCGGGGTTCGACTGGAGCGCCGTGCTGTTGTTCGGCACCGTGCTGGACGAGGGTGAGGATCCCGGTAGCGAACGCGCTATCGCCGCCGGCGGCCACGGAGCGAGCGTGGCACTGCACTGGGCGCTGGAGTTCGGCCAGGCGGACCGGCTGCCGAACGGGACGGCGTGGGCGGCCGCGTACGACGATGTGCCGGCGAACGCACGCCATCTGGCGCTGCACGACGGGCATCTCGCGGTGGTCAGCGAGCGGGACCGGCCCTTCGTGACCGGCGAGGTGATGGTCGGCGCGGGTCTCGCGCTGTCACCGGCGGCGATGCGGGAGAAGGTGGCCGGGCTGGTCGAGCAGGGCGCCACCGAGATCGCCTACCAGCCGGCCGGCCCGGATGTGCCGCGCGAACTGGAGGCGTTCGCCAAGGCCGTGCGGGGCTGAGCGGAATTCCCCGACTCGCGCTGACAGAAACCCCGACTCGCGCTGACAGAATCCCCGACTCGCGCTGACAGAAACCCCGACTCGCGCTGACGGAATCCCCGACTCGCGGGGCTGGGTGGTGGGCGGTGCGACTCAGTGTGCTGAGAGGCCCGACTCGCGGGAGCAGGGGCGGGCGGCGGCGGCTTGGATGGCGTCGACGATGCCGAGGTAACCGGTGCAGCGGCAGATGTTGCCGGACATCTCCGCCCGGATCGTCTCCCGGGACGGCGACGGGTGCGTCCGCAGCAGGTGCAGCGCGCTGATCAACATTCCCGGGGTGCAGAAGCCGCACTGCAGCCCGTGGTGCGCCACGAACGCCTCCTGCAGCGGGTGCAGCTGACCGTCCGGCGACTCGAGCCCCTCCACCGTGGTCACCGAGGCACCGTCCGCCTGTACCGCGAACATCAAGCAGGCGCGCGCGGGTTCGTCGTCCACCAGCACGGTGCAGGCGCCGCACACCCCGTGCTCGCAGCCCAGATGGGTGCCGGTGAGGCCGCAGTCCTCGCGCAGCGCGTCGGCCAACGTGCGGCGCGGCTCAACGTCCAGCCGAACCCGCTCGCCGTTCACCGTGAGCTCCACCTTCATGCCAACCTCCGATCGCTCACGAAACACCGGCCTGCCGCAGCGCGCGGCCGACCAGCTCCGCGGCCAGCGCGCGCCGGTACCCGGCCGAGGCATGCAGGTCGCCGGTCGGTTCCAGCCCGGCACACACCGCCGCCGCCACGTCCTCGACCGAGCCACCGCCGGCCAGTACGTCCTCGCCGGCCAGCGACCGCACCGGTACCGCCGAAACCCCGCCCAGTGCGATCACCCCGTCCGCCACCACCGCCGTGACCAGCGCGAAGTCACCGTGCCGGCGGGCGAACTCGGCGAAACCCCAGCGCGACGGCACCGGGAAGGACACCGAGGTGATCAGCTCGTCGTCGGCGAGCGTGCTCATCAGCGGCCCGGCGAACAGGTCGGCGGCGGGCACCGTGCGCACCCCGTCGGGGCCGACCACGGACACCGTCGCGGCACACGCCACCGCCACCACCGGCAGCTCGGCGGACGGGTCGGCGTGCGCCAGACTGCCGGCCGCCGTCCCCCTGCTCCGGATCGCGGGGTGTCCGATCCACCGGGCCGCCTCGGCGAGCAGCGGGTGGTCGGTCTGGCCGGCGAGCGCGCTGTGCCTGGTCAGCGCGCCGACGTGCAGCACCCCGTCGACGAGCGAGACCTCGGTCAGGTCGGCCACCCGGTTGATGTCGACCAGCAGGTCCGGGCGCGCCATGCGTAGCGCGAGCAGCGGCACCAGGCTCTGCCCGCCGGCCAGGATCTTGGCTTCGCGGCCGTCGGCCCCACACGAGGCCAGCGCGGCCACCGCCTCGTCGACCGAGGCGGCCCGCAGGTACTCGAACGGCGCCGGCTTCATCGGCGACCCACCCACCTAGTGCCGTGCACAAGAACCCGACCTCATCCGGCGGTCAGCGCCCCTCGAACCGGGGTCGGCGCTTCTCCGCGCGGGCCAGCCGCCCCTCGGCGAAGTCGTCACTGGCCCAGCAGCCCTCGAAGGCGTCGTACAGCTCCTTGTCGGCGAACGGATCGAGCTCCGGCTCGAAGACCTGGTTGAGCACCTGTTTGCTGTAGGCGATGGTCAGCGGAGCGAGCTCGGTCATCGTGGCCGCCCAGTCCAGCGCGTCGGCGAGGATGCCGGCGCGGTCCGCCAGCCCACCGGCGACGGCCTGCGGGGCGGACAGTTGCTCGCAGGCCAGCAGCATCCGCCGGGCCACCCCGTTGCCGGCCAGCAGCGCGAGCCGGCGGATGGTACACGGGTCGACCGCGAGACCGATGCGCGCGGTCGGTACCCCGAACACCGCCTCCGGAGCGACGACCCGCAGGTCGGCGGCCAGCGCCAGCTGCGTGCCGGCGCCGATCGCCGGGCCGTTCACCGCCGCGAGTACCGGTACCGGCGCCTCGGTGACGGTGTGCAGCATCTCGTAGAGGGCCTCGCGGAAGTCAGCGGTGTACACCCCGTCCAGGTCGGCGCCGGAACAGAAGCTGGTACCCGCGCCGGTCAGCACCAGCGCGCGGGCCCCCGCGACCAGCGCGCCCCGCACCGCGTCCGTGAGCTGCCGGCACAGCTCGGTGGTCAGCGCGTTGCGCTTGGCCTGCCGGTCGATGGTGAGCAGCGCGACCCGCCCGTGCCAGCTCACCGAGACGAGCGTCATTGGAGTTCCTTCCAGATGGAGCCGGGGGTGAGGGGCAGCGCGTCGATCCGAATGCCCAGCGCGTCGCTCACCGCGCCGGCCAGCACCGCGTTCGGACCGAGCGTGCCGCCTTCGCCGACACCGCGCACACCGAGCGGGTTGGCCGCCGGGTGTTCCACGTGGTCGATCAGCAGTTCGGGTACCTCGGCGCTGGTCGGCATCAGGTAGTCGAGCAGGGTGCCGGTGATCAGGTTGCCCACCTCGTCGTAGACCAGGTGCTCGTAGATGGCGCCGCCGATGCCCTGGGCGATCGAGCCGGCGATCTGTCCGTGCACGATCCGCGGGTTCATCGCTCTCCCGGAGTCCTCGACGCAGGCCCACCTGAGCACCCGGATCTCGCCGGTCGAGCGGTCCACCTCGACGGCGGCGACCTGTGCGCCGGCCGCGAAGGCACCCCGGACCGGGTCGTAGAACTTGGTCGCCTCCAGCCCCGGCTCCACGCCGTCCGGCAGCCGGTTGGACTCCAGGTACGCCACCCTGGCGACCTCGGCGACCGAGATCCCCGAGCTCGGGTCGCCGACGACGCTGACCTGCCCGTCGTGCACCACCAGGTCGTCCGGGGACGCTTCGAGCAGCCCGGCGGCCAGCGCGACCAGCTTCTCCTTCACGGCCAGTGCGGTGTTGTTCGCCGCGCCACCCCCGATCACCGCCTGCCGGCTGGAGAACGCGCCGAAACCCCAGAGCGCGGTCTCGGTGTCGCCGATGCGCACCTCGACGTCGTCGTAGGCCACCCCGATGCCGTCGGCCACGATCTGCGCGATCGTGGTCTCCAGTCCCTGACCCTGCGAGGTGACCCCGGAGAACACGGTGACCCGGCCGTCCGGGTTGATCCGCACGGTGCACGCCTCGTGCCCGGTGCGGAACGGCATCCGGGGCCCGGCCGAGGCGGCGCGGCCGAGGCCGGTCAGCTCGTTGTAGCAGGCGAACCCGATGCCGATCGGTCGCTCGCCCGGGTCGCCCGAGGACCGGCGGCGCTGCTGCTCGGCGCACAGTTCGTCGTAGCCGAGGGCGTCGAGCGCCTTGGTCAGGCACTCCTCGTAGTGCCCGGAGTCGTCGACCAGCCGCGACGGCATCTTGTACGGGATGTCCTCCGGCTTGATCAGGTTGCGACGCCGGACATCCACGGCGGAGATGCCCAGCGCGCGGGCCCCCTCGTCCATGATCGTCTCCATCGCGAACACCGTGGCCGGGCGGGCGACGCCCCGGTACGGCCCGGACGGGGCGGTGTTGGTGGCGACCCCGCGCACCGTGCACCGGTAGTTGTCCAGCTTGTACGGCCCGCAGAGCAGACCGCCGGCCATCAGCGGCTCGATGCCGGCCGTCCACGGGTACACCGAGTAGGCGCCGACGTTGCAGGTCACGTCCGCCTCGAGGGCCAGCAGCGTGCCGTCGGCGGCGAACCCGGCGCTGATCAGGTAGCGATGGTCGCGGGCGTGGGTGGCGGCGGCCAGGTGCTCGACCCGGTCCTCCACCCACTTCACCGGCACGTTCGGCATGGCCTTGGCGATCAGGCACAGCGCCACGTCCTCCGGGTAGAGCACGGCCTTCACCCCGAAGCCGCCGCCGACGTCCGGCGCGATCACCCGCACGTTGCCCTCGGCGAGGTCGAGCAGGTCGGCGATCATGTTGCGGACCAGGTGCGGGACCTGGGTGGACGACCAGAACGTGAGCTTGCGGTCGGCCGGCTCCCACAGCGCGACGCCGGCCCGGCACTCCATCGGGTTGCCGGCGTGGCGGTTGGTGACCAGCTCGCGGCGCACCACGACGTCGGCGGCGGCGAATGCGTCGGTCACCGAGCCGGCGTCGAAGGTACGGGCCAGCAGCACGTTGTCCGGCGCGTCCGCGTGCAGCGGCTCGTGTTGGTCCGCGGGTGACCGTGCCGACTCCGACCAGGCGCACACGGTCACCGGCAGCGGGTCGTAGTCCACCTCGACCAGCTCGCAGCCGTCCTCCGCCAGGTACCGGTCGGCGGCGACCACCGCGGCCACCGCCTCGCCGGCGAACCGCACCCTGCTGTGCGCCAGCACCGGCTGCTCGGTCTCCACGTACGACGGCAGTGCGGACTTCGCGCGCAGTGCCACGGCGGCGAAGTCGGCCCCGGTAAACACCCGGTACCCGGCGCCGACCGCGCCGGAGGTGTCCACCGAGGTGATCAGCGCATGCGCCACCGGGCTGCGCACGAACGCCACCTGCCGCATCCGGGCCAGCTCCA
>DASYLM010000375.1:0-3976 GCA_036009565.1 Pseudonocardia sp. | reverse complement strand
GTCGGTGTGATGCGGCTGGTCGGCGCGACCCGGTGGTACACCCAGCTGCCGTTCCTGCTGGAGGCGGCGGTGACCGGGGTCGTCGGCACCGCGCTGGCGGTCGGCAGCCTGCTGGTCGGCAAGGCGCTGTTCCTGGACTCGGCGATCAGCAACGGCTTCGGCGACGGTGTCATCCCGGTGATCCAGTACTCGGACATCCTCAGCGTGTCCCCGTGGCTGTTCCTGCTGGGCATCGGCATCGCCTCGATCACCGGCTACGTAACCCTGCGCCTCTACGTCCGCCTCTAGCCCCCGCATCTAGCCCGTCACACAGCTCCAGCGGCTCGGCACAGCGGCCTGGGCCGCTGTGTGAGCGACAGACGAGCTGTGTGAGCGGGACCTGTGCACAGGGGGGCGGGTTGTGCACAGGTAGGGCTGGTGCTGGGGGTGGGTTTGGCTTCGGGTGGACAGGATGGAGGGGTGGACGACTCGCTGCCCCCTCTGCTGTTCCGGCCGGCTCTGATTGCGAGCGGGTTCGCCGAGAGCGAGCTGCAGCGGGGCCGCCGTGCGGGGGAGTTGGCTGTCGTGCGCCGGGGCGCCTACGTTTCCGGCGACGATCAGCGACTTGCCGATCCGGTGCGGCGCCACGCGCTGTCGGTCGCCGCGGAGGTCCGGCGGGTTGCCCCGAGCGCGGTGGTCAGCCATGTGTCGGCGGCCGTCCTGTACGGGCTGCCGGTGTGGCGGGTGCCGCTCGAGCGGGTCCACGTGACCCGGGCGCGCCCGACCGGGGCCCGGGCCGGACGCTCCGTGGCCGTGCACTCGGCGCCGCTGGCACCGGAGGAGATCGTCCGCGTCGGGGACGTGTGGGCGACCTGCCCGGCCCGCACGGCGGTAGACCTGGCCCGGACCGTGCCTTTTGAGGCCTCGGTGGTCACGATCGACGCCGCACTGCGGCACGGGTTGGTGACAGCGGAGACGTTGGCCGTGGCGCTCCGACGGGCCACTGGCTGGCGGGGGGTGCCGGCCGCCCGTCGCGCGGTCGCCTTCGCCGACGGAGGCGCGGAGAGCGTCGGTGAGTCCCGCGGTCGGGTGGCGCTGCTCCGCGCCGGATTGCCGGCGCCGACCCTCCAGTGGGAGATCTGGCACGGCGGGAAGTTGATCGGCCGTGTCGACTTCGCCTGGCCGGACCGGCGCACCGTCGCCGAGTTCGACGGAAAGATCAAGTATGGCCGCCTGCTGCGACCTGGTCAGCAGCCCGGTGACGCGGTGTTCGAGGAGAAGATCAGGGAGGACAGGTTGCGCGCCGCCGGCCTGCACGTGGTGCGCTGGACCTGGGCAGACCTCGGCGCCTTCGCCCCTACCGCCGCCCGCCTCAGGGCCGCCCTGGCCGCTAGCTGATTGCGCTCACACAGCTCCAGTGGCTCGACACAGCGGCTCGAGCGGCTGTGTGGGCCGTAGACGGGCTGTGTGGTGGGGAAGCCGGAACCCGGCGGCGGTAGGTCGTAGGGTGGAGGTATGCAGGAACGGGGGCAGAAAGTGATCGTGTCGAATCGCAAGGCACGGCACGACTACGCCATTTTGGACACCTACGAGGCCGGCATCATGCTGCAGGGCACCGAGGTGAAGAGCTTGCGCCTGGGTCGGGCCTCGCTGGTCGACTCGTTCGCCACGGTGGACGACGGCGAGATCTTCCTGCGCAACCTACACATCCCGGAGTACACGCAGGGCAGCTGGACCAACCACGAACCGAGGCGCACCCGCAAGCTGCTGCTGCACAAGGCCGAGATCGAGCGACTGATCGGCAAGACCCGCGAGGGCGGCCTCACCCTGGTACCGCTGCGGATGTACTTCTCCGACGGCAAGGTCAAGGTCGAGCTCGCGTTGGCCAAGGGCAAGAAGAGCTACGACAAGCGCAACGACCTGGCCAAGCGGGACGCCCAGCGCGAGATCAGCCGAGCAGTGGGTCGGCGCGCCAAGGGCATGGAGTGAAAGGCATGGAGTGACGGCCGCCGGGCTGCCCCCGCCGCCGGCGCACGACGCCGACGTGCCCCGCTGGACCGCCGAGCTGGGCCTGCCCGGCCTCATCGACATGCACGTGCACTTCCTGCCCGAGTCGGTCACCCGCAAGGTGTGGGCGTACTTCGACCAGGCACAGGAGCACTACGGCTACCCGTGGCCGATCGAGTACCGGTTCGACGAGCCGACCAGGGTGGCCGTGCTGGGCGAGCTGGGCGTGCAGCGGTTCGCCCCGCTGGCGTACCCGCACAAGCCCGGCATGGCGGCCTGGCTCACCGGGTGGCTGCGGGACTTCGCCGCCCGCACGCCGGCCGCCGTCCCCACCGCGACGCTGTACCCCGAACCCGAGGTCACCGACTACCTCGGCGCCGCCGTGGACGCCGGGGCGCGGTGCGTCAAGGTGCACGTGCAGGTGGGCGGCTTCGACCCGAGGGACCCGCTGCTCGACCCGGCCTGGCGGCTGCTCGCCGATGCCGGCGTGCCGGTGGTGGTGCACTGCGGGCACGGTCCGCTGTCCGGCAACTTCACCGGGCTCGACGTGTTCGAACAGGTACTCAGCGCGCACCCCGAGCTGGTCACGGTGCTGGCACACGCCGGCATGCCGGACTACGCGGGCGCGCTGGAGCTGGTGAAGCGCTACGAGCACGTCTACGTGGACACCACGATGGTCGGCACCCCGTTCATGGAGCCCACCATGGCGCTGCCGCCCGACTGGCCGGCGCGGTTGGCGCAGGTGGCCGACCGGGTGGTGCTCGGTACCGACTTCCCGCAGATCCCGTACCCGTACGCCGAGCAGCTCCGCGCGATCCACGGTTGGGCGGCCGCCGACGACCGACTCGGCGCCGACTTCCTGCGCGCCGCCCTGCACGACACGCCGGCCCGACTGCTCCGGCTCGACCAGCTGAGAGCGGTCTGACCGGCCAGCCGAGTGGCTCCCGGCAGGGTGGAACCGGCCCCGTCGGGGCGAGCCGCGGCCCGGCGGGAAGATCTGGGTTGCCGGACGCGTTACCCTGGAGCGGTTGTAGTTACGCAGCAGCACCCAGGGGGTGAACGGTTTCGACTTCGGACGTCGATCAAGGGGAAGCGTGTCGAGGAAGGCGACGATGAACTCGTTAACCACACGCGTCGCACACCAATTAAGCGCCAACCAACAGGTTAAGCGCGACGCTTTCGCCCTCGCCGCCTGAGCGAGGACTAGCGTCTGTCGGCCCGGGGGCGTTCCCGCTCCGGAGTCCGGCACCAGTTAGGGGACTCACCGTCCGACCCGGTCGCGGGGTCGGGCGGGACATCGAACAGCGACTGGGATCGTCACACCGGCTTGTCAGCAGGACCGGTGGATCCGAGTAGAGGCAACGCTGACTGCGCACGGAGAAGCCCTTGTGAAGCGCCGAAGGACCCGGGTTCGATTCCCGGCACCTCCACTCGATGGGCGAGCCATGCCCGCGGAAAGCGCGGGCGTGGCTCGTTCCGTCCACCAGTTGGGGGGCCGAGCCCCCCATGCCCCCCACGGTGCGGTGGGTTCCTGACCCCACGGCGCCAGCCTTGTGCTCCCGCGGTTCCGGTTCGTGTTTGGGGCTGCGCCCCTTGCCCCCGGTGCCGGTGGTTCGTGTTTTGGGCTGCGCCCCTTGCCCCGGGGTGTCGGTGGTTCGTGTTTTGGGGCGCAACCCAACATCGACCCGGACAGGATCGTCGCCTGGGGCACTTCCTTCGCGGGCATGCACATCATCGAACTCGCCGCCTCGGACCGACGTCTGGCCGCCTCGATCGCTCAAGTCCCGCTGGCTGACGGCACCGCCGGAGCGGCCATGATCCCGCCGCTGCAGGGACTACGGCTCACCACGGTGGCTGTCCTGGACCGCCCCGGTTCCTTCATCGGACGGCCGGTTCGCTACCTTCCCAACCCCGGAGAGTTGCCGGTGGGAGCCACCGAGGACGCCCTCTCCGGACTCGAACTGACGACGCCGCTGCGCCGAGCTCTACC
>DASYLM010000374.1:0-3947 GCA_036009565.1 Pseudonocardia sp. | reverse complement strand
CCGGTTCGGCGGTGGTGTCAGACCGGGGGTTGCAAGCCGGCAAGCCAACGCTGGCCCTCGCAGTCGGGCAGGCGCGCATCTGGAACGCGCTTGATTCAGGAGAGGATCAGCGGTGCTGTTCTGTCGCCGGCCGGTTGCACGCGATTACCCCATTTGGCGGGGTCGTGGATGCCCCGCACAGTCGAACGCGGCGGTCGAGGACAGCAGCAGTCCCGTGGTGGCTGGACCTGTTGGGTGCTCTCCCGATAGATCTGCCGCCCGTGTGACCTGCCGGGCACTACGCTCCATCTCGACCGTGCCGGATCCCTGCTCAATGCTGGCTGGCACTCTCGTGGTGAGCGGGCTGTAGCGGGCCAGGGCGTCGATCAACGGAGCCAGGTGTTGCCCGTGGTGGCCGACCGGGGTGGGTGAGCCCATCGCCGGGTCGACCCGGCGGGACAGTGCGTTTGTGACGGACCGGGCCACTGTTGCCGGGCTCGGTGCTAGCCCACCGGGCAGATGGTGCCACCCGGCGCGGCTGTCGCGCAGCTGGGTGTGTGACAGTGACCAGCCCAGGTCCTCCGCCCACCACAAGGTGATGCCCCTGGTGATGCGGTCGGGCGCCCCCGATGGGCGTGGTCCCGTCCGGGCCAGCACTAGTCGAGCCTGCAGGGTTACCCCGCAACCCATCCGAATCCCCGTGACAGACAACCCTTCGGTGTTCAGCGCAGCGGCGACCGCGTCGAGATAGCCCACCAGTAGCCGGGCCGCCTCGTCATGGCGGGGCCGCCGACCCGCCCGCTCCGGAGACCGTGTTGGCGTTGTCGCTGTCGGTTTCACCAGCCCTCCCACCGTTCGGCCCCCACGACGTCGGATACCCGGCGTGCTCGGTCCTACTCGTCCGGCCGAGAGGCCCGCGACGAGGGGTGCACAGCATGCTGGCGCTGCGCCTGTTCACCGGCACCGACACGATCGGCGCGATCAACTCGCGAACTACCTGCTCAACGCGCTGAGCTCCGGCCGCGAGGTCGGCCGAACAACCGCGCCGAACACCCGCGCCGATCGCGCCCGCCGACGACACGGTCGGGCCGCTGTTCGACTGGTACTTCAACGGCGACACCGCGGTGTCCGCCCCAGAGAGTGGCTGGACGTTCCGTATCTCGCGGACGTCCGCCGGCTACGTCCAGCCCTTCTGGGACGCCGTCAAGGTCACGGTGATCGGCCGTCACCTGTGGTGCGCTTCTTCGGCTGCCATGCCGGCACCGTCCTCCTCGACGATCCCGACCAGGGTGGTCCAGGGCGACCGCGTGCGCCTCCCGGCGATCGGCCGAGCTGTCCATGCCTGGCTTCCTCAGCGGCCCCAGGTTCCGGCTAGCCGGTAATGGGATTGGCGGCCTGCCAGGCAGACCTGGTCACGGTTAGGCGCGATCGTGGGCTGTAGGCGACGGGGGGAGTCGCGCCGGGCTGTCACGTGAGACCGAGTTTGGAGCACAAAATGGCATTGAGGCTCAAGGTTCACCACTGGCCGAGTCGCCTCGCGGTGGGCGCGCTCGTCCTCGACTCCGGGTTGGGCAAGCGAGCCGCCGACGAGCAGGCCGCGGCGCGGCTGCACAGCTTCGCCAGCAGCGCCTACCCATTTATGAAACTCCTGGACGCTCGGACGTTCACGAAACTGCTGTCCTACGGGGAGGTCACGCTCGGTGCGGCGTTGCTGTTGCCGTTCGTACCCGCCGGCGTTGCCGGACTGGGTTTGACCGCTTTCTCGGCCGGCCTTGTGGGGATGTACCTACGTACGCCGGGAATGCGGCAACAAGGCAGCCTGCGCCCGACCGAGCAGGGGCTGGCGTTGGCACAGGACGTGTGGATGCTGGGCATCGGCCTGGGGTTCGTCGTCGAAGAGTTGGGCCGAATGGACCGGCTTGTGCGGAAGTCGAAGCCGGCGGCAGGGGTCGGCCAGTTAGCGCGGACCGGCGCTGCCTGCTCGCCGCGCTGATGGTGCGGACGATCGTCAATGCTGGGCCGGCCGAGACTTTGACATTGTCCGGCCAGCTCCCCGCCGCCGTCGTCGTGGCGGAGCTGCTGTTCGCCGTTGTCCTGGGTGGTGTCCAGCGTGGCCACGCGTAAGCCTCGTCCGGACAACTCCTTTCGAGGGCTGGCGGTCGGGTTTACCGTCCTGGCCGCCGCGGTGGCGGTGGGCGGGATCGCCGGTGGCGTGTTCAACCCGGCTGTCGGCGTCGACGGCGGGATCATCGCCCTGGTCGGCTGGCCGACGGTGGCTGTCTTCCTGGTGGCCGAATTCGTCGCCGCCGTGGTCGCCGGATTCGCCTTCCGAGCGCTCAACGCCGGCGATGGTCTGAAAACCCACGAAGCACTGGTGCCAGCACCGGGACCTCCGGATCGCCGGAACGATCGTCAACATGGCCTCGGCTCACCCCACCCGGCGACGAACATGACTGAGACCACCGCCAGCGGGACGATCCCGGACTTCTGACGGGTCGTCCACTGCAGGACCGAGCTGGCCCAGCCATGCGCGTCCAGGTGAGCCATCTGGACCACCGTGTCACTTCATGATTTGCGAGGTAGAGCGATGACGAGTTCTGACGGTGCACCTGCTCGCCGAGGGCCGCGACCGGCCGCCGGTGCTGGTGCTCACCGCGGGAAACGTCAACGACACCCCGTGTTCGCCCAGCTCCTCGGCGCGTTGCTGCCGGCCTCGACGGTCACCACCGGGTTCGTGCCCGGCGGGCCAGGTTTCCTTCATCGGACACCGGCGTGCGCGGCGAAGGGCGTCGGCGGTGGGTGACGGCCGAGCGGAGCCGGCCGGGCTGGGGAGGACAGCCGATTGCGAGCTCACCCAGCTTCCCCGGGTACCGACCCCGGGGGCCTGGTTCAGGGACGGCACCGACCGGATGGTCGGCGCTGACCCCGGGCTCACCCAGCTGCGGACGGCGCTGCAGGTGGTGCTCGGCATCGGCGTCGCCCTGGTGCTGGTCTACCTGTTCGTCCGGCTGACCGGCGCACTGCAACTGCCGGCCGGCAGCTCGGCCGAACCGGTCCTGTCGGCGACCAACCACGCGCTGCTCGTTGTCTCGCTGCTGTGCGGGGGCATGGCCGCGATGATGGCTGGCATGTTGGTCCAGGAACGCACCCTGCGCTGTCAGGTGCACTCCACGCTGCTCGTGGCGTTGCCGATGGTGGCCGCCATGGCTCTCGGGTTGCTGGTCGGGCCCTACCGCGTGCCGTCACTGGCCTTCCTCGTTGTGGTGATGGCGCTCGCGGTGTACGTCCGCCGCTTCGGCCCGCGCGGGTTCGCCGCAGGGATGGGCGCCTTCATCGGGGCCTTCCTCGGGTTCCTCCTACACACCGACATCGGTCTGGGCGACACCGGCTGGATCGCCGCCGAACTCGGGCTCGGGGCGCTCGCGGCGCTGGTGGTGCAGTTCGCCTTCGCCAGCCCCCGGGAGCAGAGCCTGGCGCGGATGCGCCGGTCGCAGGTGGCGCGGACCCGCCGGCTGCTCGCGCTGAGCGTGAGTGTGCTCGGCGAGGTGGACGAGCGCCGTATTCGGCGGCTGAAGGAACGGATGCGCCGCCAGTTGGTTCGGCTCAACGAGACCACGCTCATGATCGACGCGGAGTTGGCCGAGGTCCGGCCGCGCACCGCGGTGGTCGAGGCGCAGCGGCTGTTCGAGGCCGAGCTGGCGGTGTCGAATTCCGCACGCTTCGCCTCGGCGCTGGCCACGGGTGGCGCGCCGCCCACCGTGCGCCGCGGCGCGGCCGCCGCGTTGTCCGCCCTGCTCGACGGTGACCCGCCCGCGGTGTCCGGCGCGGTCGCCGCGCTGCGGACCGCGATGCCGGACCGGTGCCGCGCGAGCGTGCTGGCCTCCCGGCTGGCCGCCTCGGTGGAGCTCTATGCGCAGGCCCGCGACCGGGTCGGCCACCCGGTTCGCGACGACGAGGTCGCCGAGGCC
>DASYLM010000373.1:0-3566 GCA_036009565.1 Pseudonocardia sp. | reverse complement strand
GGGGACTTGTCTGCCATGGCTCTCCCGGCGGCAGCCGACACCGCGGCCACCGCATCTGACGAGAATCGGACCGCCGTTGATCGAACCCGAAGGTGCTGAACCTTCCGTATCACGGGCGCGACATGCGGGGCGAGGTCAATGGCCCCGGACGGTCTGTCCGGCTCACAGTACGCGCATCCGCGCGGCCGGAGTGGGATTTCCCGTGCGATCCGGGGCCGCCCGCGCACCGCCGCCTGGCCTCGGCCGGCTCGGTTCAACCGGCTCGCCTCGGCACGGCTCAACCGGCTCGCCTCGCCTCGGCTCAAGCTCGGCGAGTTCAACCGTGGCGGCCGCTGAACGCGTCGCCGACCCGGCTGTGGTTGAACTCGGTGGTTGAACTCGGTGCTTGAGCTCGGTGCTTGAGCTCGGTGCCGGTGCCACGACCGGCACGGCTCAGGGCGGGTCAGCTCTCGATGTCCAGCACGAGGTCGGTGTTGATCGACTTGCGGAGCTGGCGGTGCACCGCCTCCAGGTGCTCGCGCCAGTGCCGCGCGGCCTCCCGGGACGCACCGGCCTCGATGAGGTCGACGATCCGCGAGTGCTCTTCGATCAGGCCGCCGGCCTGTGACGGGATCCGCTGCTTGCGCCGTTCCGCGTCGTGGCGCTCCATCGCGCCGTCCAGCAGTCCGGAGATCAGCCGGGCGAACAGCACCAGCGAGCGGTTGCCGGTGAGCTCGATGAGCTTGATGTGGAACTCCGAGCCGATCCGGCGGATCTCGGCGGCGTCGGCGGCGGCCAGGCTGTCGGACACCGCCACCCGCAGCGCGGCGATGTCCTCGGCGGCGACGGTGCCGGCGATCCGCGCGACGGCGGCCGGCTCCAGCAGCAGCCGCGCGGTGTGCACGTCGTCGAGTGTCGCGCCCTGGAACAGCAGCAGGTTGTTCAGGTGCCGCCCCGCCGTCTCGACCGTCGGCCGGCTGACCCGGGCCCCGCCGTTGCGGCCGCGGTGGATGCGGACCAGCCGCTCGTTCTCCAGGATGCGCAGCGCCTGGCGCAGCGTCGGCCGGCTCACCCCGAGCTCGGTCATCAGTCGCAGCTCGGGCGGCAGCAGCTCACCCTCGGCGCGCTCGCCCATCACGATCTGGCGGCGCAGCTGAGCGGCCACCAGCTCGGCCGCCTTCGGCACCTGGAGTGCGTCGGCGGGTACGGGCTCCGACATCTGCGACTGCTCCCCTCCGGAGGCTGGAGCGGTCATTCTATGAGCGAATTGGTCGATCACGGTGCAGACCCGCGAACGCGAGGTCCTGCAGCGTGTTCGGCAGGTTGCGCAGGGTGACTGCCGCACCGAGCCGGCGTGGGATGGTGGTGACCAGCGCGTCCCGCTCGACCGAGTCCGCGAGCTGGCTGGCCACCACCTCCGGGGTGAGCACCGGGATCACCAGCGCGAGCCGCTTGGACACCGCGGCGATCAGCGGCGACTGGCGGGCCTGCTCCATCATGCCGGTGCCGGCGACCTCGCCGAGGGTCACCAGCGACATGGTGACCCCGGTGCCGCGCAGCTCGCGCTGGGCGATCGACGTGTAGTGGTGCAGCGCGGCCTTGCTCGCCCCGTAGAGCGACAGGTCGGGCACCGCGCTGACCGCGGCCAGCGTGGACACGTTGACCAGGTTGCCGGTGCCCCGCGCGAGCATGCCGGGCAGCACCAGGCGGCAGAGCTCCATGGGAGCGACCGCATTGACCATCATCAGGGTCTGCGCCTGGCCGGGCTTGTTCTCGGCGGCGGGGGCGACCAAGCCGAGGCCGGCGTTGTTCACCAGCACGTCCACCGGACCCTGGCCGCGCTCGGCGCGGTCGATCACCGACTCGACTGCGCGCTCGTCGGCGAGGTCCGCGACCAGCACCTGGCCCTCGATCTCGGCGGCCACCTCGGTCAGCCGTGCCTCGTCGCGCCCCAGCAGCGTCACCCTGGCACCCCGCGCGTGGAACTCCCTGGCCAGCCGGACCCCGATGCCGTGCGAGGCGCCGGTGATCAGGGCGTGGCGGCCGGACAGCTGCATGCGGCACCTCCAAGGCGGGTAGGAAAAAATATACCGATTAGCGCCAGAATTGACCATGTGGAACGGACTACGCAGCGTTTAAGTACTGCAAATATCAGTGTATCTTCAATCGATATTGCCGGGTACGTCGACACGGGCGCCCGCAGTCGGGAGGTCGCCGGGTGGACATCGATGACTTCACCGAGCTCACCGTCGCCGTCGAGGCCGGCGTCGCGCTGGTCACCCTGAACCGCCCGGACCGGCGCAACGCCTGGGGCGGCCGGATGGCGGTGGAGTACCGGTGGGCGCTGCACCACGCGCACACCCGCGCGGACGTCCGGGTCGTCGTGGTCACCGGCGCCGGCGGGCACTTCTGCGTCGGCGCCGATACCCGGGCGCTGGACGCGATCAGCTCGGACGGTGGCGGGTACGCCGCCGAGCCGCTGCCGCTGCCGCCCTACCCGGCGGGCACTCCGGAGCCGATGCGGCACAACCACGTCTTCCCGCTGACCATCGGCACGCCGGTGATCGCCGCGTTGACCGGTGGCTGCGCCGGGGCCGGGTTCGTGGTGGCCAGCTACGCCGACCTGCGGTTCGCCGCGCGGGACTGCCGGATCACCACCTCGTTCGCCAAGCTGGGGCTACCGGCCGAGTACGGCCTCGGCTGGCTGCTGCCGAGGATGGTCGGGGTACCGAACGCACTGGAGCTGCTCTACACCGCGCGGGTGCTGGACGGTGCGGAGGCAGCCCGGCTCGGCTGGGTACAGCGCTGCCACGAGCCCGCCGAGCTGCTCGAGCGGACACTGGAGTTCGCCGGGGAGCTGGCCAGGCACAGCTCGGCGGAGTCGCTGCGGATGATGAAGCGGCAGGTGTTCCTCGACGCGGCCCTCGACCTGGGTACCGCCTACGACCGCTCGGTCCAGGACATGAACGCCGCCCTGCGGCACGCCGACCTGAAGGAGGGGTTGGCCGCGTTGCGGGAGCGGCGGCCGACCGACTTCCTGGCGGCGGACGGCACGGCCGGGTGCGGACCGTGCCGGACACCTAGCCCGCCGGACACCTAGCCCGCCGGACACCTAGCCCGCCGGACAGGAGGTGAAGTCTCAGCCCCAGCCGAGCCTGTGCAGGGCGTCCTCCTCGATGCCGAAGTGGTGCGCGATCTCGTGGACCACGGTGACCAGCACCTGGTGCACCAGCTCGGCCTCGTCGGCCGAGATCGACAGCAACGGGTCGCGGTAGAGGGTGATCCGGTCCGGCAGCGCACCGGAGTAGTCGTGGGCCCGCTCGGTCAGCGGCACGCCCTCGTAGAGACCGAGCAGATCCGGGTCCTCGGGGTGTGCGTCCTCGGTGAGCACCACGACGTTGTCCATCGCGGCGGCCAGCGGCGCCGGGATCCGGTCCAGCGCCTCGGCCACCAGCTCGTCGAACCGCCCCGCGCAGACCGTCACCACCCCAGTCTCCTCCACTCACACACCCCACCTGGTGCCTACACAGCGGCCCAGGCCGCTGTGTCGAGCCGGGCGAGCTGTGTGCGCTAGGGCCACCGCGCCT
>DASYLM010000372.1:0-15360 GCA_036009565.1 Pseudonocardia sp. | reverse complement strand
GGCGGTGGAGTAGTGCACCAGTCGGTCCAGCAACCCGGGTTGGGTCAGCCGCAGTCGCAGGATGGCGGAGGCGGCGAGCACCTTGAACGTCGAGCACATCGGGAACCGCTCATCGGCCCGGTGGCGCACCGACGCGCCGCTTCCGGTGTCCAGCGCGAACACCCGGTCCGACCGCCGAACCGCGCCTCCAGGGCGTCCAACGCCGGTCCCGCGCCGCCCGGGCTATCCGCCCCGCCGGCGCCGCCAGCCCCGCCGGCACCGCCAGGCACCGCCAGCCCCGACAGCGCCGCCCGGCCCGACTGTTCCGCCCCGCCGGGCGGCCCGGGCCAGGTGGCCCCGGACGGCGTCCGGTCCGTGGCACAGCCGGCCACCGCGAGGGACGCCGAGCCGAGACAGCCGAGCAGCAGCGCGCGCCGGGCGAACCGGCCGGTCACCGCCCAGTTCCACCGGTGACGAGCAGCCGGCGTAACGAGCGCAGCGGGACCGGCAGCCAGCTGGGGCGGTTGCGGGTCTCGTACACGGACTCGTAAACCGCCTTGTCCAGTTCCAGCGCGTGCAGCAGTACCTGGGAGTCCCGTGGGTCGGACTCCGCCGAATCGGCGTACCCGTCGCAGAACGCCTCGCGGTTGCGGCTGGTCCACTCCTCGGCCCGCCACACCAGTTGGCTCGTCGGCTCGGCGTCCTTGTCGTCCGACGGATACGCCCACTCGCCCCACTCGGAGAGCTGGTGGTAGGCCGCATAGTCGAACGAGCGCAGCATGCCGGCCACGTCCTTGAGCATGGCGTCCGGCCGGCGCCGTTCGGCCAGCGGCCGCGCCGGCTCGCCCTCGAAGTCGAGCAGCAGCCAACCTCGGGGGGTCCGCAGCGCCTGGCCGAGGTGCAGGTCGCCGTGCACACGCTGGGTGCGCACCGGCTCTGCCAGCTCGGCGACGCCCTCGAACGCCGCACGCAGCGACCCGGCCAGCTCGGCCAGATCAGGCACCACCGGCAGCGCGTTGGCCAGCCGGTCGAGCATTCCCCGGGACAGCTCCTCGGCGTCCATCGTGCCGGTGCCGAGCGCGCCGGCCAGCTCGCCGTGCATCACCGCGACGGTCTTGCCCAGCCGGAACGACTCCGCCGCGAAGTCCCCGCCGACCTCGTCGGCGCGCAGGTCGGCCTCGGCGAACAGGTCGCGGATGCTGATCAGGGCCATGGACCAGCCGTCCGCCGAGTTCGCCGCGAACTCCTGCAGCAGGCCGAACGCCGCCGGCTCCCCACCGAGGGTGCCCTCGATGGCGGCGCGCAGCCCGGCGACCTCCCCGCTGCCCATCCCGCGCAGCGCCCGGTGCAGTTCCAGGTCGGGGTTGACCCCGGCGGCGAGCCTGCGGAACAGCTTCAGCACGACCTCGTCGCCGTACACGATCGAGGTGTTGCTCTGCTCGACGTTGAGCACCCGCCCGGGCAGCCCGGCGGGTATCTTCGCCCCTGGCTCGGGCACGAACCGCAGCCAGTCGTAGGTCGCCCCGGTGGTCAGAGCGCTGAGCAGCTCACCGGACAGCGTGCTGTCCCACACGCCGTCGTAGCAGGCCAGGCCGTCCGCCGTGCCGATCGACACGTGCTTCAACTCGGCGGGAAGCGTCTCGCGCCGGCCGAGCAGCAGCTGGTAGTGCTCCGGTGGCCCGCCGTCGCTGAAGGCAACGGAGAGCACCAGCAGGTCGGCGTAGGGCTCCTCGGTGCGCAGCCGGACCGACTGGGCGACCGAGAGCTGGGCGATCACCCGACCCTTTGCGGCGAACCAGCGCTGCCGGGGCAGCCAGTCCTTTAGTTGGTCGAGCAGCGCAGTGGCCGGTTCGGTCACCTGGCCTCCTCCGGGCTGTGAATGGAAAACCAGTAGAAGCCGTGTCCGGGCAGCGTGAGCAGGTACGGCAGGTCCCCGATCGTCGGGAACGGCACGCCGCCGGTGAGCTCGTGCAGCGTGCAGCCGCGCCATGGGGACAGGTCCAGCTCCACCGGCTGCGGGAACCGGCTCATGTTGTTCACGCAGAGCACGGTGTCGCCGTGGCCGTGCTCGGCACCGGGCATCGAGCGCAGGTAGGACAGCACGGCCGGGTTGGAGCCGCCGAGCTCCAGGAACTCGCCGAGCCCGAACGCGCTGTGCCGCTTGCGCACATCGATCATCCGCCGGGTCCAGTGCAACAGCGACGTGCTGGAGTTGATCTGGGCCTCGACGTTCACCGTCTGGTACCCGTACAGCGGATCCATGATCACCGGCAGGTACAGCCGGCCGGGGTCGCACGCGGAGAAGCCGGCGTTGCGGTCCGGGGTCCACTGCATGGGACTGCGCACCGCGTCGCGGTCACCCTGCCAGATGTTGTCGCCCATGCCGATCTCGTCACCGTAGTACAGCACCGGTGAACCGGGCAGGCTGAGCAGCATCGCGGTGAACAGTTCCAACTGGTTGCGATCGTTGTCCAGCAGCGGGGCCAGCCGTCGGCGGATGCCGATGTTGGCCTTCATCCGGGGGTCTTTGGCGTACTCCGCGTACATGTAGTCACGCTCTTCGTCGCTGACCATCTCCAGCGTCAGCTCGTCGTGGTTGCGCAGGAAGATGCCCCACTGGCAGCCCGACGGGATCGGCGGCGTCTGGGCCAGGATCTCCGAGATCGGGAACCTGTTCTCCCGGCGCACCGCCATGAAGATGCGCGGCATCAGCGGGAAGTGGAACGCCATCTGGCACTCGTCGCCGCCGACCTCGGGGTTGCCGAAGTACTCCACCACGTCGCTGGGCCACTGGTTGGCCTCGGCGAGCATCACCCGACCGGGGAACTCGTCCTCCATCACCTTGCGGCAGCGGCGCAGGAACGCGTGGCTCTCCGCCAGGTTCTCGCAGTTGGTGCCCTCGCGCTCGAACAGGTACGGCACCGCGTCCAGCCGGAAACCGTCGATGCCCAGGTTCAGCCAGAACCGCAGCACGTCGATCATGGCGTCCTGCACGGCCGGGTTGTCGTAGTTCAGGTCGGGCTGGTGGGAGAAGAACCGGTGCCAGTAGAACTGGCCGCGGACCGGGTCGTAGGTCCAGTTGGACGCCTCGGTGTCGACGAAGATGACCCGTGCCTTCGGGTAGCGCGAGTCGTCGTCGGACCAGACGTAGAAATCACCGTATGGCCCATCCGGGTCACGCCGGGACTCCTCGAACCAGGGGTGCTGGTCCGAGGTGTGGTTCATCACCAGGTCGGTGATGACCCGGATGCCCCGCTTGTGTGCCTCGTCGAGGAACGCGACGAAGTCGTCCACGGTGCCGAACTCGGGCAGGACCGCGCGGAAGTCCCGGATGTCGTAGCCGCCGTCGCGCAGCGGCGAGTCGTAGAACGGCGGCAGCCACAGGCAGTCCACCCCGAGCCAGGACAGGTAGTCCAGCTTCTCGGTGAGCCCGCGCAGGTCGCCGGTGCCGTCCCTGGTGGAGTCGTAGAACGCTCTGACCAGCACTTCGTAGAACACGGCGCGCTTGAACCAGTCCGGCTCGAGCGGGAGCTCCCTGGCGTGGCGGAAGTCCTCCGAGTCCGGTTCGGTCAGCTCCGCGCGCTCGGCTGACTGAGTCCCTCGGCTGCGTTCCGAGGACTGGGCGTTGGGGGCGGTGACGGCGGCCCGGGGGCCGGCGCCGAGGGCCTGGGCGGCGGCTGGGCGGTCGAGGCTGGAGGAGCCATCGGACCGCTCTAGATCGATCGACATGGGTGCGCGCGATTCCTAGCGAGGGCGGAAGACTGGAGCGGGACAGGTGCAGTGGTACCTGCCCGAGCCTGGTCGGGTCAAAGCGGGGTATCCCCGAGACAACTAGAGTTGCTCTCTCCGCGGGAAAATACCGGGAAAATTACCTGGAGTGAACGGTGGCGGCAGGCTCTACGAGGCAGGACGAGATCACGGCCGAGCAGCGGCACGTGGATCGGGTCTACGCCCGGCTCACACAGCTGCGCGAGGAGGCCAAGGAGCTGCGCTCCGCGGGTTACCGGCGCGGCCAGGAACGGCACCCGGGCGCGCTGTTCGAGCGCGACGTGATGGTCTTCCAGGCCAGCAGGATGCTGCGCGAGCTGGAGACCGAGCACGAGGGGCTGGTGTTCGGCCGGCTGGACAAGGTCGCCGGGCAGATCCAGTACGTGGGTCGGCTCGGTGTGCGCGACCCCGACTTCGAGCCGCTGGTGATCGACTGGCGGGCACCGGCGGCGGCCGCGTTCTACCGCGCCACCCCGGAGAACCCGATGGAGGTGGTGCGGCGGCGCACCATCCGCAGCTTCGGCCAGCGGGTCCTGGACCTCACCGACGACCTGCTGATGCCCGACGCCGCGCCGGACGGGATGCCGGTGGTCGGCGAGGGCTCGCTGATGGCGGACCTGTCCCGGGCGCGGGGGCCGGCGATGCGCGACATCGTCGCCACCATCCAGCGCGAGCAGGACGAGGCGGTGCGCGCGCCGTCCGGCGGCATCACCGAGATCAGCGGCGGACCGGGCACCGGCAAGACCGCCGTCGCGCTGCACCGCGCGGCCTACCTGCTCTACGCGGACCGGCGGCGGTTCTCCGGTGGCGTGTTGGTGGTCGGGCCCTCGCCGGTGTTCATGGACTACATCTCCCGGGTGCTGCCGTCCCTCGGTGAGGACACGGTCGAGCTGCGCTCCCTGGGCGGTGTGCTGGACGGGGTCAGCGCGTCCCGGCTGGACCCGCCGGCGTTGGCCGAGCTGAAGGGTTCCGGCCGGATGCGCCGGTTGCTCAAGGCGGCACTGGCGAGCGACCCGCCGGGGGTGCCGACCGAGCTGCGGATGGTCTACCGGGGCCAGGTGATCCGGCTGGGTGCCGACACCCTCGGCTCGGTCCGCCGGGACGTGCACCGACAGCGGGCGACGCCGAACCGGGCCCGCCGGGAGGCCGCCGTGGCACTGCTCAACGCGCTGTGGTTGGCCTCCGGGGACATCGACAACCCGTCCTCGCGCGCGGACCGCGAGTCGCTGATCGCCGACCTCGGCGACCGCTCGGAGTTCGACGCCTTCCTGGACGACTGGTGGACCGAGCTGCGGCCGACCGAGGTGCTGAGCTGGCTGGGCGACCCGCGCCGGCTGTCCGAGCTGGCCGGGCGCACACTGCGACCGGACCAGGTGGCAGCCCTGTCCGCGTCCTGGCGCCCGCCGGACGGGTCCGGCGGGCCGGACTGGTCGGTGGCCGACGTGGCGCTGCTGGACGAGCTGCGGGTGCTCGCCGGCGAGCGTGGCGAGGGGCGGCGGGGCCGCGAGTTCTTCTACGGCCACGTGATCGTGGACGAGGCACAGGACCTGTCCCCGATGCAGTGGCGGATGCTCGGCCGGCGCGGCCAGTACGCCAGCTGGACCATCGTGGGCGATCCGGCGCAGACCTCCTGGCCGACCACCGACGAGGCGGACAAGGCGAGGGAGTCCGCGTTGGGCAGGGTGAAGACCCGGCGCCGGTTCCAGCTGAGCACCAACTACCGCAACTCGGCGGAGATCTTCGAGCTGGCCGCCTCCGTGGTGCGGGATGTGGTGGCGCCGGCGGAGCTGCCCAAGCCGGTGCGCTCGACAGGGTGGGCCCCCTCGGTGCTGACGGTGGACGCGGCGAAGTTGCCGGCGGCCTGCCGGGAGGCGGTCGACGAGCTGCTGGAGGCGGTGGAGGGGACCGTCGGGGTGATCACCGCGATGGACCGCAGGGCCGAGGTGTCCGACTGGCTCGCCGATCGGCTCGGCGCCGGGGTGGACGGGGTGGAGTCCCGGTTGCGGGTGGCCGGCAGCCTGGAGGCCAAGGGCCTGGAGTACGACGCGGTCGTGCTGGTGTCGCCCTCGGAGCTGATCGCCGAGTCGAGCACCGGCCGGCGCGCCCTGTACGTCGCCCTGACCAGGGCCACCCAGCGGCTGACCGTGCTGAGCAGCGACGACAGTTGGCGCTCCTAGGCCGCTCTGGGGCATCCTCGGGGCCGCCAGGCGCGCCCGGACCCGACTAGGACGCGCCCGAGGGGCCGGACCGGGCCGGGCGGAAGGCGTCCAGGAACGCGGTGAGCGCGGTCGCCATCCGGTCCGGGTGGTACCGGTCCGGGTCGAGCAGCACCCGCGCACCGGCCATCTCCACGATCGCCCGCAGCAGGTGCACCGCGACGTCGACGTCGAGGTCGGCGGGGAAGTGGTTCGCCGCCGCGTACCGGGTGAACTGCGTCCGCAGCAGCGACAGCAGCTCCGCGCGGGCCGCGGTCAGCCGCTCGCGGGACTCCTCCGGCACGCCCTCGAGCGGCACGTAGAGCAGCCGCCAGGTGTCCGGCGCGTCGCGGACCGCGGTCAGGAACGTCCGCAGCGTCTCCGCCGGCAGCCCGCGCTGGTCGGCGGCCCCGGACCGGTCGGCGACGGCGGCGGTCGCGAAGACCGCCCGCATCCGCGCGTCCTCCCTGCTGACCAGTGCGGCGAGCAGGTCGGTCCGGCCGGCGAAGCAGTCGTAGGCGACCGGCCTGGTGACGCCGGTGTGCCGGGCTACCGCGTGCATGCTGACCGCGCCGAAACCGGACTCGGCGACCAGCCGCAGCGCGGAGTCCAGCAGCTGTTCGGTGCGCGCCTCGATGGGCAACCGGCTGGCGTAGCGGCGCCGCGAACGGCCCGCCTTCGGCAGTTTCGGCTTGGACGTTCGCGGCTTCGGCATGGCGGTGTCAGCGCCGCCCGTTCGCGACCGGCTCGAGAGTGAGCGCACCGAACAGGGCATGGGTGAAGCCGGTCAGCCGGGCCGGCGGGTACTCCCCGGGCGCGCTGAGCACCAGCCGGGCGGCCGCCTCGCCCGCCGCGATGACGGCCAGCGCCACCACCTCGGTGTCCAGCCCGGCGATCCGGGTGCCCAGCACCGCCCGGATGCTCGCCTCGACCACCCCGGCGATCTTCTCCCGGCCGCGGTCGATCCGGGTGCCGACCTCGGCGGGCAGTCCCTCGGTGGGCGACAGCAGCATCCGCCAGGTGGTCGGCCGGTCCAGCACGAGCCGCAGGAACGCCTCCAGCGCGGTGGTCACCGAGTCGCCGAGGTCGGCCCCGGCCAGCACCCGGGGTGCCACGGTCATGACGTCCGACAGCGCCCGTGACTCCTCCCGGGCCAGCAGCGCGTCCAGGAGTGCGGCCCGGTCGGCGAAGAAGTCGTAGACACGGGGGCGGGTCACTCCGGCCGCGCGGGCCACCGCCTGCATGGTCACCGAGGTCGCGCCGAACTCGGCGACCAGGTCCAGAGCGCGGTCCAGCAGTTCGTCACGCCGGTCAGCGGGGGACAGGCGCCGCCGAGGAGGCGACCCGGCCGAGGGATCGCGCTGCTGTGTCTGACGGTGAGCTCGCAAGCTCGCTCACAACCATCCTCATGTCGTGTCGGGAGCTCGGGTGGACCCCCGGGAAATCTGAAATTGACAGCGTTGTAGTGCAAAGTTACATTTCCTTAACTAGCGGTGGGAAGTGCCGATCCGGTGAATGCGGCCGGCGTGTTTCGGCAGTTCAGCGCCGCATGGCAGCGTTGCCGGAAGGGGCGCGACGTGAGAGACCGCAACGTCGATGCGAAGACGGCGCTCCGCAAGCAGCTGGGCCCGGATCTCCCGGTGCTCGACCTGCTGACCGAGCAGGAGAGCGCCGAGCTGCAGGTTCTGATCGACGACGCGCGCGCCACCCAGCGCAAGGCGCTCGACGCGTCGATCTCCGAGGTACTCGGCCGGCTGCCCCGCCTCGCCCGCGGGCCGGCCCGCAAGATCATGTTCGGCTAGGGGGTAGCGATGAGTGATCTGGTTGCCAGGGCCCAGCTGATCATGTTGGCCGAGACGCTCGGCGTCCCGCCGGAGCGGGTACGCCATCTCGAGCGCCTCGGCGCGGACCACCTGCGGAGCCTGCGCGAGCGGATCTCCAACCTGCTCTTCGACGAGCAGGCGGCGACCTTCGCCAGGATGAGCAGGCTGGCCCCGTTGGTGCCGAACGGGCTGGTCGCCAAGGTGTCCCAGGCGATCGTGCCGCCGCTGGTGGCCGGTAGGGCGGCCGGCGCGCTCGGCGTGGACCACCCCGGGCGGGCCAAGGGTGTGCTCTCCGACCTCTCGCCCCAGTACATGGCCGACTGCGCGCCCTTTCTGGACCAGCGCACGGTGGCGGTGCTGGCGCCGAGCATCCCGCCCGCACTGTTGATCCCGGCCGCGAACGAGCTGATGCGGCGCAAGGCGTACGTGACCGCGTCCTGGTTCCTGGACTACGCCACCCCCGAGGCGCTGCTGGACCTCGAGGCGGGCATCCCGGACAAGGCGGGGCTGCTGCACACCACCTCGCTGGTGCAGTCCGACGAGCGGCTCGAGCAGATCGTCCGGCTGCTGCCGACGGAGCGGCTCGCGGTGATCGTGCGGACCGCCGTCGAGTCGCCCGAGCTGCTGATGGCCGGCCTCTCGCTGCTGGCCAGGCTCTGTCCCGAGCTGGTCGCCGACCTGGGCGACATCCTGTTCGAGCACCTGGACGACGACGGCCTGACCGAGGTGCTGCGCACCGTGGTGGGGCAGGACGCGATCCCGGAGCTGCTCACCGTGGCCGCCGCGGTGCGCGAGGACGCGCTGCGCCGGATCGCCGCCGACCCGTTCCTGACCGAGCCGGCCACGCTCGAGGTGTTCGTCGACGCCGCCGTCGAGCACGACCGCTGGGAGGGGCTGCTCCGGGTCGCCGAGCACCTGACCGGAGAGGCCGAGCACCGGGTGAACCGCGCCGTCAAGGCCGCCACCAAGTCCGCCGGCAACTCCAAGGCCAGCTAACCCCCGGGTTCCGTCACCGCACACCCGGTTCCGTCACCGCACACCCGTCGCAGTGGGTGTGCGGCGGCCGGAGCGGGAGCGCGGTCGCACCTGAACTCTCCTTGACCGGGCGGTCAGTCAGGACTAACGTAGATCGTGTCAGTTGTGGTTCTCACGCTTGAAGCGGGAGGCAGGTTCATGGCATCGGACGTAAAGACCTGGACTCGGTGGCAGGACTGGGTGGTCGGGGTGGCCGGGCTCTACGCGCTGCTCTCACCGATCTGGACAGAGCACGGTTCCGGCACCACCGGGACGCTGATCGTGTTCGGTGTGCTCCTGGTACTGGCCTCGCTGTGGTCGCTGGCCCAGCCCGGCACGGTGGCCTCGGAGTACGTGCACACGGCACTCGGCGTGCTGCTGTTCATCTCGCCTTGGGTGTTCGGGTACGCCTCCTTCACCGGCGCGGCCTGGACCTCGTGGGTGGTCGGCGTGATCGCCGCCGCGCTCGGCCTCTGGGCGGCCCCGGAGAGCACCAGGGTGCACCGCGCGGCAGTCGGTCACTAACGGGAAGTCGGCTCCATCAGCGCCCGGAGGCGGTAGCGTCTCCGGGCGCGGCCGCGTCCGGGGACCTCTCCGGTGCCGCCGGTGCGGCTGGACGGGAAAGCCGCTGGCAGAGGAGGCGGACATGGCCGGTGCAGTGGCTTCCGGGGAGGCCACCCGGGAGCGGATCCTGGACGCCGCCGAGGAGCTGTTCGCCCATCACGGCTTCGACGCCACGCCGACCGCGAAGGTGGCCTCCGAGGCCGGTGTGCCCAAGGGGCTGCTCTTCTACCACTTCGCTCGCAAGATCGACCTGCTGACCGCGCTGTTCGCCGAGCGGATGCCGGTCGCGGTGCCGCACGAGGCCGCCGAGGTGGTGGTGCCCGGGAACATCGCCGGCTCCCTGCTCACCCTGTTCGACCGGCTCGCGGCGTCCCAGAAGCGGTCCAGCCTGGTGCGCACGATCCTCTGGCGGGAGGCCGACACGCACCCCGAGGTGGCCCGCTGCATGCACGCGTTCCACGACGAGCTGGTCGACCTCGCCACCGAGGTGATCGGGCTGGCCGACCCGGCCGGCAGTGACCCGGCGGCCCGGCACCCGGCGGCGCTGGCCTGGACCGGCACCATGACGCTGGCGCTGAACACCGCCCGCCTCGGCGGCACCGAGCACGACCTGCCGATGGTGGCCGCCCTGCTCGACGCCGGCCTGCGCGCCTCCCGGCGGTGACCCCGGGGAGCAGCGTTCGGTCAGACCTTGGGCATGACGGTCATGATGTGGCAGACCGAGTTCCACGGCTCCAGCCGCACGTAGTTGGCCTGGCTCCAGGTGTAGCCGACGCCGGCGACCTCGTCGCGCACCCCGAACCGGTCGCCCCAGTTGAGCCCCAGTGAGGGCAGGTCCAGCCAGACGGTGCCCTGCTGGGCGGTCGCCGGGTCCAGGGTGACCACGCAGATGACGGTGTCGCCGGTGACCGGGTCGGTCTTGGAGTAGGCCAGCAGCGCGTCGTTGTCCACGAAGTGGAAGTGCAGGTCGCGCAACTGCTGCAGCGCCGGGTGGGCGGCCCGGATCTCGTTGAGCCGGGTCAGGTAGGACTGCAGCGAGTTCCCGGTGGCCAGCGCGGCGTCGAAGTCGCGCGGGCGCAGCTGGTACTTCTCCGAGTCGAGGTACTCCTCGCTGCCCGGGCGTACGGCTTCGTGCTCGTACAGCTCGAACCCGGAGTACACGCCCCAGGACGGCGCCAGGGTGGCGGCGAGGGTGGCCCGGATGGCGAACATGCCCCGGCCGCCGTGCTGCAGCGACGCATGCAGGATGTCCGGGGTGTTCACGAACAGGTTCGGCCTCGCCTCGTCGGCGCGCAGGGCGTGCTCGGCGGCGAAGTCGATGATCTCCTGTTTGGCGGTGCGCCAGGTGAAGTACGTGTAGGACTGGGTGAAGCCCAGCCGGGCCAGCCCGTACAGCCGGGCCGGGCGGGTGAACGCCTCGGCCAGGAACAGCACGTCCGGGTACTTCGCCTTGAGCTGCCAGATCAGCCAGTGCCAGAAGTTCGGCGGCTTGGTGTGCGGGTTGTCCACCCGGAAGATCCGCACCCCGTGCTCGGCCCAGTGCAGGCAGACCCGCAGCACCTCGGCGTAGAGCCCGTTCGGGTCGTTGTCGAAGTTGATCGGGTAGATGTCCTGGTACTTCTTCGGCGGGTTCTCCGCGTAG
Source organism: Pseudonocardia sp. (assembly GCA_036009565.1). Taxonomy (GTDB): domain Bacteria; phylum Actinomycetota; class Actinomycetes; order Mycobacteriales; family Pseudonocardiaceae; genus Pseudonocardia. Next base: position 4,375 of record DASYLM010000372.1, on the reverse strand, counting down.
GCGATGCTGCCGTCCGGGCGGGTGGTGAACCACTCCGGGTGTTCGGTGACCCACGGGTGGTCCGGGGCGCACTGCAGCGCCAGGTCCAGCGCGACCTCCATGCCGAGCTCGCCGGCCCGCCGCACGAAGTCGTCGAAGTCGTCCAGGGTGCCCAGCTCGGGGTCGATGGCGTCGTGCCCGCCGTACTTCGAGCCGATCGCCCACGGTGACCCGACGTCGTCCGGCTCGGCGTCGACCGAGTTGTTGCGGCCCTTGCGGTTCACCTCGCCGATCGGGTGGATCGGCGGCAGGTAGACCACGTCGAAGCCCATCGAGGCGACGCGGTCCAGGTCCTTGGTGGCGGTGACGAAGGTGCCGTGCACCGCGCGGCCGGTCTCGTCCCACCCGCCGGTGGAGCGGGGGAACAGCTCGTACCAGGAGCTGTAGAGCGCGCGGCGGCGGTCCACCCAGACCTGGTGGGTGCGGCCGCGGGTCAGCAGCTCGCGGATCGGCCGCTCGGTCAGGATCTTGTCGATCGGTTCGGACAGCGCGGCCAGTAGCCGTTCGGGCAGGCTCAACGTGGTGTCCCGCAGTGCCGCCGCGGCGCCGAAGAGCAGTGCACGGTTGGCCCGCTCACCGGGCCGCCGACCGACCCGCTCGATCAGGCGCGCGCCGGTCTCCAGGTCGTTGATCAGCTCGCCGGCTTGCTGGCCCGCATCGACCTTGGCGTGGATCGTGTGCAGCCAGGTGCTCCACGGGTCGCTCCAGGCGTCCACCCGGAAGGTCCACAGTCCCGGTTCGTCGGGCACCACGCTGGTTGCCCAGCGGTCCGAGTCGACGCCCTCGGGAGTCATCCTGGCGTGCTGACCGGGGCCCTGCGAGCCGAGCCGCTTCCACACCACGTTGGCGGCCACCGCGTCGTGTCCCTCGCGCCAGACGGTGGCCCGGATCGGGACGCTCTCGCCGACGACGGCCTTGCTCGGGTAGCGGCCACCGCCCACCGCCGGGCTGACATCGTCGATTCCGAGCCGTCCGCTCACGGCGCCCCACATCCCAGCTTGATTCGATTCAGTTCGTGTCGGTTCGTGCCAGTGGGCACACTCGCTCCGGCCCGGTTAAAAGGTACCCACCGAGCTCGCGACTTGAAACGACATCCCGGGGCGGGTCTCCGCAAGTTTGCGTGCCCTATGCTCTCCAGTTGATCATTCGTCCGGGCGAGTTCGCTGGTCACCGTCGGGATGGTGGTTTTGTGCGCAAGCTGTACCGATCCCTCAATCGATTCACGTACGCTTCCGCACGTGAGAGCACTCCGTAGGTTCACCGTCCGCGCCCAGCTGCCGGAACCGCTCGCGCCCCTGCAGGAACTGGCCGGTAACCTCCGCTGGAGCTGGCACCCGCCGACCCAGGACCTGTTCGCGGCCATCGACCCGGCGGCCTGGGCACGGGTGGGCAACGACCCCGTCCGGCTGCTCGGGGAGGTGTCCACCCAGCGGCTCGGCGAGCTGGCCCGCGACGACGACCTGGTCGACAAGGTCCACGCGCAGGCCGCCGACCTGCACTCCTACCTGACCGAACCGCGCTGGTACCAGCGTCAGCAGGCCGCCGACGCCGACCTGCCGCCCGCGATCGGGTACTTCTCGATGGAGTTCGGCGTCAGCGAGGTGCTGCCGAACTACTCCGGCGGCCTCGGTGTGCTGGCCGGCGACCACCTCAAGGCGGCGTCCGACCTGGGTGTGCCACTGATCGGTGTCGGGCTGCTCTACCGGTCCGGTTACTTCCGCCAGTCGCTGTCCCTGGACGGCTGGCAGCAGGAGCACTACCCGGCGCTGGATCCGCAGGGACTGCCGCTGCGGCTGCTCACCTCGGCCGACGGCGCCCCGGTGCTGATCACCGTCGGGATGCCGGCCGGTCGCACGCTGCACGCCCGGGTCTGGCAGGCGGTGGTCGGCCGGGTGCCGCTGCTGCTGCTCGACTCCGACATCGAGGAGAACGAGCCCGACCTGCGCGGCATCACCGACCGGCTCTACGGCGGGGATCAGGACCACCGGATCCGGCAGGAGATCCTGGTCGGCATCGGCGGGGTCCGCGCGGTGCGGGCCTTCTGCGACGTCACCGGGCACCCCAGCCCGGCGGTGTTCCACACCAACGAGGGACACGCCGGCTACCTCGGCCTGGAACGGATCAGGGAGCTGATCGCCGGCAAGGGTCTGGACTTCGACGAGGCGGTCGCGGCGGTGCGCGGCGGGACCGTGTTCACCACGCACACCCCGGTACCGGCCGGCATCGACCGGTTCCCGGTCGACCTGGTGCGGTACTACTTCACCGAGTCACTGCTGCCCGAGGTGCCGCTGGAGCGGGTGCTCGCACTGGGCGCCGAGGACAACCCCGGCATGTTCAACATGGCGCACATGGGCCTGCGGCTGGCGCAGCGCGCCAACGGGGTGTCCAAGCTGCACGGCCAGGTGTCCCGGGAGATGTTCGGCGGCCTGTGGGGTGGCTTCGACACCGACGAGGTGCCGATCGGCTCGGTCACCAACGGCGTGCACGGGCACACCTGGGCGGCCCGCGAGGTGGCCGCCCTGCTCGGCGAGCCCGGGCTGGAGGGCGCCACCGCCTCCGAGGCGCTGCGCAACGTGTCCGAGGTGTCCGACCTGGATCTGTGGCAGCTGCGCGCGGACCTGCGCCTGCAGCTGGTGGAGGAGGTCCGCCGGCGGGTCCGGGCGGCCTGGCTGGAGCGCGGCGCGTCCGCCCCCGAACTGGGCTGGACCGACTCGGTGTTCGACCCGGAGGTGCTCACCATCGGGTTCGCCCGCCGGGTGCCGACCTACAAGCGGCTCACCCTGATGCTGCGCGACCCGGGCCGGCTGCGCGCGCTGCTGCTCGACCCGGAGCGCCCGGTCCAGCTGGTGGTGGCCGGCAAGTCGCACCCGGCCGACGACGGCGGGAAGGCGCTGATCCAGCAGATCGTGCGCTACTCCGACGACCCGGCCGTGCGGCACCGCATCGTGTTCCTGCCGGACTACGACATGTCGATGGCCCGCTACCTCTACTGGGGCTGCGACGTCTGGCTGAACAACCCGCTGCGGCCGCTGGAGGCGTGCGGCACGTCCGGCATGAAGTCCGCGCTCAACGGCGGGCTGAACCTGTCGGTGCGCGACGGCTGGTGGGACGAGATGTACGACGGCAGGAACGGCTGGGCGATCCCCACCGCGGACGGGGTCACCGACCCGACGCGGCGGGACGACCTGGAGGCCACCGCGCTCTACGAGCTGCTGTCCAACCAGGTCGCGCCGACGTTCTACCGGCGCGGCGCCGACGGCGTGCCGACCCGCTGGGTGGAGCTGGTCCGGCACACCCTGGCCAACCTGCGCCCCCAGGTGCAGGCCACCCGGATGGTCAGCGAGTACGTCCGGGACTGGTACCTGCCGGCGGCGCGCGCCGCGGTGGAGGTGGACAGCGCGGACTACGCCGGTGCCCGCCGCCTCGCCGAGTACCGGCAGCGGCTGAACACGTCCTGGCCGAGGGTGCGGATCAGCGGCGTGGACGCCTCCGGGGTGCCGGACAGCCCGGTGGTCGGCGCGCCGATGACGGTGCGGGCGACGGTCGAGCTGGCCGGGCTGAAGCCGGACGACGTGCTGGTGCAGGCCGTGGTCGGCCGGGTCGACGAGTCCGACGAGCTGGACGAGCCGGTGACCGTGGCGATGACGCACGTGGGCGGCGCGGAGACCGACGGCGACCGGTTCGAGGCGGTCGTCCCGCTGCCGCACGCCGGGCTGCTCGGCTACACCGTCCGGGTGTTGCCCCGGCACGAGCTGCTCAGCTCGCCCGCCGAGCTCGGCAAGATCGTCATCGCCGGCTGACGGGGCGGTCCGCGCCGGCTCGGTCGGCGCGGACCAGGTCAGGGGGATCGGGGCGAGGGCACCGAGGCGAGCGCCCGGCCGATGTGGTCGGACAGCTCGCCGCCCAGCTCCACCCAGACTCCGAAGGCGCTGAAGAAGCAGGCCAGGCCGACCTTCGCCCACAGTCGGGGCCGCACGTCGCCGTCCACGCCCACCCCCAGCTGGGCGGCCAGGTGCCCGGCCATCTCGGCCTCGATGTCGGCCTGCTTGGTGAGGTCGCGAGCCCGCAGCGCCGGCGTCTGCGCGATCAGCCGCTGCCGGGCGCGCACGGCGTCCAGCTGGCCGTCGAACCGCTCCGCCAGCGCGCCGAGCACGGTGGCGAGCGACTCCAGCGGCCGCCGTTCGTCGAACGGGTGCGCCTCGAGTGCCTCCCGCATCATCGCGCGGTGCTCCGCCTCGTCGGCGAACAGCAGCTCGTCGCGGTCCGGGAAGTAGCGGTGGAAAGTCCGGGGAGCCACGTCGGCCGCCTCGGCGATCTCGGCCACGGTCACCGCCTC
>DASYLM010000371.1:0-2013 GCA_036009565.1 Pseudonocardia sp. | reverse complement strand
CTCCGGGACAATGTGCTGACGCTCGCCGAGGCGCTCGAACGGTACGCGCCCGACTGGCAGCCGCCGGCCGTGGACCGTCCCGCGGTCGGGCAGGTCCACTGTCACCAGTCGTCGGTACTCGGCTTCGAGGCGGACGAGCGGCTCATGGCGCGCGCCGGCATCGAGACGTCGGGGATGGAGCGCAGCTGCTGCGGGCTCGCCGGGAACTTCGGCTTCGAGGACGGCCACTACGACGTGTCGAAAGCGGTCGCCGATCGGGTGCTGATCCCGGCCGTCGAGGGTGCTCCCGACGGCGCGGTGCTGATGGCGGACGGGTACAGCTGCCGGACCCAGGTACAGCAACTCGCCGGCCGGCGCCCGAGGCACCTGGCCGAGGTGCTGGCCGCGGCGCTGGACGACCCGGCGAGCGAGGACCGCGGGCGGTAGGACGGCACCCCCCACCGCACGCAGCCACACCACCCGGCACCGCCCCAGGCATTGGGCGCCGTACCCCACCGCGTATCGGAAATCGTGGGGTAGCACGCCCAATGCCCCGGCACATGGTGGGACCAGGCTCGACTGGGCTGCGCACGACCGCGACGCCGGGGGCGCCCATCTGAACCGCCCCGGGTTCAGTGGAGGCTGGGTTCTGCCGGTTGGTCCTGGGTGGGGCCGGCGTTCTGACGGTGGTACCGGTGTTCGAACTCGACGGGTGGCATGTTGCCGCAGAACGAGTGGATCCGGCGGTGGTTGAACCAGTCGACCCATTCCAGGGTGGCCAGTTCGACGTGGTCGGGGCCGCGCCAGGGGCCGCGGCGGCGGATCAGTTCGGTCTTGTAGAGGCCGTTGAGGGATTCCGCGGCGGCGTTGTCGTAGCTGTCGCCGACCGACCCGACCGAGCCGACCGCGCCGGCCGCGGCGAGCCGGTCGGTGTATCGGATCGCCAGGTACTGCACGCCGCGGTCGGAGTGGTGGACCAGCCCGGTGACGTCCTCCTCGTCGCGGGCGCGCTGCCACAGGCCCTGCTCGAGGGCGTCGAGGGCGAGGTCGGTGCGCAGCGACGCCGACACCCGCCAGCCGACGATCCGCCGTGAGTACAGGTCGGTGACGAAGGCGACGTAGACGAACCCGGACCAGGTCGGCACGTAGGTGAGGTCGGCGACCCAGAGCCGGTTCGGAGCCGCCGCCCGGAACCGCCGCTGCACCAGGTCGGCCGGCCGCGACGCGGCCGGGGCGGGCACGGTGGTGCGCCGGGTCTTGCCCCGGGTCGCCCCGGTCAGGCCGTGGGCGCGCATCAGCCGCTCCACCGTGCACCGGGCCACCGGGGTGCCGTCGCGGTGCAGCGCCCGCCACACCTTCCGGGCCCCGTAGACGGCGAAGTTCGCGGCGTGCACCCGGGTGATCTCCTCGGCCAGCGCGGCGTCCCGCACCGACCGTGCCGACGGCGCCCGGGCCCTGGCGGCGTAGTAGGTGCTCGGGGCGACCTGCAGGACCCGGCAGATCGGCTCGACCCCGAACTCGGCGCGGTGCGCGTCGATGAGGTGCACTACCTGCCCGGTGGGCGGTCGAGCTCCGCCGCGAAGAAAGCCGACGCCGTCTTCAGGATCGCGTTCGCCCGGCGCAGCTCCCGGTTCTCCCGCTCCAACTCCGCGATCCGGGCCCGGTCCGACGTCGTGGTCCCCGGCCGCGCCCCGGCATCGATCTGCGCCCGGTTGGCCCAGCCGCGCAGCGTCTCGGCGCTGATCCCCAACTGCCCGCCGATCCGCGCGCTGGCCGCGGTCACGCTCTCCCCGCCGCCGGTCACGCTGTCCACCACCAGGCGGACCGCCCGCTCACGCAGTTCCCTCGGATACTTCCTCGGTGCTGGCACGACCCCCACCTTTCCGTGGGTTCGGTGCCTCCATCAATCCCGGGGCGGTTCAGCGGGTCCTTCCGGTCAGCAGCGGCGGACGGTGGCGGTGGGCCGGCCGCGGTGGTGGAGGTGGTCGTGGATCGCGGCGAGCTGGTCGGCCTCGTCGGCGTGCCAGGCCGGTG
>DASYLM010000370.1:0-4783 GCA_036009565.1 Pseudonocardia sp. | reverse complement strand
GGCGGCCTGGTGCTGACCATCCCGGCCGCCGCGCTGTGGTCCAGGGTGGTCGGCCCCGAGCAGGCCAACTCGGCGGTCGCCGAACTGTTCGCCGGGCAGCGGTTCGCAGTGCCGGTGGCGCTCGCGGTCTTCCTCGTGGTGTGGCTGGTGGCGCCGATCTGCGAGGAGATCGTGTACCGGGGCCTGCTGTGGGGCGCGGTCGAGCGGCACGCGACGGGTCGCTGGTGGGCCTTCGGGGTGACCACGCTGTCGTTCGCGCTCGCGCACTTCGAGTTCACCCGGACGCCGCTGCTACTGGTCATCGCGGTGCCGATCGGCCTGGCCCGGCTCTACACCGGGCGGCTCGGCGCCAGCATCATCGCCCACCAGCTCAACAACCTGCTGCCGGCGGTGTCCCTGCTGCTGGCCCTGCTCGGAGTGATCAAATGAGCGGAGTCCTGGACCTGAACTCCGACCTCGCGGAGGGCTTCGGGATCTGGCGCCTCGGCGACGACGACGCCCTTCTCGACGTGGTGAGCTCGGCAAACGTGGCCTGCGGCTTCCATGCCGGGGACGCCTCGACGATGCGCCGGGTCTGCGCGCTGGCCGCCGAGCGCGGCGTCGTGGTGGGCGCCCAGGTGTCCTACCGCGACCTGGCCGGGTTCGGCCGCCGCTTCATCGACGTCGAGCCGGGGCAGCTCGCCGACGAGGTGCTCTACCAGATCGGCGCGCTGGAGGCCTGTGCCCGGGCCGGCGGCACCAGGGTCGGGTACGTCAAGCCGCACGGCGCCCTCTACAACGCCACCGTTCGGCACACCGCGCAGGCCGGCGCGGTGGTGGCCGGGGTGCGGGCGTTCGGAGCGCTGCCGGTGCTCGGGCTGCCCGGTTCGGAGCTGCTGGCGGCGGCCGAGCGGGCCGGCCTGGAGCCCGTCCAGGAGGCGTTCGCCGACCGCGGCTACACCCCGGAGGCCACCCTGGTGCCGAGGTCCGAGCCCGGTGCGCTGCTCAGTACGACCGCCGAGGTGGTCGAGCGCGCGGTGCGGTTGGCGACGGCCGGGGAGATCGTCGCGGTGGATGGCACGGTACTGAAGGTCGGCGCCCGATCACTCTGTCTGCACGGCGACACCCAGGGCGCCGTGGAGATGGCGCGCGCGGTGCGGGCCGAGCTGCTCGCCCTGGAAGTGACGGTGCGTCCGTTCACCGAAGTCTGACCCCGGAACCGGGTGCCGGACGTCTCCGGCGGCCGGTTGCGGGGCGGTCGAGCGCGGTAGACCGGAGCTGCCGGCCCGCCGACGTGGGGTATCTGGCACAATGGTCGGCTGAGCGCCGTGGCCGGACCCTCTCCCCGCGCCGTGGTTGATACCGAGTTGGTCTAGCCCGTTCCCCACGCGGGCAACGCCGGCTCGGACGTCCATGACCTGAATGAGCAATTCGAACCGCGAGGAGCAGCAAGACCCGTGGCAGTCAAGATCAAGCTGATGAGGCTCGGCAAGATCCGTGCACCGTACTACCGGATCGTCGTGGCCGACGCGCGCAACCGTCGCAGTGGCCGCGCGATCGAGACCATCGGCAAGTACCACCCCAAGACCGACCCCAGTTTCATCGAGGTCGACTCCGAGCGCGCTCTGTACTGGCTCGGCGTCGGCGCCCAGCCGACCGATCCGGTGCGCAACATCCTCGAGATCACCGGCGACTGGCAGAAGTTCAAGGGCCTGCCCGGCACCGAGGGCACCCTGCGCCACCCGGCCCCGCCGGTGGACCGGCTGGCCCGGTTCAACGCGGCGCTGGCCGAGGCCGGCGGCGAGGTGACCGGCGCGGCGACCACGCCGAAGAAGAAGGCTGAGCCGAAGGCCAAGAAGGACGACGCCAAGCCCGAGGCGAAGGCTGAGACCAAGCCCGAGGTGAAGGCTGAGACCAAGCCCGAGGTGAAGGCTGAGGCCGAGACCAAGCCCGAGGCTGAGACCAAGCCCGAGGCTGAGACCAAGCCCGAGGCTGAGACCAAGCCCGAGGCTGGTGCGGCCGTCGCTGAAGGCGGGCAGTGAGCCGGCGCGCTAGCTCACCGTCAGGTGGTCCGGCGCGCGCATTCGCTCGACTGACCATCGAGAGTGAGGAGATCGCGTGAGCGGCGCTCTCGTGGACGCTCTCGAGCACCTGGTGCGCGGCATCGTCGACCACCCGGACGAGGTTCAGGTGGAGCTGGTCACCACCCGTCGCGGGCGCACGCTCGAGGTCCGGGTACACCCCGACGACCTCGGTAAGGTGATCGGCCGGGGCGGCCGGACCGCGACCGCGCTGCGCACTGTGATCAGCGGCGTGGGCGGTCGAGGCGTCCGGGTGGACGTGGTCGACACCGATCGCTGAGCCTCCGGTGTCCGAGCGTGTGAAGGTGGGGGTCGGCCGGATCGGTCGAGCCCACGGACTGACCGGCGAGGTCAGTGTGCTGGTGCGCACCGACGCGCCGGAGCAGCGCTTTGCGCAGGGCACGGTGTTCGAGCTGGAGGCCGGCCGCCGAATGACGGTGGCCGGCACCCGCTGGCACAGCGGTGCCCTGCTGGTGCGGTTCGAAGAGGTCGCCGACCGCACCGCGGCCGAGACGCTGCGCGGCGAGGTGCTGACGGTGACGGTCGACGACCTGCCGCTGTTGGACGACCCGGACGAGTTCCACGACCACCAGTTGATCGGGCTGCGCGCCGAGCTCGAGGACGGTGCGGTGGTGGGGACCGTGCGGGACGTTGTGCACGGTCCTGCCGGCGAGCTGCTCGTACTGGCTCGGGAGGGCGCCTCGGACGCCCTGGTGCCCTTCGTCCAGGCGATCGTGCCCACCGTCGACCTGGCCGCCGGCCGGGTGGTTCTCACCCCGCCCGACGGCCTGCTGGACGACGAGTAGAGCGCTGAGCGCGCCGCCGAGGCCGACTGGCAGGATTCCCGGTCGATGCGGATCGACGTAGTGACAATCTTCCCCGGCTACCTGGCCGCGCTGCGCGAGGCGCTGCTCGGTCGGGCGATCAGTGCTGGGCTCATCTCGGTGCAGGTGCACGACCTGCGGGACTGGACCCACGACGTGCACAAGGCGGTGGACGACGCGCCGTACGGCGGCGGCCCCGGCATGGTGATGCGGCCCGCCGTCTGGGGTGCGGCACTGGACGCGGTGTGCGCGCCGCCGGAGGGGTCCACGCCGGCTCCCCGGCTGGTGGTGCCGACACCGGCCGGGCGACCGTTCACCCAGGCCACCGCCCGCGAGTACGCGGCGGAGCCGTGGCTGGTGTTCGCCTGCGGCCGCTACGAGGGCATCGACCAGCGGGTGTTCGACGACGCGTCCCGGCGGATGGTGGTCGACGAAGTTTCGATCGGTGACTACGTGCTGGTCGGCGGCGAGGTCGCGGTGCTGGCCATGGTGGAGGCGGTGGCCCGGCTGCTGCCCGGCGTGCTCGGCAACCCGGACTCCGCCGCGCAGGACTCGTTCTCGGACGGACTGCTCGAGGGGCCGGCGTACACCCGCCCGGAGCGTTGGCGGGAGCTGGCGGTGCCGCCGGTGCTGCGCAGTGGTGACCATGCCGCGATCGAGCGGTGGCGGCGCGACCAGTCGCTGGCCCGCACGGCCGCGCGGCGGCCCGACCTGCTTGCCGCGCTACCCCCCGATGCACTCCAGCCGCGGGACCGTGAACTGCTGGAACGGCTCGCCGAGGAGGCCCAGTGAGCAAACCCACCATGGGGCAACGGGGGCATCCCTGGCCGTCCGGTTTCGATCCGCGGCGGTCCGTCTGGCACACTGGACTGGTTGCCACCGCCCCGCGCACCTAGCCGGGGATGCCGGATCACACCGGTCCGGTCGGTCGGGAGGTCGCGCCAGCGCGTTCCCCGGCGAGCGGCCGGAGCCGGTCGGTGAGGCAACGTGATCGTAAGAACGCTTTCTCCCACGCGAGGACGGACCTGCACGATGAACACCCTGGACGAACTGGACGCTACGTCGCTGCGTTCTGACATTCCGAGCTTTCGGCCCGGCGACACGCTGAAGGTCCACGTTCGCGTCATTGAGGGGTCGCGCTCACGGGTGCAGATCTTCCAAGGCGTGGTGATTCGCCGTCAGGGCGCGGGCCTGCGCGAGACCTTCACGGTGCGCAAGGTTTCGTTCGGCGTTGGCGTCGAGCGGACCTTCCCGGTGCACTCGCCGAACATCGCCGAGATCGAGGTTGCGGTCCGAGGCGACGTGCGCCGCGCCAAGCTGTACTACCTCCGTGAGCTCCGTGGCAAGGCCGCGAAGATCAAGGAGAAGCGCGATGCTCCGTCCGCTTCCTGACCCCCTGACCGAATAGCGGGTAGTGCCGTAGCCTCGTGTCTGTGGTTGTCCCCAACGCCCCGGGCGAGCCTCGGCCGCCCGCCCGTCGCGTCGGCCCGTTGGCCGCGTCCTCCCCGGAGGACGAGGGGTTCAGCGGACCGCTTGGGACACACCACGCCGAGTCGGAGGGCCTTGAGTCGAACGACTTATCCAGGCCCGGCCAGTCAGCTGGCTGGAACGGCGCTCCCGTCCCCCCGGGTCCGATGAACGGGTACTCCACGCCGGACTCGGCTCACTCGAGGCAGGCGGCGCCGCCGTGGGACGACGCACCGCCGGACGGCGAGCTCAACCCCCGGCACGCGGCCGGTGGCCGGGGCCGCCCGTGGCCGCGATCCGGCCCGGCTCACCAGGCCGGCCCCAACGGCTTCAATGGTTCGACACCGCCGGACGGCCTGAACGGGGCGACACCGTCGGCCGGCCCGAACGGTTCGACACCGCCGGGTGTCCCGACCGGCTGGCAGGGCGGCC
>DASYLM010000369.1:0-8811 GCA_036009565.1 Pseudonocardia sp. | reverse complement strand
AGCCCGATGCCGCCGGCGAAGCCGGCCGAGGAGTCCGAACCGGTGGGACTGCCGAGCACCTGCGCCACCGGCAGCACCGCGAAGCTCAGCCCGGCGCCGAAGTTGAACGCGGCGAACACCAGCAACGCGGCGAGCACCAGGCGCCGGCCCCGGATGTCACTCAGCCTGGGCAGCTAACGCATGCGCCGGATAGCGTCCTCGACGGTCTTCCAGAACCGGTCCGCGTCCAGGTCCACCGCTACGTGCGCGTTGGCCGGGCGGCCCAGCTTGTTGTGCAGGTCGACGCTGGTCGCGCCCACCGTCTCCGGGCCGTGCAGCTCGATGTCCAGCCTGGTGTGCACGGTGGTGACGATGCCCGGCACTGCGACCAGTGCGACCGCAACCGGGTCGTGCAGCGGCGGGGCGGCCATCCCCTCCGCCTCCTGATAGCTCGCGCGGAAGAACTTCAGCAGCTCCACCGCGAACGCGGCGGTCGCGTTCCCGACCGCGGCCAGCTGGTCCAGCACCTCCGGGGTGACCAGCGCCAGGTGGGTGACGTTCAGCCCGACCATGCTGAACCGGAGGCCGGCGGCCACCACCACGGCGGCCGCCTCCGGGTCGACCCAGCAGTTGAACTCGGCATAGGGGGTCGCGTTGCCCCGGCCGGTGGAGCCGCCCATCCAGACGATCTCCTTGATCTTCGTCCGGACCTGGGGGTGGATCCGCAGCAGCAGTGCGATGTTGGTCAGCGGCCCGGTCGCGAGCACCACCACCGGCTCGGGGGACCCGGTCAGCAGGTCGTGCAGCAACTGGACCGCGCCGCGCGGGTCGAGGTCGACGTCCGGCTCGGGCGGCACCGGCCCGTCCAGCGCGCTCGCGCCGTGGATGTCGCCGGCCGTCTGCAGTGTGCGCGTCAGCGGGCTGTCCGCACCGGCGGCGATGGGCACGTCCCGGATGCCGGCGACGGTGCACACGACCTGCGCGTTCCGGGTGGTCTGCGCAAGCTGGCCGTTGCCGCCGACCGTGGTGATGCCCAGCAGGTTCAGGTTCGGGTCGCCGGCGGCCAGCCAGATGGCGAACGCATCGTCATGCCCAGGATCGCAGTCCAAGATCACCGGCACGGCCATCGACGGCACCCCTCATCCACGCCCAACCCGGCGTCGGCCGCGGCGCGGCTGATCGGGCCTGACGTTACCTCGCGGGTCGGGTGGGCGCGCCGGCGGAAACAGCCGCGGCGGCGGCTCAGCGCACCCGCACCCGCCGCCAGATCAGGTACCCCAGCCCGAGCACCAGGACCACCGCCACACCGATCGGCAGCCAGGTGGTGAACCAGTCCCAGATCAGGTCCCACGGGGTCACGTGGTGGGTGACGGCGACGCTGTAGACCATCGTCTCGCCGTAGTTGTCCCTGTTGCACGGCGACGAGTCGGCGCAGTTCGCCTGGGTGTACGCGCCGGCCTTGAAGTAGGCGCCGCGGAAGCGCTCGGCGATGGTCGTCTGCAGCACGCCGTTGTAGTAGGCCTCGATCTTGCCGCCGCCCACAACGTACTTGGCCTCGAACTTCGTGCCCAGGACGTAGTCACTGGTCACGAGCTTGTAGTGGGGGTCGTTGCCCTTGGTGACGTAGAGGTTGCGACCTTCCAGCCGGAACACCGAGATGTCGTCGTCGGCGTCGTGGATCTGGACGCCGACCAGGTCCGGCTTGACCGAGGGCAGGTGCACGAAGGCCTCGTCGACCACGATGCTGTGGGTGCCGGCCGTCGAGGACCAGCTCGCGTTGGTCGAACCGTTGTCGGCCATCTCCCGGAGCTCGGACCGAGGGTTCCGCGAGCCCTTGGTGGTCACGCCGTCGACCGGCGCCCGGAACACCACGGCATCGCAGGTGGACGTGGCGTCGAACCACGGCGAGGTGGAGTAGGTGTCCAGATCGGGCTGCAGCACCTCGAGCGGCTTCTTCGGGTCGTTGTCCGGGCCGCTGACCGGGAGCGTGACCTTCCAGTTCCTGAGGTCGAGGATCTCCGCCGGGTCGCCGCAGGTCGAGCCGGTCGCGGCTGGAACGGGCGCCGAGGCCGGTTGCGTCCCCGGCGCGGCCGCCGCCGCGGCTGCCCCGCCGAGGACGGCGGGGATCGTCACCGCCGCGACGGCCAGAGCCTTCACCAGCAGTCCGGAAATGACCACGGCACCCATCTCCTCACCGGGACCTCAGCGGCGTGTACTCCCCTGCCAGCCGCGTCGGTGGCAACGCGGTGAGGCTAGCCGGCAAGTGATCACGACCTGGAGGCGGCCGACCGAACGGTGCTCTTCACATATGTGAATGCTCGTCAGATTTCTGAATTATTATCGCCATTTGTCTTGTCCGCCCCGGCGCGGCATGTGACTGTGGGGCCGTCCCCTGGGTGGCCTGGACCACAGAGAGAGGCGCTCGGCAATGACGCAGACCTCGCCAGTTCGGCGCCAGATCAGCCGGACCACGCTGTACTTCTTCGGCGCGCTCGGCGGCATCCTGTTCGGCTACGACCTCGGCGTCATCTCCGGTGTCCTGCCCTTCATCGGCAAGACCTGGCAGCTGACCAGCTTCGACAAGGGTGTGATCACGGCCAGCCTCTCGGTCGGGGCCATCGGCGGCGCCCTGCTCTCCACCAGGACGAACGAGCGGCTCGGCCGGCGGCGCACGATCATGGTGGCCGCCGCGATCGTGATCATCGGAACGATCGCGGCCACCTTCTCGCCGACCTTCGGCCTGCTGACCGTGTCCCGGCTGGTCATCGGCCTCGGCATCGGACTGTCCTCGTCCACGGTGCCGACCTACCTGTCGGAGCTGGCGCCGGCGCGCCTGCGCGGTGCGATGGGCGCGCTCAACCAGATCTTCATCGTGCTGGGCATCCTGATCGCATTCCTGGTCAGCTTCGGGCTCGGGCCGTCGGCCAACTGGCGCGCCATGTTCGCCGGCGCTCTGGTACCGGCGATCGTCCTGCTCCTCGGGCTGGTCGTGCTGCCGGAGACGCCGCGCTGGCTGGTGAAGAACGGCCGGGAGGAGGAGGCGCGCTCGGTGCTGATCAGCTCGCACGGCGGCACCGCGAACCTCGACGAGGAGATCGCCACCATCCGCGAGGTCATCCGGCTGGACACCGAGCAGAAGGCCCGCGTCCGCGACCTGTTCGCCCCGTGGGTGCGGCCGATGTTGATCGTGACACTGCTGCTCGCCGTCGGGCAGCAGTTCAGCGGGGTCAACGCGATCAACGCCTACTTCCCGACGATGCTCATCGGGCTCGGCTTCGCCACCCAGGCCGCTCTGCTGGCCGGGGTGCTGCTGGGGATCACCAAGTTCCTGTTCACCGCGTGGGTGGTCTTCGTGGTCGACCGGTGGGGCCGCAAGCCGCTGCTGCTGATCGGCAACGTGATCATGGTGGTGACGCTCACGGCGGCCGGACTGGTCGTGCTCAACGTCCATGACACCGGCACCCGGGGCATCCTGATGCTGGTCATGATGATCTTCTACCTGGTGGGCTACGAGCTTGGCTGGGGCGCGGTCGTCTGGGTGATGATGGCCGAGGTGTTCCCGCTCAAGCTGCGGGCCGCCGGCATGGGGGTCGGCAGCGTGGTGCTGTGGGCCGCGACCGGCATCGTCAGTGCCGTCTTCCCGCTCATCTCCGACCCGAAGTCGCTGGGTATCGGCGGCTCGATGTTCGTCTTCGCGGCGATCAACGTGGTGCTGTTCGCGCTGACGAAGTGGCTCGTCCCGGAGACCAAGGGCCGCAGCCTGGAGCAGATCGAGCTGGACCTGCGGGCTCGCACCCAGCTCCGCGCGGGCGGCTGAGCGGGTGGGGTGTGGACGGGGGCACGGGCATCTCTTCAGAGTCCAGGCCGGACGCCTACCGCAGGATGACCGCGTCCACCCAGGCGTCCGGGATGCCGAACCCGTCCACCAGCGTGTCGGCGTACGGCCGCAGCTGCGCACAGAGCTCGTTCACCGTGGCGGTGACCGCCTTGGCCTGGCTCGCGGTCAGCCGCCCGTGCTCCAGGAACCAGCCGCGGTCCGCCTCGACCACGCTCAGGGCGTACAGCGCGCGGACCTTGGTCAGCAGTGCGGTGACCCCGTCGTCGTCGCAGCGGGCCAGCCCGGCGCTGAACCCGTCCAGCACCCAGCGGTCCACGTGCGCCGAGGCGGCCGACAACAGGTGGTCCTGGGCGGCGTTGAACACCGCGAACGCGTCGGCGTCCGGCGCGCCGGCCCGACGCAGCCGGCGGGCCAGCCCGGCCAACAGGTGCTCCTCCCGGTCGGCCAACAGCTCGTGGTGCCACTCGGCGTCGTCCGGACCCGGATCCTTGAACCGCTGCGCGAGGCCGCGCGCGGCGGTCCGCTCCGCGATCGTGTCCACCACCTGCTCGGTGATGAACTTGATCATCCCCAGTGTGTTCAGGTCGCCGACGTGGTCCCGGTACTCGGTGAGTAGCCCCTTGGCGACGAGCTGCAGCAGCACCGTGTTGTCGCCCTCGAACGTGGTGAACACGTCGGTGTCGGCCTTGAGCTGCGGCAACAGGTTCTCGACGAGGTAGCCGGCGCCGCCGCACGCCTCCCGGCAGGCCTGGATGGCGCGCGTGGCGTGCCAGGTGGTGACCGCCTTCATGCCGGCGGCGAGCCCCTCCAGCTCACGCTGCGCCGCCTCGTCCCGGGTACCGCCGGACTGCACCTCGTGCAGCAGCCGGACCAGCTCCTCCTGCGCGAAGTGCAGTGCGTAGCTCTTGGCGAGCGCGGGCAGCAGCTTGCGCTGGTGGCCCAGGTAGTCCAGCAGGACGATCTCGCCGTCGCGGCCCGGCGCCTCGAACTGCCGCCGCCGCTGGCCGTAGCGCACCGCGATGGTCAGCGCGGACTGGGTCGCGCTGGCCGCCGAGCCGGCCACGCTGATCCGGCCCCGCACCAGGGTCCCGAGCATGGTGAAGAACCGGCCGCTCTGGTTCTCGATCGGACTGGTGTAGCTGCCGTCCGGGGCCACGTCGCCGTACTTGTTCAGCAGCGCCTCGCGCGGCACCCGCACCGAGTCGAAGACCAGCCGGCCGTTGTCCACCCCGTTGAGCCCGGCCTTGCGCCCGCAGTCGGAGATCGTGACCCCGGGGCACGGCCGGCCGTCGCCGTCCCGGATCGGCACCAGCAGAGCGTGCACCCCGTGCCCGCCGGCGGGGGTGATCAGTTGCGCGAACACCACCGCCAGCCGGCCGTCCCGTGCCGCGTTGCCGATGTAGTCCTTGCGCGCCGACGGGGTCGGGCTGTGCACCACGAACTCGCCGGCCGCCACGTCGTAGGTGGCCGTGGTCTCCACGGCGGCGACGTTGCTGCCGTGCCCGGTCTCGGTCATCGCGAAGCAGCCCGGCAGCTCGAAGCTCATGATCGCGGGCAGGTACCTCCGGTGGTGCACGTCGGTGCCCAGCGCCTGCACGGCGCCGCCGAACAGCCCCCACTGCACCCCCGCCTTCACCATCAGCGACAGGTCCGCGTAGGCCAGCATCGAGATCGAGTTCACCGAGCCGCCGATGTCGTCCTCGCCGCCGTACTCGCTGGTGAAGCCCAGCGCCGT
Source organism: Pseudonocardia sp. (assembly GCA_036009565.1). Taxonomy (GTDB): domain Bacteria; phylum Actinomycetota; class Actinomycetes; order Mycobacteriales; family Pseudonocardiaceae; genus Pseudonocardia. Next base: position 3,259 of record DASYLM010000369.1, on the reverse strand, counting down.
GTGGCCGCTCGCGGCGAGCTCCCGGGCCAGGTCGGTGATGTACGCCCGGTGCTGCTCGGTCGTCCAGTCCGGGTCCGGGTGCAGCCGGCGCTGGCCCAGCTGGGCGCGCACGTCCGCCCGGACCGATGCCCAGCGGCCGTCCAGCAGCGTGCGCAGCGCCTCGGTGTCGACCTTGGCGGGCAGCTCGGACGAAATGGTCGCGGTGCTACTCATGATCCCTCCGATACGAGATCGAGCTGGCCGGCCCTGGCCAGGATCCCCGATCAGTTGAACTGTCCCACCAACCCGGTCGGCGGCTGAGTCGGCACTGATCCCGGCCGGGCGGAGTCCGTGGAGCATTCCGTGGATCAGCCCGTGGATCAGCCGTGGATCAGCCGTGGTTTGGGTACCCCGTAGTGCGAGTGGGTGAACCACCGGTGCGCGGCGTCACGTCGCACGGCATGCTACCGGCGAGTAGGAATGCGTACACAGGCTCGGAAGGAGATCGGTATGGCGGACAGGTCACGCCGCGCGGAGTCCCGGCGCGCCGCGGTCATCGGCGGCAACCGGATCCCGTTCGGCCGCGCCGGCGGGCACTACGCGAAGGCCTCCAACCAGGACATGCTGACCGTCGCGCTGGACGGGCTGGTGGCCCGCTTCGGGTTGCGCGACGAGCGGCTCGGCGAGGTGGCCGGCGGCGCCGTGCTCAAGCACAGTCGGGACCGCGATCTCACCAGGGAGTCCGTGCTGGGCAGCCGGCTCTCCCCCGCCACCCCGGCCTACGACGTGCAGCAGGCCTGCGGCACCGGTCTGGAGACCGCCGTGCTGGTGGCCAACAAGATCGCGCTCGGCCAGATCGAGAGCGGCATCGCCGCCGGGGTGGACTCGGTCAGCGACGCACCGGTCTCGCTGAACGACGAGCTGCGCCGGGTGCTGATGGAGCTCAACCACGCCCGCTCGCTGGGCGACCGGCTGGCCGCGCTGGCCAAGCTGCGGCCCGGGCAGATCGTGCCGGACCTGCCGCGCAATGCCGAGCCGAGGACCGGGCTGTCCATGGGCGAGCACGCCGCGATCACCGCCGCCGAGTGGGAGATCGGGCGTGCCGAGCAGGACGAGTTGGCCGTGGCCAGCCACCGCAACCTCGCCGCCGCCTACGACCGGGGATTCTTCGACGACCTGGTCACCCCGTACCTGGGCCTGTCCAGGGACGCCACGCTGCGCCCGGACGCGAGCGTCGAGGCGATGGCCAAGCTCAAGCCCGTGTTCGGCGGTACCGAGGGCACCATGACCGCCGGCAACTCGACGCCGCTGTCCGACGGCGCCTCGGCGGTACTGCTCGGCAGCGACGAGTGGGCCCGCGAGCGCGGTCTGCCGGTCCTGGCCCACCTGGTGGACGCCGAGACCGCCGCGGTGGACTACGTGCACGGCGGTGAGGGCCTGCTCATGGCGCCGGCGTACGCGGTCCCCCGGCTGCTCGCCCGCCAGGGTCTGACCCTGCGGGACTTCGACTTCTACGAGATCCACGAGGCGTTCGCCTCCACCGTGCTGGCCACCCTGGCCGCCTGGGAGGACAAGGGGTTCTGCACCGAGCGGCTCGGGCTGGACGCACCGCTGGGCCCGATCGACCGCACCCGGCTCAACGTCGTCGGGTCCTCGCTTGCCGCCGGGCACCCGTTCGCCGCCACCGGCGGGCGGATCGTGGCCACGCTGGCCAAGCAGCTGGCCGAGAAGGGCTCCGGCCGCGGTCTCATCTCGATCTGCGCCGCCGGCGGGCAGGGCGTGGTAGCCATCCTGGAGGCGGCATGAGTGGCACCGGAAATGCCCGGACCAGCAGCGACTGGTACCGGATGCTGGCAGGAGGCCGCATCGGCGGGCCGCTGACCCGCCAGCTGGGCCTGCCCCGGCCGGCACAGCTGCGCCGGTACCGCCCCGGTCAGCCGCTCACCGACGGACCGGTGCTGGTCGCCACGGCGGGCAGCGGCAAGCTCGCCGACCACGTGCTGACGCTCCCCGAGGTGGACCAGGTCGTCGAGCCGGACGCCCGGCTGGGTGCCCTGGTGCTCGACGCCACCGGGCTGAACACGCTGCACGAGCTGTCCGTGGCACGGGAGCTCCTGGGCAGCGGGGTCCGCCGGTTGCGGCCGTGCGGGCGGGTGCTGGTGCTGGCCGGCACGCCGGAGCAGGCCGGCGACATCACGGCGGCCGCCACCCGCCAGGCGCTGGACGGGCTGATCCGGTCGGTCGCCAAGGAGCTGCGCGACGGCGCCACCGCGAACCTGGTGCAGGTGTCCACCGAGGCCGCCCCGGCCGACACCGACTCCACGGTGCGCTTCCTGCTCTCCGCACGGTCGGCCTACGTGGACGGCCAGGTCGTCCGGGTCGGCGCGGCGGGATCAGCCGGCGGCGGCTCGCCGGATGCCGACGCGGGCAGCCCGCCGCACACCGGCCGGGTCGTGGTGGTCACCGGGTCGGCACGGGGTATCGGCGCCGCCATCGCCGAGGTGTTCGCCCGCGACGGCGCCACCGTGGTGTGTCTGGACGTGCCGACCCAGGGCGAGGCGCTGGCCGCGACCGCGAACCGGATCGGCGGGCTCGCCCTGCAGCTGGACATCACCACCCCGGACGCGGCGGACCGGCTCAGCGAGTACGTCACCGGGCGACTCGGCGGCGTCGACGTCATCGTGCACAACGCAGGCATCACCCGGGACAAGCTGCTGGTCAACATGGACGACACCCGGTGGAACTCGGTGCTCGCGGTCAACCTGCGCGCCCAGCTGGACCTCAACGCCGCCCTGCTGGCACCGGAGACCCCGCTGCGGACCGGCGGGCGCATCGTCTCGGTGTCCTCCACCAGCGGCATCGCCGGCAACCGGGGCCAGACCAACTACGCGGCCAGCAAGGCCGGCATCATCGGCATGGTGCGCGCGCTAGCCCCCCGCGCGGCCGGGCAGGGCATCACGGTCAACGCGGTGGCACCCGGTTTCATCGAGACCGAGATGACCACCGCGATGCCGTTCGGCACCCGGGAGGCCGGCCGGCGGATCAACAGCCTGCACCAGGGCGGTGAACCGGTGGACGTGGCCGAGACGGTGGCCTGGCTGGCCGAGCCGGGCAGCGGCGGCGTCACCGGCCAGGTCGTGCGGGTGTGCGGCCAGAGTCTGCTGGGGGCCTGACATGTCCGAAACCGGCCGGCGCGGAAGCGAGGGACCGACCACCGAGCGCCTCACCGGGCCGCCCCGGCTCGGGCCGAGGTACGCGGTGGCGCTGCTGCCCGGGCGCG
>DASYLM010000368.1:0-3887 GCA_036009565.1 Pseudonocardia sp. | reverse complement strand
ACCCTGTGGCTCGTACGCCGTCGGCCGACCGGGACCAGTGGCACGTCCACAGCTGACAAGAGCCGCCGACGCAGACCGGCCGCGGGCCGCACAGACCGTGCACACTGTGTGCGAGCGGCACCAGCTCTGTGCGAGCCCCTGGTGGGCGCGAGCGGGCGCGAGCGGGCGCGAGCGGGCGCGCGCCCGCTATCCAGGTTGCCTGTTACGAGTCGACGGTCGCGCCAGTGGTGCGCGGCCGCTGCTGGGGTATCGCGGCGACCCGCAGCTCGGCGGGGAGCATCAACCTGCCGATGACCCAGATCGTGCCGACCGCGATCGCGGCGGTGAGCACGGCCGCGACGTTGCGCCACACCGGCCCGACGCTCATGTTCAAGGTGGCGAACACCGGCCACCCGGCCCACAGCTCCCACGCCGCGAACGAGGACGGCACGAGCACGATGGCCAGTGGGTAACCGCGGTGGCCGTACCGGCGCACCGCGAGCGCCAGCAGCGCACCGCCCAGCAGCTCGCCGAAGTTGGCGAACACCCACCACAGCGGGAAGTCGCTGCCGATCCGCCAGGGCTGGTCGCCGTAGTAGTCGTACGCACTGGTGATCACGTAACCCTCGAGCACGATGTTCATCACCGCCTGTCCGGCCACGAACAGCCAGTACGTCGACCACCTCACCCGGTTCTCGAACATCCGGAAGAACACATAGCAGGTGACCCCGGTGAAGAACGTGTAGACGAACGCCGCCCACCACGGGTACTCCACCGGCGGGGCCAGGTCGGGGAACTCGGTCCACGCCCAGTAGTTGCCGTGATGGAACCGCAGCTTGCCGAGCGCGTCCCAGATCGGCTCCACCGGATTGCACAGCACGCTGCCGACCAGGCAGATCAGCATCAGCGGCGAGCGTCGGCGGACCGACTCGGCGATCGCCGCGAGCACCACCAGGACCGCGATCGCCCCGAACACGAAGAAGAACACCTCGGCGTGCAGGGGCGAAATCGTCGGAATGGGACCGATGACATCACCGCTGGACCGACCGGTCATCGACATCTCCTCCTTGGTCGTCGTCGACCACCGCCGGGGCGGGGGGATTCGAGCTTTGCTAGTGAGCACCCACCCCACAGAGTAGCCGCAGTGAAGGCGGAACGGAAGGCTCCGCCTGGTCAGGCCACCAGCCGCCTGGTCAGGCCACCAGCCGAGGAGGCGGCTAGGCGCGGGAGGGGTGCGGCACCGGCGCGCCCTCGGCGAGCGCACCGAGCTCGGTCAGCCGGGCCGCGCAGTCGGCGATGATCCGGCGGGCGATCTCCTCGGCCGGGCGCAGCTCGGTGAACCCGCCGACCACCTGCCCGATGAAGAACGACTCCAGCGCGGTGGCCCCCGGGTGGCCGGTGGCGGCCGCCTCGTCGATGCGGTGCCAGGCCTTCGCGATGAGCATCGGCTGCAGCGGCATCGGCAGCGGGCCCGGGCTGCCCGGGCGCTCCCACTCGTCGTGCCAGGCGCTGCGCAGCTGCCGCGCCGGCTTCCCGGTCCGGGTGGGCGAGCGCAGCGTGTCCGAGCTGGTCGCGGCCAGGAACTTCTGTTTCACCGAGTCCGGGGTGATGTCCTCGTGGCTGGACAGCCATACCGAACCGCACCACACCCCGGCCGCGCCGAGCGCCAGTGCGGCGGCCATCTGCCGGCCGGTGGCGATCCCGCCGGCGGCCAGCACCGGCACCTCGCCGGCAAGGTCGACGATCTCCGGGGTGAGGATCATGGTGGCGATGGTGCCGGTGTGCCCGCCCGCCTCGGTGCCCTGCGCGACGAGCAAGTCCACCCCTGCGTCCAGCTGTCGGCGGGCGTGCTCCGGCTTGCCGACCAGGGACGCCACCGCCACGCCGGCCGCCTTGCCGCGCTCGACCAGGGTCGCCGGCGGGGTGCCCAGCGCATTGGCGAGGAGCGCGATGGGGTGCGCGAAGACCACGTCGAGCAGGGCCGACACGCCGCTCGGGTCGAGGTTGGCCACCAGGCGGGGGTCCTCGCTCGGTCCGCTGGCCGGTGGGATGTCGTAGCGGGCCAGTAGCTCGTCGACGAACCGGATGTGTTCCCCCGGGATCTGCGCACGCAGGCTGGCGATCAGGTCGTGCGGGTCGCCGACGGCGGTTTTGCCGGGAACCAGCAGGTCCACCCCGTACGGGCGGCCGTCGAGCTGCTCCTCGATCCAGGTGAGCTGGGCGTCGAGCTCGTCCGGGGTGTACGCGGTGGCGGCGAGGACGCCCAGCCCGCCGGCCCTGCTGACCGAGGCGACCACCCCGGGCGAACGGTTGAACCCGACCAGCGGCGCTTCGATGCCGAGCAGGTCAGTGAGCGGGGTGCGCATCAGCGTTCCTCCATCCGAGTGGGCCGTCCTTCATCCGTTGTCGCGCCAGGTGACCATCGCATCCAGCGCCTCGACCGTGGAGCCGTCCACCCACAGCGGGTTGACCTCCAGGGACTCCAGCTCCGCGCCCAGGGCCAACGCCAGGTCGCCGATCCGGGAGACCACGTCGGCGACCGCGTCGAGGTCGGCGGCGCGCCCACCGCGCACCCCGTCCAGCAGCGCGGCGGCGCGCAGGCCACGCAGCATCGCGCGGGCCCGCACCGGGCTCACCGGCAGCGGGGCCAGTACCGAGTCGCCCAGTACCTCGACGAAGATGCCACCGGCCGCGACCGCGAGCATCGGGCCCCACCGCGGGTCCCGCACCACGCCGACCAGCAGCTCCACCCCACCGGGGCGCATCGGCGACACCAGCACCCCGTCCACCCGCGCACCCGGCACCGCCGCGGCGGCCGCCGCCACCTCCACGTAGGCCCGCCGCACCGACTCGTCGCCGATGACCCCGAGCCGCACGCCGCCGATGTCGCTCTTGTGCGCGATGTCCGGGGAGACGATCTTCAGCGCCACCGGGCCGCCCAGCTCGGCCGCCAGCGTGGCCGCCCCGTCCGCCGAGGTGACCACGCCACCGGGCACCACCGGCAGGCCCGCCTCGGCCAGCAGCGCCCTGGCCTCGGCCTCCGACCATGCGCCGCGGCGGCGGCCCGCCGCCACCAGCGGAACGGGTACGGCGGGCGGGGCGCCGCCGGCGTGGCGGGTGACATCCGACCACCAGGCCACGTTGCGCAGCGCGACGACGGCCTGGCGCAGCCCGGGCAGCACGTAGGGCACCCCGCCCGTCGCCATCACCTCGCGGGTGTACGCGGTGACCGGCTGCAGTACCTGGTTCACGTAGACCACCGGGCCGGGCGCCGCCGCGATGCCGGCACCGATCGCGTCGACGAGCGGCTGCGCGGGGTAGGGCCGGCCGTCCGACGCCCAGGGCAGCGAGTTGACCACGGCGACCACTCCGACGGACGGGTCGGCGGACATGGCGGCGATCGCGCGGGTGAACAGGCCGGGGTCGATGATCGCCGCGCCGGTGACGTCGAGCGGGTTCTGCACGGTGCCGTAGTCCGGCATCGCCTCGGCCAGCGCCGCCTCGGTCTGCGCCGCCAGCCCGGGCAGCGCCATCCCGAGGTCCTGGGCGCGGTCGGCCAGGATGTCGCAGGCCCCACCGGAGATCGACACCACCCCGACCCCGGGGCGGGCCAGCCGGCCGAGCTGGGCCGCCGCGCCGGCGGTGAGCAGCATGTCCTCGATCGAGTCGACCCGGATCACCCCGAGGTCGCGGAACACCGCGTCGATCACCCGGTCGTCGCCGACCAGCGCGCCGGTGTGCGCCGCCGCGGTCCGCGCGGCCAACGCGCTGCTGCCCGCCTTGAGCACCACCACGGCCTTGCCGGCGGCGGCGGCCCGGCGAGCGGCGCGGCGGAACACCTCCGGGTCGCGCACCGTCTCCAGGAACACCGCGACCGCGCGGGTCACCGGGTCGTCGACGAGGTAGTC